>JBBQYK010000033.1:0-19814 GCA_038208765.1 Verrucomicrobiota bacterium
GCACCGATGGCGCTCACGGTGCGGCTCACGCGGTTCTGCGCGGCGTCTTCTGAGGTGCCGAGTTGTTCGCCGACTTCGCGGAGAGATTTGTTCTCGAAATAGCGGAGCAGGACGGAGGCGCGGTCGGTGTCGTCGAGCGCGTGCATGGCTTCGTCGAGCAGTGGTTCGATTGTGCGTCCAGTCAGCGGCGGTGGCTAAGTTTTCAGCAGGTATCCAATTCGCCCGCCTCCCACCATCGCGACCAATGAAATCAGAATGCGAAGCGATTCACGGAGTGAGGTCGATTGGTCCAAGCTCGCCGAGAATTTCACGGACTCGCTGGCGCTCCGGTTCGCGGAACCGCTGAAACGGCTCGGCCATAAAATCATCGCACACGCCGAGCAGTGAGAGCGCGCACTTGAGGCTCTTGATGAGCGCGGAGGAATGACGGCCGACGCGATAGAGTCGTTCGCTCACGGTCATCACTTGAGCGTGCAGGGTGCGAACACGCGCCAAATCGCCCGCTCGCGCCGCCTCGAAGAGCTTCACATACAGGCCGGGGAAGAGGTTCGCGCCGCCATTCACTCCGCCGTGGCCACCGGCGAAGATGGCGTCGGCAAGCAGTTCTTCCGGGCCCATGAGCAACGCCCAATCGGGACGGTGCTTGAGCAGGGCCGCCAGGCGATGGAAATAGGTCATGTTCCCCGAGCTATCCTTGAGGCCGATGATGCGCGGGTCATCCATCGCCTGGCGGACGGTTTCCGGCTCAAACGCGACCTTCGTCAGCGCCGGCATATTGTAGAGGAAGAGCGGGAGCGCCAGTTCGGGCACGAGATGCGTAATGTATTCCTGTAATTCGGGCTGCGCCTCGGGCAGGTAATAGGGGGGCGCAACAACCAAGGCATCCGCGCCCGCGTCGGCCGACCAGCGGGCGACCTTCACCGATTCGATGAACGCCGTGTCGGTGATGCCGACGAGCACGGGCACGCGCCCGTTTACCTGGCGGCAGGTGCGCTCGATGAGTTCCTGGCGCAGACGATAGCTGAGACTCGGCCCTTCGCCGGTGGTGCCGAGGATGAAGAGGCCATGCACGCCGCCGGCGAGGATGTGTTCGATCAATCGCTCAAGACCGGCGACATCGAGCGTGTCGCGGTCGCTCAAGGGCGTGAGCATCGGCGGGATGATGCCGTGGTATTTGGGTTGGTTCATTTAAGGTTGGATCGCTTCGCGCGGGCGGATGAGCAGCACGATGAAAACGGAGAGCAAGGCCACGCCCGCGAAGCCGCCGAAGATCAGGTTCAGCGGCACGTCGCGGTCGCGCATTGCGCCAAAGGCCCAGTCGCCAAAACCGCCGCAGGAGATGCTCACGAGATTCATGATGCCGTAGCCGGTCGCCCGCCACTGGGGCCGCGCGATCTGGCAGAGGATCGGCATGTTGTTGCAGTCAAAAAATCCCCAGCCGAAGCCAAAGACGATCAGTCCCGCGATGGCCACGGTGAGCGTGCCCGCATTGCCCACGCTGAAGAGCGCGGGGAGGAAGAGCGCGACGCCGATGGCGCTCGTGAAAATGCGCCCGCGCACGCTGGTGCGCATCCAGCGATCGGCGAGCGTACCGCCGACGATGACGCCGATGATCGCCGCGATCTGCACATAGAGCACTGCGCTCACGCCGGCCTGTCCCTGGCCGAGGCTGAATTTTTCTTTCAGGATCGCCGGCATCCAATCGCGCACGACCCAGCCCGCGATGGCGGGCAGCGTGAAGTAGAGCACGAGGAGGAGGAAGTTGCGGTTCGTCAGCAGGCCGCGGAAGACGTTCTCCTTCGGCGCGGGAGCGACCGCGGTGGCTGATTCTGCCTGCCTCGGCGCGGGATCGCGGAGCAGCGCGAAGAGCGGCAGCGCGTAGATGACGCCGATTATTCCGCACGCGCTGAAAACCCAGCGCCAGCCGTGCGCCGGCGAATCCGCTGCGTAGCCCGCGAAGCCGCCGAGGATTTGCCCCACGTAAATGCCAGCCTGATGAAAGCCGATCGCACGGGAGCGGGTCGGGCCTTGGTGATATTCGGAAATCAGCGCCAGCGCCGTGGGGATGTAGAACGCCTCGCTCACACCCATCAGCGCGCGCGCGGCGATGAGTTCGTTAAAGCTCGTGACGTGTCCCGTCCACCACGTCACCGCCGACCACACGAGCAGGCTCGAACAAATGACGACCCGCTTGCTGAAGCGGTCCGCGATGTAGCCGCCGAACGGACTGAGCAGTGCGTAAGTCCACTTGAAGCAGGCCAGCACCATGCCCCAGTCGGCGCTGTTCGCGATGCTCGGAATGTCGCCGACCATCGACGCCTTCATCGTCGCGAGCATCTGCCGGTCGAGGTAGTTCAGCAGCGCGACGGGAAAGAGCAGCGCCACGATGAACCACGCGTAGCGCCAGGAAGTGGATGCAGTGCTTCGGGTCATGCGATTTGGTTCCAAGCGCGTTTCCGGTCGCGCGTGCCGCAGAGATTCACGCGCAGGCCGAGCGCGCGGGCGAAGGCGGCCTTCGCAAACAGACACTCGTCCCCCGCCGCCGCGTCTTTCGCGTAGGCGACCTGGATGTCCGCGCCCCAGCGCACATCGTGCAACGTGGTTTCCACCGGCTGGCCGAGCGCCTTCTCCATCGCTGCCTGCGCCGGCCAGCAGACTTGATTTGCGGACAACCGCAGATCGCCGCTGGCGACGAGCTGCACTTCGTTTTTCTTCCGTCGAGTTGCGTTCATGGGTTGGTGCGGAGGATTTTTCCCGGGATTAAAAAAATCCGCCCGGCGAGCGCCTGATGATTCAGGTTCACCAGCGCGAGCGGCCCGCGCCCTTTCGGAGCCACTGAAGGCAAAGGGTTTGATGCCCGGCGGCAGATGGGGTGCCGCACCGAACACTCCGACCACCGTGGTCAGCGCGAGCGTAAGCAGAGCGGCGCGCAGTCTGCGGCAGCGCAGCGTGGAATGAGAATGGTTCATC
Source organism: Verrucomicrobiota bacterium (assembly GCA_038208765.1). Classification (GTDB taxonomy): domain Bacteria; phylum Verrucomicrobiota; class Verrucomicrobiia; order Limisphaerales; family SIBH01; genus JANNGC01. The sequence continues at coordinate 2,971 of JBBQYK010000033.1, forward strand.
AGGTGGCCTTGCTGGAGAGGAAGACGCCGAGCGGCCGATACTCGCGGTAGAGCGTGTCGTAGGCGGCACGGTGCGCGCGGTGCGGTTTGAAAACGGACGGCACGGCCGGGTTTGGGAGTCGCCATCGCGCGGATGGCCTCGCCGGGTGAGGCAAACGCGCCGGCCGCCAGCGCTCCGAGAATCGCGGCTCCGAGCGCGGGGCCTTGCTTGTTCGGATTAACGGTGATGTTTTCGCCGAGCACGTCGGCATAGACCGGTACGACGAGCGGGTTGTGATGCGGTAGCCCGCCGGCAGAGACGCCAGGCGCGAGCAGACGCCCGGGCATTTTGTCCTGCACGACGCGCGCGAACTTTGGGTTCACCGCACGCAAAAAATCTTCGGACGGATAACCGTCCGTCGCGCTCCACATCCCTTTGTATCCGGCCTGACAGGTGGAACGCGGGAGAGCATCCGCAGCCCCGCCGACGAGCTGCCAGACGAACCAATCGCCCGCTTCAAGCCACACCTCCGCCGTCTCGTAGGCGTGTGGCGCGAGCGCAGTTCGTAGAGATCCTTCAGGTCGCGCCGCGACAGCGTGCGGACCACCGTGCCGTAGCAGGGCACCTGCCCGAGCAGACCGTCATGCTCCAGATGCTGGATGGCTTCGCGGACGGGCGTGCGGCTCATCCCGATTTCCGGCGCGAGAATGTTCTCCGAGACGACGTGCCCGGCGGGAAGTTCACCGCAATGAATCTTCCGCTGGATGTGTTGATACGCCCGGTGGCGGAGCGAACTCGGGTTGCCGGCAACTTTCATTTCGATTTGGAGTGCCGCTGGTATACCAGCGGGTTCTCGTGGGTCAAGCCAGGGACTGGCCGGGCTGATGCATCTTAACTGGCGAGTAGTTGGCGGAGGTAATGAGGCGCACGCGCGTGAACTCCTCCATGTCCTAAAAACTCCCGCTGCGGCACAAGTGCGTGCAGAGCGCGATGACGAGCAACCGACCAGATCAGGCTCGCGGGTGCGGGCCACGCGCGGGTCGGGCACCGCTTCGAGGATCGTGATGAGACTGATGATTTTGGTTTTGGGAATGCGTCAGCCCTGCGGGGCGGCGGGAGTAATCTTCCATCAAGTCATCTTCGGTGCTCTCATTGCGCTCGGCATGAAGCTAATCATCGTTCACTACCATCTGCGGCCCGGCGGCATCCGGCGCATCATTGAATTGGCCACGCCGCATCTCGTGGAAGCCAGCAGTGGCGCGATTGAGCAGATCGTCGTCGCCGTCGGCGAGGCCAAGGACAGGAAGTGGAATGAATTCTTAACCCGACACGTTGCCCCGACGCCGATGGAATTTTTTGTCGAGCCGGGTTTCAATTATCTCTCCGAGCAGAAGCGCTCGCCCGCAGCCGTCACGAAGCGGATTCGCACTGGGCTGGAAACATTGCTGGCGGACGCGAACGCCCAAAACACCGTGGTCTGGGCGCACAATCTCGGCATCGGCCGCAATCTGATTCTCACCCGCGAACTCATGCAGGCGTGTGACGAGCGGAGCGTTCCGCTGGCCGCCCATCATCACGATTGGTGGTTCGATAATCGCTGGCGGCGTTGGCCGGAAATGAATCGCTCCGGGTTCCCTACGCTCACCTCAGTCGCACGCACCCTCTTCCCCGCGGCGAGAACGATTCATCATTTCACCATCAACAACTCGGACGCCGCGCAACTGCGCGGGCATCTGCGCCAGTGCGTGACCTGGCTGCCCAATCTCACCGAAGCGCCGGCCACGCCCAGCGTGGCGCGGTTGCGGGAGGCGCGCTCATGGCTCCGACGCAAACTCGGAACCGATGCGCCGGTTTGGATTCTTCCGTGCCGGCTGTTGCGGCGGAAGAATGTCGCCGAGGCGTTGCTGCTCACGCGCTGGTTGCGACCGGAAGCCTGGCTGGTCACGACGGGCGGGGTGAGTTCGGCCGATGAAAAGGCTTACTCGGACAAACTCGCCACTGCGGCTCATCGGCATCACTGGCGGCTCCGGCTGGGCGTGCTGGCCGGAGACGAAGCGCGCAAACCATCCGTGCCCGAACTGCTCGCGGCGAGCGAAGCGGTGATGCTCACTTCGATTCAGGAAGGCTTTGGACTGCCCTATCTCGAAGCCGCGACCTCGAAGCGCCCCTTGATTGCACGGGCCATTCCCAATATCGCTCCCGACCTGCGCCGCTTCGGATTTCGTTTCCCGCAGTGCTATGACGAAGTGTTGGTCACGACCGAGCTGTTCGACGCGGACGCCGAGCGTGCCCGGCAGGAAAAACTCTTCGAGGCGTGGAGAAAGCAGTTGCCCGCCGCGTGTCGAGCCCTCGCGGGAAGGCCCGTCCTGCTGGCGAATGGCCCGTCCAAGCCCGTGCCATTCAGCAGGCTGACCTTGACCGCGCAACTGGAAGTCCTGGCGTATCCCGCGGCGGAATCCTGGCCGGCGTGCGCGCCGCTGAATCCCTTTTTGCAAACGTGGCGGGAGCGCGCGGCGTCGGGCGAACTGCGTCTCACACCGTGGCCGCGTTCAGCGAATCGCTGGCTGAGCGGCACCGCCTATGCGCGGCAATTTTTCCGCGCACTGCAAACTTCACCTGGCCCCGCCCGTTATGTTTCGTCCGCCGCCATTCAAAACGGATTCATCAAAAGCAAACTGGCTTCGAGCAATCTCTTTCCGCTTTTATGGAGCACGAAGTCATGAAGGTCCGAGCCATTATTTTCGATGTCTATGCCACGCTGTTGCAGGTGGGCGCGCCGCCCGCGGACGCAGAGGCGCGCTGGACAGAGCTGTTCGCGGAAATGCTGGGCGAGCCGCCCTCGCTCAGCAGGACGGAATTTTCCGTCCGTTCCAGCCAGGTCATCGCGCAGCAACACGCCGCCGCGCGCGTGCGCGGAATTCGATGCCCGGAGATTCTCTGGCCTTCGATTGTTTCCGAGGTGCTGCCCGGTCTCTCGCGCTGGCCGACGAAGAAGTTCGAGGAGTTTATATTCCGGCAAATGCAGATCGGGCGGACGCTGCGGCTCGCCGATCACGCCGGAGAGTGCTTGCGCCACTTGAATGAAAAAGGCAGTCCGCTTGGCATCGCCTCAAACTCCCAGCACTACACCTTGCGCGAATTGGGCGAGGCTTTGCATGGCGCGGGGTTGAACTTGTCCCTCTTCGATCCGCATCTGTGCTTCTGGTCGTTTCAAAACGGCTTCAGCAAACCCGACTCGCACGTATTTCAAATTCTCACGGCGCGGCTCGAAGCGCGCGGCATCAGTCCCGGCGAAACCCTCATGGTCGGAGATCGTCTCGACAACGACATTCAACCGGCGCGCGCTCACGGGTGGCAGGCGTGGCAACTTGTTTCCAAGAGTCAGGCCGGGCTTTCCGGCGACTGGCGCGAACTGCTGGGCTGGTTGTCGGAGAGAAGATAATGCGCGGAATCACGCTCAGCCGGTCACGATAATTTCCAACGGACGCGGCCCTTGCGCCGCAAGCCAATTGATTTCGTAAGGTCGCAGCGTGACTGAAACAGTTCCGTCTTCCGAAACTGGACACGACACTCGCGAGAGCAGTTCCGTCCAAACTTCGGCCGATGCGCCGCCCGCGATCTCTGTGGCGAGCCGCATTGTGACGGGTCCGCCCGTGACGTTATGAAGGCAGAGCACCCAATCATGGCCGGATTTTGCGGCCCGCAGGAGGGCGAAGACACGCTTGTCTGCATCGAATATTTGCTGCTCGGCGTCCGGGCTGAAGGCCGGATGGCTTTGGCGGGCGTGGAGCAAAACGCGATACCGCTCGAAGACACCGGCGCGGAGCGAACGCCCGTCCGCCAGACTCGCCTCCAATTCGGCCCGCGTGAATTTCTGGCGGTTGATCCGTCGGTTGATGCCTGAATCAAGCGCGCTCTGCCGATCGTTGCGCGAGCCGAACAGTGAGTGGAAATAAATTCCCGGCACGCCAGTCAGCGACAACATGATGGCTTGCGACACCATGAAGCGATTGACCTGCGTCTCCGGCAATTCCTTCGCCGACGGATCGTTCAACGCGTCGAAGTAAACGATGTTCATCTCGTAGGGCACTTTCGAGCCGTCCGGCAGGTGCTTGTAGGAAATGAATCCGCCGTGCGCCAGCGTCCGCGCCACCAGCGCGTCGATTTCCTCCGCGGTCAGAATGCCGCGGGCGGGATTCACGCCGATGCCGTCGTGCGAGGCGAGAAAGTTGAAGAAGGTCACGCGGTCGGACGGCAGTTCGAGCGATTGCGCCCAGCGCGTCAACTTCTCGGCGTTGCCCGTGGCGATGCTGTGCAGCACGAGCGGCGGCAACGCGAAGTTATAGACGAGGTGCGCTTCGTTCGTGCCGTCGCCGAAATACGAAATGTTGTCGATATGCGGAACGTTCGTCTCGGTGATGAGCATCACGCCGGGCGCGGCCTCGTCGAGCACGGCGCGCATGAGTTGGATGACGCGATGGGTCTGCGGCAAGTGCAGGCAGGTCGTGCCGATTTCTTTCCAGAGAAAGGCGATGGCATCGAGGCGGATGAACTTCGCGCCCTGGCTCACGTAGAACAGCAGCACATCAAGCAACGCCAGCAGCACCGCAGGATTCTGGATGTTGAGATCGACCTGGTCAGCGCTGAACGTGGTCCAGACTTTCTTCGCGCCGCCCTTGGATTGAAATTCTGTGAGGAGCGGCAATGCGCGCGGGCGAACGACTTGCGAGAGGTCGAGATCGCCTTCAACCGACACAAAAAATTCGCGGAACGATTCATCATCGGCGAGGAACTTTTGAAACCAGTCACTCTCGGCGGACATGTGATTGAAGACGGCATCGAACATCAGATCGAATGACTTCGCCAATCGTTGCACGTCGTTCCAATCGCCGAGGGCCGGATTCACCGCCATAAAATCCGTGACGGAAAAGCCGTCATCCGAGGTGAACGGATAAAAAGGCAGGATGTGAACACCGCTGACCACGCCGCGCAGATGCTGTTCGCAGAAGGCCGCGAGCGTTTGCAGTGGCGGCGTGCCCGCCTCGCTCAACTGTTCGCCGTAGGTGATGAGTAAGGCGTCGCGTTGCGTCAGCGGCAACGGCGGGCTTGATGGAGCGGGGCATTTGAGGCCCGCGTATTTGGCCAGCAATTCGCGCAGTTGCATAACCGCGTCCGCAGCGCGCCCGGCTGGGTAAAGCGACGCGAGATGTTCCTCCGTTACTTTTGTCATTCCGAAAGTCTAGCCGTGGAGAGCAAACCAGCAACAGGCTGGACTTCGACGATACGAAAGTTCTTCAATCGCCGCATGTCGAAGCGCGGCCATCTGTTTTGCGGGGTGATTTCGCTGTTCCTTTTACTGGCGGGCTGCCAACCCGCGAAGAATGACGGCGCGCCGTTAAAGTATTACGTGCAACTCGTGCGCGGCAACGACAAGGACACGCCGCCTTCACCCGACGCACGCGTGATCGGCCCGAAACTCAGCCAGCATTTCCACACGGTTTTCCGATGGCAAAGCTACTGGGAGATTCACCGCGAGGAAGTCGAGTTGAAGGCGGGCGAGAAAAAGCGGGTGCGCCTGAGCAACGAACGGGAAGCGGAAATAGATTTAACGCAGGCGGGCATCCGGCGTGTGATAGCCTTCGAGAATGGCGAAACGATCAGCAGCACGTCGCAGTCGATTGGGGACGCTATGAGCATCGTGGGCGGCGACCGCGACGCGAAGAGCGTTTGGTTCATCGTGGTGCGGCGGGACCCGCCGCCGGATTGAGGCGGGAGAAGGAGCGGTTGCGGAATATTGCTCCGCGCAGAGCGATGCTCTGCGCTCCGGAAATCACTTTTGGCAAACACTCTTCGCGAAAAAATATGAGCACAATAATTCTTTCCGGCGGCACGCCGAAGCGCATCGGCTTCATTTCGACCCGTTTCCACGGCACCGATGGCGTGACGCTCGAAGCCGATAAGTGGGCGCACATCTTCGAGGACATGGGGCATTCCTGTTTCTGGATGGCGGGCCTGCTCGATACTCCCGCAGAAATCAGCTACCACGCACCGCTCGCGTTCTTCGGTCATTCGGAAGTCGCCACCTTGCAAACGCATCTCTTCGGCCAGACCACGCGCGCGCGTTCGGTCACGAACCAGATCCAATCGATCAAGGAACAGTTGAAGGACGATATCTATAAATTCATCGAAAAGTTTCAGCTCGAAGTGCTCGTGCCGCAAAACATCCTCGCCATCCCCATGCATGTGCCACTCGGGCTGGCCATGACGGAGGTGATGGCCGAGACCGGGATGCCGACCATCGCACACCATCACGATTTTACCTGGGAACGCGAACGGTTCGTGGTCACGGCGGTGAATGATTACCTGCAAGCCGCGTTTCCGCCCACGCTGCCGCACACCGAACACGTGGTCATCAACTCGATGGGCCAAAAGGAACTCGCGCGCCGGTTCAGTCTCCCCTCCGTGATTATTCCCAACATCATCGACTTTGAAACACCGCCCCCGGGCATTGATGATTACAACGCCGATCTACGGCGCGAAATCGGCCTGAGCGAAGACGACATTTTCATTCTGCAACCCACGCGCGTCGTGGCTCGTAAAGGCATCGAGCACGCCATCGAACTCGTGCGCCGTTTGGAAGACCCGCGCGCCAAGCTCGTCATCTCCCACGCCGCGGGCGATGAAGGAAACGATTATCTGCAAATGCTCCGCGAACGCATCGAGGACGCGCGGATCGATGTTCGTTTCATCGCCGATCGCGTGAGCGAAACGCGGGGCACGACGCCGGACGGGAAAAAGACTTACACGCTCTTCGATGTCTATCCGCACGCTGATCTCGTCACCTACCCGAGTCACTACGAAGGATTTGGCAACGCCTTTCTCGAAGCCGTCTATTTTGGCAAGCCCGTGGTCGTGAACACCTATTCGGTCTATGCGCGCGACATTGACCCCCTTGGTTTCGAGTGCGTCGAGATGAGCCAGCTCGTAACCCGGGAAGTCATCAAGAAGACGCGGGAGATTTTGCGGGACAAGGAAATGCGTGCGCAATGGGCGAAGACGAATTACGAACTGGGCCTGAAATATTTTTCTTATTCCGTGGCGCGCCGCAAATTGACCGCGCGGCTGGCAAACCTGTTGGGCGAAGGTGTGTGAGACGATGTTGAAAAGAAAATCAACAGCGACTGCGGCACCCGACGGCGCGCAATTGGAAAGTGAAGTTCAACATGAGTGACATTAAAACTACCGTAGCGAAAAGTCCGATGGCGAAGTATGCGGGCATCGCTTTCATCGTCGTCATCCTCGCGTTCCTGCTGGGTTTCATTCCCATGTGGCTCAAGGCGAGCCGCAGCGAAACGGAACGAACGGCCGCGCGGGCCGAACTCCGCATCAGCGAGATCCAGAACGCGCTCGCCTCCGCCACGATTGATGCCCGCCGTGGCGATTACGAACGCGCCCGCCAATCCGCCAGCCAGTTTTTCACTGCGCTGCGCGAGGAAGCGGATCGCGGAGGGGCGTCGGCACTCACCGCTCCTCAACGAGAAGCTGCTGGGCCGCTCTTCAATCAGCGCGACAACATTGTGACGCTCCTCGCTCGCAGCGACCCGGCCTCAGTGGATCGACTGTCGGATTTGCACGTCGCGTTTCGAAAAGCAACGGGGCGGTGAGCAGCGCCGCGTCTGCGCAGAGGCATCCCGCACCTGCAGTGAGGATTGCGCGCTTGAATATCACCAAAGCCACGCGACTCTTGGCTCCATGATGATTCGAACGCTTTCATTACTGGCCTGCACCGCCGCCGCGGCTTACTGCGCGGAAATTGCGACCAAGCCGCTGGCGGCCGGCGCGAAGATTCCCGATGTCGCGGTGCGCAGTGAACAGAACAAGGAAGTGCGACTCCGCGAACTCGTCGCGGAAAAGCCGACGGTGCTGGTGTTTTATCGTGGCGGCTGGTGTCCATTCTGCACGCGCCACTTGCAGGGATTGCAGGAAATTCAAAAGGACTTGCAGGCCGCCGGCGCTCAACTTGCCGCCATCAGCATGGACACGCCGGCAAAATTGCGTGCAACGCCGAAGCGTGAGCAACTCAGCTACCGCCTGTTCTCCGACAGCAGCGCCCAAGCCGTGAACGCCTTTGGCATCGGCTTTCGCGTCGATGACGCCACGGTGACGAAGTACAAGGACTCTTACAAAATCGATCTCGAAGCGTCCTCGGGCCAGACGCATCACCTGCTGCCGCATCCCGCAATTTTTGTCGCGGACACGAACGGCGTGATCCGCTACGCACATGTGAACAAGGATTACAAAGTGCGCATGGAGCCGGCGAAAATTCTAGAAGCGGTGCGCGCGGCGATGAAGTGAATTCCTTTCGCGCGAATGGCGCGGTGCCATTGTTCCGTCCGTCTCAATCACACCCGCATTGACCCTTTGCCTTGCCACTGCGCGGGCAAGTCGTTAAGCCAGCTTCCGTGAATCCAGTGCCGCCACCGTCCTTCCGCGAGAAAGTCTGGCTCATCATCTTCGAGGCGGACACGCCAGCGGGAAAACTTTTTGATGTGCTGCTCATCGTGAGCATCCTTCTCAGCGTGCTGGCTGCGATGCTGGCCAGCGTGGCCACGGTGCGCGCGGATTGGGGTCATGCGCTGCAAGGTGCGGAATGGTTCTTCACCATCCTGTTCACCGTCGAGTACGTGATTCGGCTTTGGTGTGTGCGATCGCCGATGAGCTACGCGCGCAGTTTTTTTGGCGTGGTCGATCTGCTCGCCATTCTGCCCACCTACATCAGCCTGCTGCTGCCGGGCGCGGAGTATTTCATCGTGGTGCGCTCGCTGCGCGTGCTGCGTGTGTTCCGGGTGTTGAAACTGATGCCGTATCTGGATCAGGAAAACGTGCTGCGCCGCGCGCTCCGCGCCAGCCGTCCGAAGATGATGGTCTTCCTGCTGGTGGTGCTCATCCTCGTCACGATTCTCGGCTCGCTCATCTATCTCGTGGAAGGCGAGCAGCACGGGTTCACCAGCATTCCCACGAGCATCTACTGGGCAATCGTCACGCTCACGACCGTCGGCTACGGCGACCTGTCGCCCAAAACGCCGCTCGGACAATTCATCGCCAGCGTCGTGATGATCATCGGCTACGGCATCATCGCGGTGCCCACCGGAATCGTGACGGCAGAACTGACGTTGGCAACTCGTTCGACCTCGACGCGCAGTTGTCCGAACTGCTCGGCCGAACGCCACGCCGACGATGCAAAGTTCTGCCGCGTATGCGGCGTGCCGTTACATGGTGACGCCGCCGTAAAAGCATCAGGAACATCAGCGTGACCGCGACGGAAAGATGAGATGCATCAACAGGGTTGTCCGCGGTCAAATCGGTTTCCACGTCCCGCGAGTCAGAAGTTCGACGAGATGTCCGTCGGGATCGCGAAAGAAAATGCTTCGTCCGCCGTTCGGCCATGACATGCGGCTCTCGATCGGGATGTTCAATTGAGCCAGACGCGCGAGCCAATCTTCAATCGTGTCGAGTTCGATGCCGAAGCCGACGTGAACGGGGCCGCTGCCATCGTGGGGCGGAATGGTGCCGCCGGGAAGTTCGGCCGGTTGCGTCGTCGCGCCACGCAGGAAAAGCAGAAGCACTTGATGATCCCCCGCGTCCAGTGCGCAGAAGCGCTCGTCGGACGCGAGCACTTCGTAGTTCAACAATACGCGATAAAACTCGAGCGCCCGCGCGAGGTCTTCCACGTAAAGGCACGTTTCGCGAATCGTGGGTGGGGCCAAAGTTTTCATGCGCGGTGAAGCAGATCTCACTTGGCCTTCGGCAATGGCAATTGCGGCACGAACTCTTCGCGGCTGATCAAGCCGTCGTTGTTCGCATCGCGCAGGACGAACCATCGTTCCGCTTCCTCGGCGGCGCGGCCCGCGCTGAACTCGGCCTTGCTCAGCTTGCCGTCCTTGGCCGTATCGAGACGGACGAACTGGGCGGCGCGATTGCCAGCGCCACGCGCCGTCGGCGCAGTGCCGCCCGTGGCGTCTGGAATCGCGGGCAACGGCAGGTAATCGAAGTCGGTAATCATTTTCTCCGCGAGCGCCACGCGGAGTTCACGCTCGACGCTGGTCAGTTCAGCCTTGCCGCTCAGGTTGTTTAGCTCCGACGGATCGGCGTCGAGATCATAAAGCTCGTACACCGGGCGCGGCGTGGTGAAGTAGGTCGCGCTCAGGCCGGCTGACAGCTTGCCGTCGGCGTGCGCGGCCTTCATCTGCGTCCACGCGGCGCCACCGGCGGAATCAACCGGGCCGTAGGGAATCCATGGCGTGCAGTTGTAGATGAATTTGTAGCGCTCGCTGCGCACCGCGCGCGCCAGGTCGTAGCCATTGTTGCTCATGGTCACCGTGACCGCCGCGCTGCCGTGCGGACCGCGCTCGACGAAAACATGTTTGCGCGGCGTGTGCGGTTGGCCTTTCAGCAAGGGAAGAAAACTCACGCCGGTCATCTTCGCCGGCGCGGCCACATCGACGGCGGCGAGCAATGTCGGCGCGAGATCTTCGCCGCTCAACAGCACGCGCGAATCACCACTCGGTTTCACGACGCCGGGCCAGCGAACGAGAAACGGCACGTTGGCCCCCGGATCGTAGAGCGAACCTTTACCGTGCGGGAGCGCCGCGCCGTTGTCGCCGGCGAACACCACGATCGTGTTGGTCGCGAGACCGCGCGCCGCGAGCAGATCGAGAATGGCCTTCACGGAGCGGTCGAGGCGATTCACCTCCGCGCAGTAATCAGCGAGTTGCTCGCGCATGCCCGGCAGGTCCGGCCAGTGCGCGGGCAGTTTCAGGCTGGCGGGCGACGGGCGAAATCCATCCGGCGCGTTCCAGACGTGATGGGGATCACTGAAGTTGACCCAAAGACAAAACGATTTGTCCGCTGGTTTCCGGTCGAGAAACTCCGCCATCTGCGCAGCGCCCACGGTGTCGCCACCGGTCTTCACGAAATCAAATCGCTGGTCGAACGTGCGCAGCTTGTGCTTCTCCAACAGTTCGCCGATGGCCGCGACGCCGCGTTGCCCCGAACCATCGAGATGATAACTCCGTCCGCAGACGCCCACGAAATAGTTCGCCTTCTCGCGCAGCACTTCGGGGAAGGTAATTTCATCGCGCGCGAGCGGTGACGAGAAGCGCGTGATGCGCGCCGCCACCGGCGAGCGTCCGGTCAGGAACGACGCGCGCGACGGCACACACTGCGGCGCGGTGGTGAAGAAGCGATGGAACTTCATGCCATCCGCCGCGAGTTGATCGAGCGCGGGCGTCTTCACGTTCGCGTCGCCGTAGCAACTCAGGAACGGATAGCTGTGATCGTCGCTCAGGAGAAAAAGGATGTTGGGCTTCGCACCGTCTGCCGCCCTGAGTCCTGCGCACAAAGAGGCGAACAGGAAGATGTGGAGCAATCGCTTCATGACAAGGCAGCGTTTCATAATCAGTTGTTGTTCTTGAGCGCGCCGAGGCGCGGAACGAATTCTTCGCGGCTGAGGAACCCGTTGTTGTCGGCGTCGCGTTGCTTGAAGCGCGCCTCCGGATTGCCCCCCGCTTTGAATTCATCAAAGCTGAGTTTGTCGTCCTTGTTGATATCGAGGCGGCCAAAGAGTTCGCGGCGATCGTTCGCGCTGGCGGCTTGCGGCGCACCGTCATTGCCGCTTCCAGCGCCCCACAGCGGATCGACGTTGACCTTGTTCCACGCGTCCCACTTCGCCTGAAGCTCCTTCACTTTGTCCGGACGGGCGGCGGCGAGGTCATTGGTTTCACCGATGTCCTGCGCCAGATCGTAGAGCCTGGCTGCGGTTACGCCCTGGCTGCGCCCGCCCTGGAGCGTGTCCGCATTCACGTCGTAGCGAACGAGCTTCCAGGCGCCGGCGCGAATGGCCATCTGCGGACCGAACCGCCAGTAGAGCGCGTCGTGCGGCGCGGATTTCTTTGCGCCGGAAAGGAACGAAAGCAGATTCACGCCGTCGAGTTTCGCGCTCGAATTTAGTTTTGCGTCGCCCACGGTGAGCGCCGTCGCGGTAAGGTCCAGTTGATTCACCGGTTCATTAAACACGCCGGCCTTCACGCGGCCGGGCCACGACACGACGAACGGCACGCGAATCCCGCCCTCCAGCGTGGTGCGCTTGGAGCCACGCAACGGTTCATTGCGCGCGGCATTGATCGAGACGCCCGGCATGGTCGGACCGCCATTGTCGCTGATGAACGCGACGAGCGTGTTCGTGCGCTGGCCGGTGGCATCGAGTTTCTTCAGCACGGCGCCAATCGCTTCGTCCATGGCCAGCAACATCGCGTTGTGCGCGCGACGCTTCGGATCCTTGATGTGCGCGAATCGTTCGAGCCGGTTGGATGTGGCATCCATCGGCGTATGCACGGCATTGAAGGCGAGATAAAGAAACCACGGGCGGGACTGGTGTCGCTCGATGAACGACACCGCTTCGCGCCCGAACGCGTCGGTCGCGTAATCCATCTCCTTCACCGGCTCGTTGCCGCGCACGAAGCCATTCGCATTGAAGTAACTGTGCGCGCCGCCGAGGAAGCCAAAGAACTCATCGAAGCCGCGCTGCATCGGGCGCATTCCCTCTGCGGACCCGAGGTGCCATTTGCCGACCAGCGCCGTGCGATAACCAGCCGCGCGCAGCCGATCCGCGATCGTGATTTGGTTCGTCGGCATCCCGTTCGTGCCGCCGGCCGGATTGAACTCGTGCCCGAAACGCGTCTGGTAACGGCCCGTCAACAACCCCGCGCGCGTCGGCGAACAATACGGTGCCGACACATAACCGCTGGTGAAGCGCACCCCGCCCGCCGCCAGCGCATCCAGGTTCGGCGTGGGAATCTCCTTGCCGCCATGAAAGCCCACATCGGCGTAGCCCATGTCATCGCCGACGATGAAAAGAATGTTCGGCTTCTCCGCGGCAGCAAGAGCCGTTGATTGAAAAATAAAACCCGCACAGAACGTGACCGTGGCGAGAGCGCATTTGAACTTGGGCATGGCACTGACGCTAACCACCCCCGCGACGTGCAACAAGTCTGCGCTGTTTGAAAGGCTCGGCGCGGATTCACGGTCATTGAGTTTTTGCTGAAAGCGAGGAGGGAGATGGTCAAATGAACCGAGGTTACGCATTGAACTGGCGTTCGTTGACTGCTCTGCCAGCCACCATTGTCTGCCACGATCAGAGCGGCGCATGTGTTGCCGCTCGACGTGGTCGTAGGACTGGAGGCGGTACATATTTCAAAATTTGAAGTTCGAGGTTCGAAGTTGGTCGCGCTCGCTGCTCATCGTTCACACCACGCCGGAGCGCGCGGAACTCAGGAAGATTTGCCGGACGAAGACATCGTCTTGAAGGCTTGGCGAGGAGAAGCTCACGGTGGTTGATGCCACGAACGTCCAGCCGAAGTTGCGCAAGTCGCTCGTCGAGATCGCGCTCCTGGCATAGTCGTTGAGCGGCGCTTCGCCTGATCCGGCTTCAGCGTTTCACGCAAATCGAAATCCGCGCTGCCTTGAGGTGGCATTGTCAGAGAGTCGTCCGCTTCGCTGCGCGACCACTGGGTTGGGCGGAATCATAACGGCTGTCGGGCGTGGGAAGTTTTGCGCCGACGTCTTTCTGCCATGCGTGCAACTCAGCCCGGAGATGCTTCACGCGCCCCGGTTCCTTCGTCGCGAGATCGTTCTTTTCGCCAGGATCGGTGGCGAGATTGAACGCTCCACGCGATTGTCTTCGGACCATTCGATGAGCTTCCAATCGCCGCGGCGCCACGATGAACTTCGCCGCCTCACTCGCGAGGCGGTCAGGCAGATGCTCGCCGACCGGACCGTCGTCGAGTCGCGGACTGCCGTAAGGCGAGAAATACTTTTTGCCGCCGCACGGCCCGCCGCGGTCGATGCGGCCTTTGTTTACGTCGAAGCCCGGTTTCTCCGGCTAGTGACTTTCGGGACCGAGATGCCATTTGCTCAGCAGCCAATTCGATTCATCGTGCAAGCCTGCGGGCCTGGCAAATGTCAAAACCATCCTTCCTTTTCGGTCCCGCGCTGTCGGATGGTGGTATCGTTGACGCAAGGGGACAGGGCAGAAATGGGAAAGCCGGTTACAGTCAGAACAGGAGCGCCGAAACGAAAAGTTTATGAGCCAAAAAATATTGTCGCACTTTTGGAACCAGCCTGCGCGGCAAAATTGGAAACCGTGCGGAACTATCTCGCGAATTCGGTCTGGATCCGGTGACGCAGGATGTTGCGACGGAAATTCTGGCGGACGAAGAAGCGCACCGCACTTTGTTCGACGGCTTTGCCAAGAGTTTAGCAAAAAGTTCGCGTGCCTGACGGAACCAATCCGGCTCGGCGCGGGCGAGGAAGGAAATCGTATGAAAGATGGAAAACAAATGCGCCAACAGGAAGTCGCCGATCGTGCCCGTGTTCTTTGGGAACAGGCGGGCCAGCCCGGCGGACGTGATGAGGAATTCTGGTTTCGCGCCGAAACTGAATTGCTCGCGGAATCCTCCACCCATCGCCCTCCGGTGATCCATCCACCACGCCCGACGCGACTGCCGCCGGTGCCGACCTCGCCGGTGAACGAAGTGCCGCCGCCGATTCGCGGCGCGGTGAAAACACCGAGCCGCCGCCCGCCGCGTCTCGGTTCGAACAAGCGTCCGCCGGGTTCATGAGTGAGTTGGCGCCCATTGCGCAAAATCTGGTTGCGCCGGGCCGCGGCATTCTGGCCGCGGTTTTCCACGTCCGGCCTCGGCGAGTTGATCAGCGGCGCGATTCTTTTCGACGAAACACTCCGACAGAAAGACGCGAGCGACACGCCACCGGTCGAGGTGTGTCTCAACCGGAACTATTCTTTAGCCACGGATGGAACACGGATGAAACACGGATTGGAACAGGCCGGCGTTTGTTTTGTAGGACGGCACCACCACGAACCGAGCAGTGGGCTTTTCCGGCCCATCCATTCAGCCATCCTTGTCCCTCCTCCGTGTTCCATCCGTGTTCCATCCGTGGCTCAACTGCATGGTTCTGGCTCAAAGTTACGGAGGAAGCTCTGCGAAATGTTTTCATCCAGTTGGATTGCCAGCGCGTGATGCTGGATGGAATGCTTCTGCCCGGATTGACCTGCCTGCACCGGGCATCGATGGACGAGGTGGCCGACGCCACGGTGCAGCGTCTCTTGCGAAACGTCCCCGCCGCCGTTCCGGGAATTGCGTTTCTTTCGGGTGGTCAATCCGCCGAACTTGCGTCAGCGCGATTGAATATCATGAAGGTCCGCTTCAAGTCGCGACTGCCCTGGGCGCTGGCGTTTTCATTCGCCCGCGCCATCCAGCAAGCGGCTTTGGAGATTTGGCAGGGTAAAGAGAACAACGTGTCAGTGGCGCAGTATGCTCTGGTTCATCGCGCCCGTTGCAATCGCACCGCGCGCCGGGGCGAATACTCGGCCTCGCTGAAAACGACATGCGTAGGCCGAATAGGAAGGCTTGCAATGCCTGATCCAGAAGGGGGTGAAGACCCCATGGCGCACCCGGCTCTTTCAATTCACCTTCTATCGTTGGCTTCGCGCGAACCACGCCGCGATCGCCTTTTCCCATCCACGCTGGGTCGGAAGCCAACGGCGAACCAAAGCAAAACGCAGAGAATGAAAAGAACATCATGTTAAACAGAGCAACAAAACTAAAGGGTTACAAGCTGGACAGTCTCGACGGAGAATTCGGGGAGGTTCAGGAATTCTACTTCGATGACCATCACTGGACCATTCGCTATCTGGTCGCCAATACCGGAACCTGGCTCACGGGCCGACAGGTGCTGATCTCCCCGTATGCGCTGGTCGCTGCGATCAAGGCGGAGGAGCACATCGCCGTTAACCTGACCAAAAAACAGATTGAGGGCAGTCCCTCGCTGAACAGTGACAAGCCCGTCTCGCGACAATTCGAGGAGTCCTATTACGGGTATTATGGCTGGCCGATGTATTGGAGCGGTCCCTACATGTGGGGAGCGTCCTCCATGATCGCGCGCAACCGGGAAAGCGGGAAAACGCTGAATCAAGATGGAAAGGCGTGGGATCCCCATTTGCGCAGCACGGACACGGTGCAGGGTCATAACATACAGGCGCTGGACGGCGAGATTGGCCATGTCGAGGATTTTGTCATTGATGATGAGACGTGGGCGATCAGGTACCTGATCGTGGACACGCGAAATTGGTGGCCGGGAAAAAAGGTCCTGATCTCGCCGCAATGGATCGAGCGCGTGAGTTGGAGCGAGTCGAAAGTTTTCGTCAATCTTTCCCGTGAAGCCATCAAACAGTCCCCCGAATACACGCCCGAGTCGCTCATCACCCGCGACTACGAAGCCGGGTTGTATGGTCACTATGAGCTAGAAGGCTATTGGACCGGGAGCAATCAGCGCACGGCGGTGGCACATTCACACGAATGACGCCTGCTTTCGACCAATGGGCGGGCCGCACGTGCAGCAAGTTTTGCGGTGCGGTGCCGCGCCGAATCAGTTCGCTGCGGGTATTGAACCGTCGAGGGACATAAAATTTATGCCATCCAAACCCAAAGCCAAACAACCAAGAGCGCCGGGCCGCAGACCTAGGCCCCCCAAGCCCTCGCCCGGGCCTTACAATCCCCGCCCACCGAAACGCGCAGGTGCGCGAAAAAAGTAGGCGCGGGCTGGCAAGCGGCCCTTTGGCATTAAGAGTGCAGAATTGACTACAGGCCCGAACGCAAACAGAAAGCGACTTGCATGAGCGACAACAACGAGAACAAAGCGTCCGGCAGCAAGGACTCTTGCGCCCTGCGTTTCGCAAACTTTCTCCGTGCGCTCTTTGCAGATTGCAACCGTTCATCCATCTTCCTCAA
>JBBQYK010000034.1:0-19520 GCA_038208765.1 Verrucomicrobiota bacterium
CCTTCAGTCCCCTTCTTCCTGCCACCTTGCCACCAGCTTCTGCGGCAGCCCCATGTGATCAAGCACGCGCGCCACCACGGTATCCACCACTTCATCAATCGTCTTCGGGTTGGTGTAAAAGAACGGATTCGCCGGCAGCAACGTCGCGCCAGCGAGAAGGAGCAGTTCCATGTTCTTCACATGGATGAGACTCAGCGGCATCTCGCGCGGCACGAGGATGAACTTGCGCTTCTCCTTCAGCATCACGTCGGCGGCGCGGGTCAGCACATCCTCGCTGATGCCGTGGGCGATGCGGCCCATCGTCCCCATCGTGCAGGGGATCACGACCATCACGTCGAAGGGATTGCTGCCGCTGACGAAGGGGACGTTCATGCTCTTGAGTCCGTGCGTCGGCACGCCGGCCGGCACGCGCAGGCCACCGGGGAGTTCATCCTTGATGACCTGATGCGCGTAGTTGCTCAGAACGAGATGCACCTCGTGCTGCGTGGTATCAATGCAGTCGAGCAACCGCTGGGTGTAGATGACGCCGCTGGCTCCCGTGATGGCGATGACGATGCGCACGCGCGCACGGTCGGGTTTCAGGATCGCGGGGGCAAGCGGCAATGTGCGGGCGGTGGAGTCAGACCGAAAACTTTGAACCTTGAACAGTCGAACTCTGAACTTTGAACGGCGACCACCGCGTTCAAAGTTCGCTGTTCAAGGTTCAGAGTACAAAGTTCCCTACCGCCTCACCCAAAGAAGAAGTTCAGCCATTTCTGCACCCCGAAGTTGAACTTCCACGAGGCCCAGATGATGAAGCCGATCACCGCGAGGATGACGAGGACGAGCTTCACGCGGGCCTTGGCCTTGGCGCGCTCGTTCATCTCCCAGTAGCCGGCAATCCAAACGCTCAGCTCGTAAAGGCCCTGGAGCGGGATGAACATGAGCACCTGGGTGATGATTTCGGGCGTGGTCAGGATGGCCCCGAGGAAGAGGTTGACCACGATCATGTAGCGGCGCAGGGCCTTGAGCTTCGCGTGATCGACGACGCCAATCTTCACGAGGGTGAGGACGACGACCGGCAGTTCAAAGCCCAGCCCCATGCCGAGCATGAACTTGCAGACGAAGCTGACGTAATCCTCCGCCCGCCATTGGTCGGCCGAGAAACCGAGCCATTCGGAGTATTGGAACGAGGCGCGCAAGGCCAGCGGCATGAGCAGGAAGTAGCAGAAGAACACGCCCGTGAGGAACAGTCCGCTGCCAATCGCGAATCCACGCAGGACGTATTTGCGCTCCTTGAACTTAAGCGCGGGCAGCAGGAACCCGCCGAGCACGTAGATGAGATACGGCGCGGCGATGACAATGCCTCCGTAGAGCGCGACCTGGAAGGCGACCCAGAATCCGCCGACCGGACTGAGGTTGATGAGTTCAGTGCCCTTGGGCTTGATCTTGTCGAGGCGCGCGTCGTTGGTCAGGACTTCGACGGTGAGCAGGAGGTTGCTGCCGACGAGCTTGGGCACGAGGTCGAAGCCGATGCGCGCGCCGTTGGTCACGCCGAGTTGCTGGAGGAAATTGGTGCCGGGCGTGCTGGTGCCGAGCGTGTTGGTGCCGGCGAGCCAGACGAGCTGCGTGGTCGTGGGCGGGGTGCGGTACTGGTCCGCGCGCTTGAGCGGCCAGGTGATGACGGAGAGGACGTGCTGCGCGGCAATCAGGCAGACGAGCATCAGGATCGCAATCCCGACGACGCACTTGATGAGGACCCAACGTAGGTCTTCGAGGTGGTCGAGGAATGACTTAACAGGACCGCCCTCGTCGTCGTGAAACTCGGATTCGGGACGATCCCCTTCGCCCTGATTGGCCATGAGGAAAGAGAACGGGCGTTAAACCTTGGGCTGGGCGGGCGGATTGGCGGCCGGGACGACCGTTTTATCGCCAAACTTTTCGGACCAATGGGGGTCAGCCGAGGAACCAGCCTCGATGGTCTTTTCCGGCGGGCGATAGGAGGCCTGGCGATGCGCGTCGTCGTAGTCGCCGGCGCGCTGGAGTTCGGAGGTGACTTCGCTGCTGGCCTTCTTGAATTCACGGATGCCCTGGCCGAGACCCTTGGCCAGATCGGGCAGCTTCTTTGCGCCAAAGAGGATGAGGACGACGGCGAGGATGAGAATAATTTCCCATCCTCCGAGAAAAGCAGCGAGTGTCGTGTTCATAAAATCAAAATTCCAGTGCCCGGAAAACTAGGGCAGGGGTATGGACGTGTAAAGGAGCAATCCCCTTCAATGGGAACAGCTCGAGTTAATAATCCGACCGGCTTTGCCAGCTTGGGAACACACCCGGGAGAGTGCGCCATCCACCCCGTCTTGAAGTAATTAAGAACAGTTTCAAGATGCGTTTACCTCGAAGGGCGACTCACTCCTTCCGACGTTGCGCGCGTTTCTTGGCCTCGAGCAGACGGCTCGTCGTGCCGGCAGGAGCGTCAGATATTTTTGCCACTTCCTCCGCGACGGTGGCAGCAGAAGAAGATTCTGGAGCGGGCCAGTCATTTCCTCGCGACCCCACCTCCACCGCGCGCACCGGCTGAAACAGCTCCGGCGCAGGCTGCGTGACTGACGACGGCGTGGCCGAGCGCACCTGCTCACGACGGGCGAGCAGCGCGCCGAGCGATTCATCCGATTCCACCGTCCGTGGCTTCGCACGCCAGAAGAACAGCCAGCGCCGCAAGCTCTCCGTCGCCTTCAGCCACTCCGCGCGGTCGATCTGGATGCGGCGCACGCCTACGTCGAGGGGGAACAAACAGATCGCCAGCTTCAGCAGCCACTCCCACAAGTCCTGCGGTTGAAAAGTTTTCTTGCGGTCGTGGAGGAATGGATTGTCTTCCGGCGTGGTCGGCTGAATCGGCAGCGTCTTGCCCCCGCTGATCTCGGCGATTTGCTGGAGCAGATGAAGATTTGGTTCCGTCGCATTAAACTCCGGCGAATAGTTCACGCTCGCGCCCAAGAATTGCTGGCCCGCAACCTTGCCGTCTTGGATGTCCATCAGGTTCAGCGAATAGCCGCCGATCTCTTTCGTGGGAAAGCGCGCCTCGTAATGACCCGGCCCCGTCTGCTCCAGACGCACGATTTGCCGGTCGCCCTTCGGGCTGACCACCACGGTTTGCAGATTCAGGAAGTTTTTGTATTCGCCCTTGGCGTCGAGTGCTTCGACGGTCAGCACGCCCTCGCCCTTGTCGATGTTCACCTCGGTCGTGAAGTCGGCGTTCTCCACGCGGCGCAAACTCCACTGCGCCGTCTGCACCCAGAACTGGCGATACTTGTCCCAGTTCATCCACTGCCGTGCCCACTTCGGCTTGGCGTCGCTGGTGAACGCCGCCGCGCGGCCCAGTCCATACTGCCAGTGCGCCAGCAGCGGGTCGCCCTTGTGCGTGTGCAGTGGCACTTCGGCGCGCGGCTTGGGCTGCGTGCTCACGTAACCATGCAGCGTGGGATACTCGTCCGCGCCGATGCCGCGCACGAGTTCGGTGCTCGCAACCAGTTTCGGACGGAACGGCTCCTCGTAAATCGCCGACTTCAAAATCACCATCGTCTCCTTGATGAAAATCTGCGGGAGATCGTTCGGTGAAAGGACGTTGTGAAAACGCCCCCGTCCTGCGTCCGCGATGAACTGCATCGTCTGCGGCCCGGCGTGACCGGAAATCAAAACCGTGCTCGCGGTGATCTTCGCGGACACGATGTCGCTCATCAGTTGCGCGGACGGAGCCCCGGGATCGCCGTCGCTGAACACAATCATGTGCTTGAGGCTGGCGTTGGATTTCTTCAACGCCTCGTAAGCCTTGCCCATCACGCCATTGAAGTCCGGCAAGTCGCCCTGGTTCATGCCCGCGATGGCGCGGCTCGCCTCCTGTTTGTTGCCGACTTTTTTCAACTCATGCACCCAGCGCTCCGTGCCATCCCACATCACGAGGCCGAGTTCATCCTGCGGGCCGAGCGCGGAGAGAACGCCCTGCGCGCAATCGCGCGCGACCTGATTGCCATTGCCGAATTCCATGCCGTGCATCACCAGCACCACCGCGCCGGGCGGCAGCACTTTTTTGGAATCCAGTTCCATCGTCACCGGCAGCGTTGTCTCCAGCGGCGTACCTTTGTACGCGCCCGCCATGTAAGTCTGGTCGCCGCCCACGCACACGAGACCGACGCCGAAATCGCGCACCGCGCTTTCGAGATATTTCATCAACCGGTCGCCGAGGTCGCCCGCCGCGATGTTGCTGATAAAAATGGAATCGTAACTCTGCAACTCCGCGAGCGACTCAGGAAACTTGTCCACGCCAATCACGCGCAACTCGATGTTCGCCGAGCGCAACGCCGCCGCCAGCGTCGCGTCCTGGGCCGGATCTGCCGAGACGAGCAGAATGCGTGGATCGCCGCGCACGTTCACGAACGCCGTGGCGCGGTTGTTTTGTGGGATGATGTCGCCAGCCACGTCGATCTGCGCCGAGTAGGTGTAGAAGTTCGGCTCGTTCAGCGTCTGCGGGAAGGTGAACAGGTTCTTGCCGGATTCGAGTTCAACTTCCTGCTCGCCGAGAAATTGTTCGTCGCGATAGAGCCGCAGCTTGCCCTTCTGCTGGCGGTCGGACTGCACGAAAATTTTCGCCTCAATCGTCTGCCCCTTCTTCACGCGGGTCGGCAGGCCGAGACGCTGGAGCGATACGTCGTTCCCGCGCGCCACACCCATCGGAATCACATCAATGGTCACGCCGAGCGGCTTGGCGGACAGCACGGCGTTCAGCGCGTCGCCGATGTTTTCATTGCCGTCCGAGAGCACCACGAGCCGCTTCTGACCTACTTCTGGAAACGCCGCCGTGCCCAGCCGCACGGCACCGGCGAGGTCTGTGCGATCCGTGCCGACGACGGCGAAGATTTTTTCCTTCTGCGGATCGAGCGCGTTGTTGACCGTGGTTTCGAGCGCCGGTTCGCTGCCAAAGACGAGGAAGCCCACGCGGTCTTTCTCATCCTTCTCCGCCGACACGCGCATGGCGTATTTGAACGCCGCTTCCTGCTGTGCGGACGGCACGCTGTCCGAGCGGTCGAGCACGAACATCACGTTCACGCCCTCCTGCGGCTGCCGCCACTGCAGCCCCGCCATCGCCAGCACCAGCGCGGTGACAATCATCACGCGGAGCATGAGCGCAATCCACCGCCGCGTCGCGCCGATCTGCACGTCCGATTTCCAGAACAACCAGAGCGTCCACGCCAGCGCCGGAAGCAGCGCGAGCAGGTAGAACGGATGGGTGAATTGGAAGTTCATGCGCGAGGGAAATTCCAAATCCCAAATTCCAAATCCCAAACAAGCTTCAAATTCCAATGAACCAAAATCCAACGGCCCTCGGCCACGCCATGCGCGTCTTGGAATTTGGCGCTTTGGAATTTGTTTGGGATTTGGGATTTGGGATTTGGAGTTTGCTTCCTCACCAACTTCTGCACCCGATGGTTCATCGAGTCGGCGACGTAAAGATTCCCCTTCGAGTCCAGCGCGACGCTCCACGGATTGGCAAACTCGCCCGGCTCGCCGCCTGCTTTTCCGATCAGCTCGATCGGTTGATCCTGGCGATCAAACACCTGGATGCGGCTGTTGCCAAACTCGCAGACGAACTGCCGGCCCTGTTCATCCACCACGATGTCGTAGGGATAACTGAATTCACCCGCGCCCGAGCCAGCCTTGCCATGCGTGCGGAGAAATTGACCTTCGGGTGAGAAAATCTGGATGCGATGATTGCAGGAATCGGCCACGTAGATGTTGTCGCCTGCGTCCACGCCCACGCCTTCCGCGCGATTGAATTCTCCCGACTCCAGCCCCGGTGTGCCCCAGGCCGTCAGCAAACGCTCGCCACGCGGCGTGAATTTCTGCACGCGATCCACGAGCGTGTATTCGCTGACGATCACGCGGCCCTTTGTATCCACCACGATGGCGCGCGGCAACGTCAGTTCCCCCGCGTTCGTGCCGCGCACGCCCCACTGATGGACGAGCTTCCCGTCCGGCGTGAAGTGGTTCACGCGCTGATAGTGCGGCTCGAGCACCACGATGTTTCCCTCGCGGTCACAGCTCATGCCCTTGGGCTTGCCCAGATCGGTCTGCGGCATCTGCCACGAGAGCAGGAATTTTCCCTCGGGTGAAAATTTCTGAATCCGCCCCGTCATGTCCGCGACGTAGAGGTTGTCATTGGTGTCGCAAGTGAGCGAACGCGGCTTGTTGAACTCGCCCGCCCCCGTGCCGCGCGCGCCGATGATTTCAACGTGGGAAAAAATGGAACTGCGAAGTGGGGTGGCTGTCGCGTCCGTTTTCGGCGAACAGCCAGTGATAAGAAATGCGAGCAGCAATAGAGCCGCCGCAAAACCAATTCCACCCGTTGCATCAGCCTGAAGGGCTGAAAGAAAGTAGCCGGGGGTGGAGCGCAGCGACACCCCCGGTCGCCGGGCTGGAGCTCGTCGCACCCTGAAGGGGTGCCAGAAGTCATCAGCATGGCCCGAGCTCTGGCATCCCTTCAGGATGCAAAACCATTGGCTAGGCCGCCCGGGGGTGTCGTCGCGCTCCGCGCTCCTCAACCCCCGGCTACTGTCTGGCAACCCTCCGGGTTGCCCAGCGTGCTGCCGGTTTGCAACCGGCAGGGGCCACGAATTTTTCGAGCCGCCAAAAAATCTTCCGGATCCCGACACCGAGTGGCCCCTGCCGGTTGCAAACCGGCAGCACGTTATTATTTCCCGCCTTTTCACCGCCGCACCGCCTTCCAAAGCGCAAACAAACCGAGCGGCGCGAGGGCGACGAGAAGCAGGATGAGGCAGAGCGCGTTCACGTGAGAGTTATGACCGTAATGAAGCAGGTTGAAAATCCGCACGGCCAGCGTTTCCCCGCCCGGCGGCAGCACGAGCAAAATAGTTTCCACATCCCACAGGCTCAGGACGAAGACCACGTAGCCCGCGCCCGCCAGTGGCCCGGCCATCTGAGGCAGCACCGCGTGACGGAACAGCGTGAAACCCGCCGCTCCATTCACCCGCGCCGCGTCGATCAAGTTTTGATCCAGCGCCTGATGCGCCGAGCGCGCCAGCGCGTGCGCCAACGCCAGGTAACGCACCGTGAGCAGCGCGATGACGATGGCCGACGTGCGCGAGAACCAGAACAGCGTGGGATGGTTGAAGGCCGTGAGCGCGCCCACGCCCAGCAGCACGCCCGGCACGAGAAAGAATATCCACAACCAGCCCAGTCCGCGCACGCGCATGAGCAGCGCGCCCAACCCAACCGTCGCCACCGCCGCGGTCGTCGCGTAGAAAACCGAGTGCCACAGCGCGGACTGCCCCGCCGCGAGCGCGGGAAGAAATTCACTCCAAGTGCGCGCGTGAAAAACAATCTGTGCCAGCGGCACGATCAGCGAGAGGCCCAGCGCCAGCGCGCAGACCGCGCGGCTCATGCCTAGCCAGAGCGGGCCGAGTTGCCGGGAGAGTTGCGGCCCAATGTCGCTGGCGCTTTCGCGCGGCCAGGGAAGGGACTCGCGCCGCAGAAAATAGATGAGCAGCGCCGGTCCGAGGATGAGCGGCCAGCTCAGTCGGAACGCCGCCGCCGCATCAAGGCTGGTGTTGAACTGCACCCACACTTCCGCCGGAAAAACCTTCACCTGAAGAATCGCCGGCACTGCAAAATTGTTCAGCGCCAGCGCGAAGGTGATGACGCCGCTGATCACGACCGCGCTTTTCGCAGCCGGCAGCAGCAGGAAGCGCAGCAAGTTCGCGCCGCGCAGTCCGGGATCGAGTTCGAGGTGCGCGGCGTCGAGCTTCTGCCACGCGCTGAAAATGCCGAGCGCGGAAACGGGCCAGAGCAGCAGCGCGAGAATCCACACCGCGCCAGGCAGCGAAAAAATTTCCAGCAGCAGCCAGCGCCGCAGCGCGCCGTTCGTCCCCAGCAGATCAATCCAGGAATTCGTGACGAGGAACGACGGCAGCGCCAGCACCGCCACGCACAGTGCGAGCAGCCCCGCGCGCCCCGTCCGCCGTGCCGACGCCAGCGCCAGCGCCACGGCCAGCCCGAGCGCCGCCGCGAGCAGTGTGGCGGCTCCGGCAACGAGCAGGCTGTTGATGAGCAGCGTCCAGTTCATACCGCGATGGGCGTGCGGACTTTACGGCGGCGGCGGAAGGGGAGAAAGGAAAAGGCTCAGGGCGTGACTCGGAATGACCAACGAAAGACGGTCGGTGAACACGAGACTCGAAAGTCTCGCAACCTGCCGACACGAATGTCGGCGTTACGACGTAGCGCCGGCATTCTTGCCGGCAGGTTGAGAGACTTTCTAGTCTCTCGGTGTTGTTGCGTCCCTCGACTTCCACCTTACCGCAACGCCCCCAACCTGCGCAGCCGCGCGATGTTCGCCTCGATACAGTCGAGGTAATAGTTCGGCCCGTCAGGAAACGGATCGGCGAGGTAGCGGTGGAGCGCTCCGAAATCACCATCGATTTTCGGCCGCACGTATTTTTCCCAGAAGGCGGGCGTGTTGCGCATCATTTCTTCCGCGCTGGAGAACTGGATCGACTTGGTGGTCGCCGCACCGTTGAAGCGCGCGGCTTCGGCAAACTCGGCGTACAGCACCGGCAGTTTCTCCACGTAGTCAGCCGCGGCCATCTGTCCAAGCAGGTCCGCCGTCCCGAGCGCGTAGCCGACCACGCACTCCAGTTCGCTGGCGAAAGGAATCGCCTTCAAGTCCGCGTTCACGCCAGTGCAGCGAATCATGCTTTGCACCGCGCTGATGTCGCCCGCGTCGTAGCCTTGCGCGGCATAAAAGTTCGCGGCGAACTCCCCGCTGCGGCGCACATGCGAGAGCGTGTATTTCGCCCCAGTGCCTTCCGTGTCTTCAGTGCGTTTCAAGTAACCCGTGTCGTGCGCGAGAATGGCGAGCAGGCCGAGTTCAAACATCACCGGCGTCAGCACCGGATTCGTGCCCGTGAAATGCCGTCCGCGCAGGAGTCGCGCGAGGCAGAGCGTGCCTTGCAAAGTATGTTCGAGGTCGTGATAGCGCGCGTCGATGGCCTGATAGCCGGGGTAATTTCCCGTGAACCATTGTTCCGCCCAACCGAAGGCGCGAGGAATGAAGCCGCTCTCCACCTCGGGAAACAGCGCAGCGAAAATGCCCGCGACCTCGCCCTCCACTGCGGGCAAATCGCGCGTGTCCACCGCTGGAAACATTTCAAAACAATGGGTCATCCGACTTAAATTGAAATTCTTTTTTGCTCCGAGCGGCTCTTTCAGCAAACCTCAATCCAATTGCAGGATTGAAAAAACAAGGACACTGAACGATGGCGCACGCGGCACTTTCTCCACGGCCCGACCCCACGATTTCCGCACGGAAGCGCGGCAACTGGGAAATTATTCGCCGGGTTGCGACGTACCTGCGGCCCTACCCGTGGATGGCGGCGGGCACCATCGGCTGCGCGCTGCTCATGCTGGCGTGTTCGCTGGCCTACCCGAAGCTGACGCAGTTCGTGATTGATGACGTCATCGGCCAGCGACGTTCCGACCAGTTGACGTGGGTGATGCTGGTCATTCTGGGTGCGTTTCTCCTCCGCGAAGTGTTCAACAGTCTGCGCCTCCGGCTGAACAACACCTTCGAGCAGAACGTGATCTACGACATGCGCCGCGAGGTGTACGGCAAACTCCAGCGCCTGCCGGTGAACTACTTCGATCAGCGCTCGTCCGGCGACTTGATGACGCGGGTGCTGGAGGACGTGAACTCCGTCGAGCGCCTGCTCATCGACGGCACGGAGCAGGGGACGATTGCCATTCTGCAACTGTTCGGTGTGATGGCGTTTCTGCTGCACATGAATCCATCACTCACCGCGCTCGCGTTGGTGCCGATGCCGATTCTGGCAGTCGGCGTGTATTGGTACACCAGCACGGCGCACCGGCGTTACCGCGCGCAACGCGAGGCGGCCAGCGCCATGAACGCGCTGCTCATGGACAACCTTCAGGGCGTGCGACAAATCAAATCCTTCGGACGCGAGCAGCACGAGGACGGACGTTTCGCCGAGCGCGCGAACGGCCTGCGCCAGGGCACGCTGCTCGTCATGCGCGCGTGGGCGAACTACTCGCCCGCGATGGCCTTCGCCGCCACGCTCGGCACGGGACTGGTGCTGTGGTTCGGCGCGAAAGCAGTGATCGCGGGCGGGATGAAGATCGGCGAGCTCACCGCCTTCCTGCTTTTTCTCGGCATGTTCTACGAACCAATCACGCGGCTGCATGGGCTGAATCAAATGCTGCAATCGGCGCGCGCGGCGGGGGAACGCGTGTTCGACATTCTCGATTTTGAAACGGAGACGAGCAATCCGAAGCGTGCCCCCGGCGTCCCGCCGGGTGGAGACTCGCTGACGACGGGAGCAACTCCCTTGCACACGAATGCCCCGACCGGGCGGGACGCCGGGGGCACTGGAGACGTGCTGTTCGAGAACGTCTCCTTCGCCTACTCGCCCGACCGCGTGGTGTTGAAGAACATTTCGCTGCACGCACGCCCCGGTGAAATGATCGCGCTCGTCGGCCCGACCGGCGCAGGGAAATCCACGCTCGTGAATTTGCTCCCCGCATTTTACGAGGCGACGGGCGGGCGCATCCTGCTCGACGGGCAGGACACCAGCACGCTCACGCTCGATTCCTTGCGCGCGCAAATCAGCGTCGTCAGTCAGGAACCGTTTCTCTTCAACGGCACCGTGCGGGAAAACATTCTCTACGGGAGACTCGACGCCACAGAGGCCGAACTCTTTGCCGCTGCTCGCGCCGCGAACTGCCACGAGTTCATCACACGACTATCCGAGGGCTACGATTCACGCGTCGGCGAGCGTGGCGTGAAGCTGAGCGTGGGCGAGAAACAGCGCGTGAGCATCGCCCGCGCGCTGCTCAAGAACACGCCCATCATCATCCTCGACGAGGCGACAGCGAGCGTGGACACCGCGACCGAGAAGCTGATTCAAGAGGCACTGGAACGCTTGATGGCCCACCGCACCAGCTTCGTCATCGCACACCGCCTGAGCACCATTCGCCGGGCGGATCAGATTCTCGTCCTGCGCGCCGGAGAAATCATCGAGCGCGGCACGCACGATGAACTGTTCGCGGCCAACGGCCTCTACGCCAAGCTGGCGCGCATCCAGAACACGACGTTCATCGAGGAGAGTTTCGAGAAGCTGGCGTAGTAAACCATAGTGGGCAGCCGTCTCGGCTGCCGTAGTCCGGCGGGCGTCTCGCCTGCCGATGAAACACCAGCCGGGACGGCTGCCCCTCTACAGCGAGAGGAACCGGTGCGAGATTTTTCCCTGCTGAATATCCATCACCGCCACGCTGCGCGGCAGCTCGAACCGTTGCCGGCCCGCGTAGCCGGGATTGAAATACAAAATGCTTCCGACCTGTTGCGCGAACGGCTTGTGCGTGTGGCCGAACATCACCACGTCCGGCGCTTCCTCGCGCAGGCGGCGATCAATCGACGGCGAGCCAACTCCGGGCGTGACGATGTGATGCACGAGAAATTTCTTGCCGCCCAGCGTGACCAATTCCGTCTCGCGCAGCGGCAGACCTTCATCCGTATTGCCGGTGACGGCGGTGACGGGTGCAATCTGCTCCAACTCGACGATGAGGAGCGACCGCCCCACGTCGCCCGCGTGCAAAATGTGATCCACGCCCGCGAACAGCTCCGGAACGCGCGGGTCGAGATAATCATGGGTGTCGGAAATGAGGCCGATTTTCATGCAGGCGTGGGTGTGAGAAAAGGAGGGCGCGTCAGGCTTTAGATTCTTCGGGCTGCGGTTCGTTCTCCGTCGCTTCAGATTCGGCGGTGGCATTCGCGGCTTTTTTCTCGGCGGCGGACTCCATGCGCTCGGAGACTTTCATCGCAGCGGCGAAAAGCGCGGTGAAGAGACCGGAACTCAACAGCGTGTTGCGGAAGAACATCCAGGTGCCCGGCCAACTGCCCGTGCCCAGCGTCATGGCCAGCACCCAACTGTCCCAAGTGTGATGATATTCCCCGTTACCAAACGGGTTGAAGAACCACGCCGCCGAATTGGTGATCACGTAAAACAAAACCGCACTCACCAGCCCGCCGCCCACCATCGACAGAAAACTGGCCTGCGGCTTGAACCGGCGGCCGAGCAGAAAGATTGCCGCGTAGGCCGCGTAGTTCATCAGTTGGTAAATCTGGAAACCGTCCCAACCGCGCGGCCGGTAGTAGAAGAAATTCAGGGCCAGGTCCGTGAGCGCCATGATGACCAGCGGCACCCACCAGCCCAGGCGGTTGCGGAAGAAGACGCCCGCGCAGAAGACGAGCGCGTAGGCGGCGCTGAAGTTCGGCGGCATGAGACCGGGCCAGCGCGTGATCGCGAAAACGATCATCAGCACCACCGGCAGCCAGACATTGCGCTTCTCAAGCATCGGGGCCGGATGCTACGCCAGCGCGGCGTGCTGACAAGTGATTCAAACATAGGAGCGCGGACCGCCGAGTCCGCGTGTTCGGCATCACCGAATGAAGGCTAATTCCTTGGCCATAAATGATCGCGCGGACTCGGCGGTCCGCGCTCCGAAGAACTGTGAACGATCTCTTTGAAGTCATTCACGAAGACGCCGATCTGCTGGTGGTGAACAAGCCGGCGGGGCTGGTGTGTCATCCGACCAAGACGGACGAACGCTCCAGCCTCATCGGGCGCGTGCGGCTGCATCTCGGGAATGGCGAGGGGCGGCTGGTGAACCGCCTCGACCGCGAGACGAGCGGGCTGGTGTTGATCGCGAAGTCCGGCGAAGCGGCGGGCGAACTCGGCAAATTGATCGAGCGCAGCGCGGTGCGGAAAGAATATGCCGCCATTGTCCACGGCTCGGTGGCCCGCGAGGAATTCACCATCGACGCGCCGCTCGGCAAAGATGAGTCGAGCGTCGTGGCCATCAAGGATTGCGTGCGCGCGGACGGCTCGGCTTCGCTGACCCACGCGCGGGTCGAGCGGCGGTTCACGCGTGATGGAGCCGAGTTCACCCTGCTGCGCGTGGAGCCGCGCTCGGGGCGGAAGCATCAGATTCGCATTCACCTCGCGCACGCGGGGCACCCGATTGTGGGCGACAAAATTTACGGCGGAGACGAGCAGATTTACCTGCGCTTCGTGCGGGGCGAAATGACGGAAGCGGATCGCGCGCGGATGATTTTGCGCAACCACGCGCTGCACGCGGCGCGGCTGAACTTTCGCTGGCGGGAACGGGACTGGAGTTTTGCGGCCGCGCCGACGGAGGAGTTTGAAAATTTTATGGCCCGCGGTTCGCAGCCGCAGGAATGAAATTTCAAATCCCGAAACCCAAATCCCAAACAAATTCCAATAGGACGAAATTCCAAATCGAGCGTCGCTCAGGTCGCCAGCCGGTTGAAGTTTGGACCTTGGAACTTGTTTGAGATTTGAATTTTGGAATTTGCTCCCGCCACGCCGGACTGGACATCGCCAAACTGAATCGCCACGCTCCGCCGTCTCCCGATTTCCACGGTTGTGAATAGCGCCGCGTCGGTCGGGCGTCTGAGAAAAAGCGTTTTAACCCATAGCTTATGAACAAAATTATCACGGCCTCGCAGGCTCTCACTCGTCGGAGTTTTCTCTCCCATGCCTCCAAAACCGTCGCGGGCGCGGCCGCCATCAGCGCGCTGCCCATCGAACGGTTTGCCTTTGGCGCGCTCTCGCCCGGCGACACCATCAAGGTCGCGCTCGTCGGCTGCGGCGGACGCGGGTCCGGCGCGGCCAATCAGGCGCTCAGCACCGGCGAGAGCGTGAAGCTCGTCGCCGTCGCCGACGTGCATCAGGATCGGCTGGACGGCAGCCTGCGCGGCCTGGCCAACCAGCACAAAGACAAGGTGCAGGTGCCGAAGGACAACCAGTTCCTCGGCTTCGAGGGCTACAAGGCGGCCATCTCGCTGGCCGACGTGGTGATTCTCGCGACCCCGCCCGGCTTCCGTCCGATGCAGTTCGAGGAAGCGGTGCGTCAAGGCAAGCATGTGTTCACGGAAAAACCCGTCGCGGTGGACGGTCCCGGCGTGCGCAAATTTCTCGCCGCAGCGGAAGAGGCGAAGAAGAAAAATTTGAAAGTCGGCGTCGGTCTTCAGCGCCATCATCACGCGGGTCACATCGAGTGCATGCAGCGCCTGCACGACGGACAGATCGGCGACATCGTGGCGATGCGCGCGTATTGGAACGGCAACACGCCCTGGGTCCATAAGCGCGCCGACCTCGAAGCGAAAGCCGGACGCAAGCTCACCGAAATGGAATACCAGTTGCGCAATTGGTACTACTTCGTCTGGCTCTGCGGCGATCACATCACCGAGCAGCACATCCACAATCTCGACATGGTGAACTGGCTCAAGAAGGGCTATCCCGTGAAGGCGCGCGGCAACGGCGGCTGCGAAACCCGCAAGGGGCCGGACTACGGCGAAATTTTCGACCACCACGTCGTCGAGTTCACCTACGAGGACGGCTCGGTCTGCTTCAGCCAGTGCCGGCATCAGCTCGGTTGCTGGAATGATGTGTCGCAATCCGCCATCGGCACCAAGGGCCGGACCGACTTCGAGCGCAACGTCATCACCGGTGAGAATCCGTGGCGCTTCCAGGGCCGCGCGAAAGACCCGTACCAGCAGGAGCACGACGACTGGTTCGACGCCATCCGCAACGACAAGCCGTACAACGAGGCGTTCAACGGCGCCTACAGTTCGCTCACGTCCATCCTGGGCCGCATGTCCACCTACACCGGCAAGGAAGTGACCTGGGACCAGGCTCTCAATTCCAAGAACGACACCATGCCGAAGAATCTCGCGTGGGACGCGGAGCCGCTGGTCAAGCCCGGCCCCGACGGGATGTATCAATTGCCCGTGCCCGGCAAGACGCGCATCGATCAAGTTTAAGCTAAACTGATCAAATCAATCGAAAGCCCGCGCCTTGGGAACGAGGCGCGGGGTTTTGTTTTCAGGAGCGCGGACCGCCGGGTCCGCGTGTTCATGCGCTTGTCAATGGGCGGACATTTTTCGCAGTCATTGGATCGCGCGGACTCGGCGGTCCGCGCTCC
The DNA here is from genome assembly GCA_038208765.1 of Verrucomicrobiota bacterium. Lineage (GTDB taxonomy): Bacteria > Verrucomicrobiota > Verrucomicrobiia > Limisphaerales > SIBH01 > JANNGC01. Next base: position 15,067 of record JBBQYK010000034.1, read on the forward strand.
GCCGTCAGGGCACGAGAAACTTTCCAAAACACGCCGACTCCCGCACTTCGATTCGCTCCGCAGGCTTCCTCGTGATCCGCGCGCACGCCCCTTTCTCCGCCGCGTACTTCAGCGCAGGCTCCGGCCCGAGCAAGCCCGCGCTGGTCGAGACTGAGTTCGCCGTCTGACCATCCTTCGCGATGACCACCACGAGACTGTGATCGGTCAGGCCCATGCCCGTGCGCGGATTGACGATGTGCGAGTAACGCACGCCGTTGATCTCGACGTGTTGAAAGAGGTCGCCGCTCGTGGCCAGCGCCTGGTTTCGCAGCAGCACAAATTCCGTCGCCGGCGCACCCGGGGCGTCGAGCGGCGCGAGTTCGATGCGCCAGCCGCGCGTGCCCGGCGGCGCTTCACTCACAGCCATGTCGCCCGAGCCGCCGACCAGTGCGGAACGAATCCCGCGTTCGCGCAGAATGCGCAGCGCCTCGTCCACGGCGTACGGTTTCGCGAGTGAACCAAGGTCCAGCCGCATGTAAGGCGCCAGCAGTTCTGCCGTGCGCTGCTTCGGATCGAGCCGCAGCTTTTCGTAGCCCACCGCACGCAACGCCTCCGCGAGCTTGGCCGGATCGGGCAGTTGCTTCTCACGCCGCGCCTTACGCCAGAGACTCACCACCGGACCGCAGGTGATGTCGAACGCGCCGTCCGTCTCTCGCGCGACTTTTTGCGAGCGCTCCAACATGCGCCACAGATCGTCGCCCACCGGCACGGCGCGGTCCGAGCCGGAAGTCTGCGAGAGTCGGCTCAGTTCGCTGTCCGTGTCGTAGTCGCTGAGGATGTCGTTGAGCTGCTTGATGCGCGCGTAAGCCGCTTCCGCCGCCGCATCGGCTGAAATTTTGTCCGGCGCGTAGAGCACGATGCGAAACGGCAGGCCCATCTGCGGGCGCGAGTATTCGTAACGCGTCAAAGATCGCTCAACGGTGGTGCAGCCACACCAGCAGAGCGCAAGAGTGGCGAGAAGAATTCGTGTCAGCACAGCGCGAGGTTAGCAGAACGATAGGCGGCGGCGAGCGCAACGGAGCGCGGGTTTGCAACCCGCAGCAACGGGCGAGGGAAAGAAGGACTCTTTCACGACGGACGCGCCCAGTCATCGAACATGGTTGCGGGTTGCAAATCCGCGCTCCGGGCAAATCACCGCTTGCCACGTTTCACGCGGGTTTGATAATTCGCCGCCATGATGATTGCTGCCGTAGATGCCAAAGCCACCTTTGATAAAATCAAGGGCACTATCGATGCCAACCAGGACTTCATTGCCCAGAAGACGATTGAATACGGGCCGAAGGTTTTGACGGCGGTGGTGATGCTGGTGATCGGCCTGATCATCGGGCGGTGGCTCGGCAAGGCGACCATGCGGCAGTTGCTCAAGCGCGAAATGGAGCCGCCCGTCCGCATGATAATGGTCCGCCTGGTGAAGCTCCTCGTCCTCGCGCTGACGTTTATGCTCATCGCGACCAATCTCGAAATCAAGCTGCTCCCGCTCATCGCCGGACTCGGCGTGATTGGTGTGGGCGTGGGCCTCGCGATGCAGGGCGTGCTGAGCAATCTGGTCGCGGGACTGACGATCATCTTCGTCAGAAGTTTTCGGGTGGGCGACTACATTGAGATTGCCAGTGCGCATGGGCAGGTGGATCAGATTGAACTGTTTTCGACCACCTTGATTCATCCCGACCTCTCGCGCGTGATCGTGCCGAACCGGAAGATCGTCGGCGAGATTCTTCACAACTACGGCAAGATCCGGCAGGCCAACCTGAGCGTGGGCGTCGCTTACGACACGGACTTGAACCGCGCGCTCGAAGTCATCAGCCGCGTGCTCGCGGCGAATCCGCGCGTGTTGAAAACTCCCGCGCCCGTCATCGGCACCTCCTCGCTCGGCGACTCCGCCGTGATTCTCGCGGTCAAACCGTGGGCCGCGCTGGCGGACTTCAATCCCATGAAGGCGGAGTTGAACAAGGCCATCCTTGAGGCGTTGCGCGCCGCGGACATAACCATTCCCTTCCCGCAGCGCGAAATCCGCGTGCTGGCCGACGCCAGAGCCAACTCCGCAGCGTAAGCCAAGAGTGCATGGACTCCGGCGCGGTGGAATACAACGAGCCAGTTCCGGCGTTGTTCGCACGCCGTGAGGACGGAAGTGTGCGCCTGAGTTTCGAGGCGGCTCCGGGCCAGAGCTACCGTCTTGAACACTCTGCAAGTTTCACCGCCTGGGAGTTGCACGAATTGATCGGCCCGTTCGCCACCAACGCGCCCGTCGTCCGGCTCGTCACTCCGTTCGCGTCCGCGCGGTATTTCCGGCTCAAGCTGAATTTCTGAGCCGCGCGCGAACCGGCATGACACGCCCGGATCGTGCGGGGCCAGAGCGCTCGTCCGCCTCAACCCAGCACATCGTGACCGCCTGCGCGGCACGTATTTTTAATCGCGTTCGTCACGTATCGCTTCGCCAGGGCCACGGCCCGCGTCAGTTTCTCCCCGTGCGCCAGATGCGCGGCGATGGCGGCGGAAAAAGTGCAGCCCGTTCCATGCGTCTTCACCCCAGGCACGCGCGGACTGCTCAACAGCCATTCCGTCTGGCCATCAAATAAGATGTCGATGGACTCGCGCCCGCCGCGCAGATGTCCGCCCTTGATCAGCGTCGCGCAACCGAACCGCGCGTGCAGTCTCCGCGCGGCCGCGCGCAAATCCTCCGGCGCGCTAATCACCATTTCCAGCAGTGCCTCCGCTTCCGGAACATTTGGCGTGACCAGCACGGCGAGCGGGAAGAGCTGGTGCGTCAGCGCGCGGATGGCGTCCGGTTGCAGCAAGCGCGCGCCACTCGTCGCCACCATCACCGGATCGACAACCAGCGGGCAGCGGCGGCCGCGCCAGGCGCGGGCCACTTCACGAATCAGCGCGGTGGAGAACAGCATCCCGGTCTTCGCCGCGCGCGGCGGCAGTTCTTCAAAGACCGCTTCGATTTGCGCGCGCAGCATCTTTGGTGAACACGCCTCCACGCCGGTGACCCGGCGGGGATTCTGCGCCGTGAGGCAGGTGATGGCGCACGTCCCATGCACGCCGAGCGCCATGAACGCCTTCAAGTCCGCCGGCACACCCGCACCGCCGCCGCTGTCCGAGCCGGCGATGGTGAGCGCGACGGGAATTTCCTTTCGCTTCCGCATGGGGAAATTGAAACACGGACGGAACGGGATGAACAATCCTGGTTCTGCGCATGGCTCCACGGGCCGGTCTGATTTTACCTTCTCCCGCAACTGGCAGCTTGTTCGCCGGGATGTTTGTTGGCAGCATCCACTCACTCAAATGCGAAAACTGCTTTTACTCCTCGCGCTCGTGCCATTTTGTTTCAGCGGGGCGCACGCGGCCATCTCCGTCGGGCCGGGTGGCAGCGGACTCATTTCTTTCGCCGCCTTGCCTTCGTCCGCCGAGTGGAGCACGCGCTCGCTCGCGGGCAACGAACTCACCTTCACCACCGCGGCCGCGCTCGACGCCGCCGTGCAGACCAACAGCGCCGCCACCATCACCAACACGCTCCTCGACGGATTCGGGGCCGTACCGCCCGGACAAAACACGCTCGCCTCTTGGTCCGGCGGCGGCGCGACCGCGCTCTGGACGCGCCCGGCCGCGAACAGCGCCACGCTCCTCATGGCCACGTTGCAGAACAACACCGGCGAGGATCAAAGTGTGGCCACCATTTCCTACACGCTCGGCCAGAGCGGCGCGACGCCCGCCGAGCAGGCGCCGGCGCACCAGGTTTATTACAGCTTCACGGGCGCGCCGGGGACGTGGGTGAAGATCCCCGCGCTCTCTGGCGGCACAGCCGGAGTGAGGACGCTGGTCTTCGCGCTCAACGGCGTCTGGGCCGGCGGCACGCCGCTCTACATTCTCTGGGCGGACGACAACACCACGGGCGGCGTGGATCGTGGTTACTCGCTGGACGATGTCGTGTTCACCGGACGGCCCGCGCCCACGCTGGAAGTGATTCCTGATGTCATCGCGGACGTGTTGCAGCCGATTTTCTTCCGCGCGCTGGGCAGCAACACGGTGCCGGGCGCGCGACTCATTTACTCTCTGGACGCCGGCGCACCCGACGGCGCGCGCATCCACGCCACGAATGGATTGTTTGTCTGGAAGCCCGCGCGCGCCGATGCCGCGACGACCAATCAAATCACGCTGCGCGCCACAGATGCGGACGCGCCAACTTCGAGCGCCGCGCAGACTTTCACGGTGGTCGTGAGAGATTACGTCGAGTTGAGTCTGCCCGTCGTGGTGATGGAAGGAGGCCAGCGCACGAATGTGCTGTTGGAATGCGCGACCACTGCGGCGCTGACGAATTTGTCCGTCACGTTGCTGCTGCCCACGAACCGCCTCACCGCGCCCGTGGTGGAAAATCTCGCGCCGTCGGTCGCGCTCCTGGCGCTGGATGATTC
>JBBQYK010000035.1:0-19411 GCA_038208765.1 Verrucomicrobiota bacterium
TCGCGGGCGATGCGCGTGCGTTCCTCCTCGCGGATGCGTTCGAGATGCCCGGTGAGCGCGCGCAGTTGCTCGCGCGAGTCGCGCAGGCGCTGCTCCGTCTGCTTGCGGTCGGTGATGTCCATCATCGCGCCGATCATGCGCGCGGCCTTTCCGGCGGCGTCAGGCACGAGGTAGCCACGGTCGAGGACATTCGCGTAGGAGCCGTCGGTGCGGCGGAAGCGATATTCGTCCGCCCAAAACTTTTTTCCGCCGGTCACGGCCACCGACAAACTGACCTCAATGCGCGCCGCGTCCTCCGGGTGAATGAGCGAGGTCCAGAAGGCGATGCCCAGTTCCTCGGGCTTGCCCTCGTAGCCAAATTGGATGCGGAGATTTTCATTCCACCAGATGGCATTCGTCGCCATGTCCCAGTCATACACCACATCGGTCGTGGCGCGCGTGACGAGGTGGAAACGCGTCTCGCTGGCGCGCAATTCCTCCTGCGCGCGCAGCCGGGCCGTGATGTCGCGGGCCACCACCTGCACCGCCGGTTGACCGTGAAAGACAAACCCCGTGGCCCCGACCTCGACTTCGACCAGGGTGCCATCGAAGCGAACAAGCCGCTGCTCCATCGTCGGCACCTTTAGACCGCTGGCCGTCTGCCGGATGCGCTCGTGAATGATGTCGTGAAAATCCGCATGGGCCAGGTCGATGGCGTTCCGGCCGATGACCGCTTCCAGGCTGGGTGCGCGCAACATGCGCAGGCCCGCCGGATTCATGAAGATGATCCGCCCCTGCTGGTGGACGAAAATCATGTCCGGCGCGATGTCCACGAGGTTGCGATAACGCTCTTCGCTGTCACGCAACTGCGCCTCTTGCTGCTTCTGCTCGGTCATGTCGAAACAGATGCCGACCCATTCCTGCACGCGGTTTTCAGGATCGAGCACGGGCACGGTGCGGGCGACAAGATTACGGTACACGCCGTCCCGACGGCGCACGCGATACTCGATCTCGTAAAACCGATCGTTGGGCGGACGGCTCTCGCGGGAGACGGCCTTGCGCCAGCGCTCGGAGAGCATCGGTCGATCCTCGGGATGAATGGCGTCCAGCCAGCCCCAGCCGCGATACTGGGCGAAGGTCTGACCGGTGAAGGCTTCCCACGTCGGCTGTTCCTCGGCGATCTCGCCGTTTGGTTCGCCGCGCCAGGTGACTTGCGCGGTGGCGAGCACCAGCGAGCGGTAGCGGCGTTCGTTCCGGCGCAACGCGTCCTCGATCACCGCCCGCTGCCGGGCGAAGCGCACCACGAGCACGTAGAGCAACACGCCGCTGCCCAGCGCGAAGGCGATGTACTCGATGATTTCCAAATAAGGCACGCGCGCTTCATCCACGAATCGTCCGAAGAAAAAATTCGCCAGCGGAATCCAGGCGATGGCAAAGACGAAGTAGATGACCGCGATGCGCAGCGCGCCGCGCCACGGACGGCCCGGGCGCTTCGCCGGAGGGCGATGTAAAACGGAAGACGCACTGCTCATGATGACGGCGGAAAGTTCGCAGTTTCAAAATCGTTTGCGAGCGCGAACTGGCGCGGGGCGCGGGCGCATCTAGGTTTTGAGAGGGTCCGCTGCCCAAGCCCGGAGGGCTTGAACATGAATAGCCCCCGGTGAAACCGGGGGAAACGTCGAAACCAGCGCACCGACCCCGGAGGGGTCGAATCTTGCAGCGAGTGATGGTTCCGGGTTCAACCCCTCCGGGGTTGATGGCCACCGCCACTCTGATCCCCGGGTTCGCTCGTGCCTCGCGACCCGGGGCTATTCACGTTCAAGCCCTCCGGGCTTATCGCACCCTGTGCCGCCGCCTCAAATTTAGAATGCGCCCGTGACGTATGTTCACTTTCTGAAAGCGGCGCTAAAGCGACTGCACTACAAACGCTGGCGCGCAACATCACACTCCTTGCCACTCGCGGAGCGTTTGGAGTGCGGTCGCTTTAGCGCCGCTTTTCTTACCACCCACGAACGCCACCACGCCGGAGCGGAAAAACCGTTTGACACCTTCCAACGAAGAAATCATCCTATCCGCATTCGTTGATACCAACGAACTCATCGCGAGTGACTGAGGGACTGGCCCGATGACGTCACGGCAACCGGCGGAGCGCAAGCTCCCGTGCAGGTGCCAAATCCAGCTCGAGGCAGGTGCTTCGGGAAAAGATGAGAAGAGCGCACCGATTGACCGCACCTCTTCTCAGATGAGAAGGGGTTTTTTGTTGCCCCAACGTGCCGCCGGTTTGCCACCGGCAGTTCAGAGAACTTGCAAAAGCCTGCCGGTGGCAAACCGGCAGCACCTTAAACGATTTATGGAAAAACACGGTTTCATGAAGGCGCTCAAGTGCCGCGAGTGCGGACGCGAATATCCGCTCACCGCCACGCACGTCTGCGAGTTCGACTTCGGCCCGCTCGAAGTCTGCTACGACTACGACCGCATCAAGAAGTCCATGACCCGCGCCGCCATCGAGTCGCGCCCGCAGACGATGTGGCGCTACCGCGAGCTGCTGCCCGTGGCGGGCGAGCCGACGGTCGGCTTCCAGGTCGGCTACACGCCGCTGGTCAAAGCGCCGCGCCTCGCCGCGCGCCTGGGCATCCGCGAGCTCTGGATCAAGAACGACACGGTGAACTACCCGACGCTCTCGTTCAAAGATCGCGTCGTGAGCGTGGCGCTCAGTCGCGCGAAGGAACTGGGCTTCACCACCGTCGCCTGCGCTTCGACCGGTAACCTCGCCAACTCCGTCGCCGCGAATGCGGCGTCGGCTGGCCTCAAGAGCTACGTGTTCATCCCCGCTGATTTGGAGCAGGGCAAGATCGTGAACTCGCTCGTCTATGGCGCGGGCGTCATTTGCATTCGCGGCCACTACGACGAAGTGAACCGCCTCTGCGCCGAGATCGCCGGCAAGTACGGCTGGGCTTTCGTGAACGTCAACATGCGCCCCTACTACGCGGAAGGTTCCAAGAGCATGGGCTTTGAAATCACCGAGCAGCTGGGCTGGAAGATTCCGCAGCACACCGTGGTGCCGATGGCCTCCGGCTCGTTGCTCACCAAGATTCAGAAGTCATATCAGGAGTTCACCAAGCTCGGACTCGTGAGTGACACGCCGTACCAAGTTCACGGCGCGCAGGCCACGGGCTGCTCGCCGATTTCTGCCGCGCAAAAATCTGGCCTCGATTTCTTCAAGCCGGTGAAGCCGAACACGATTGCGAAGTCGCTCGCCATCGGCACGCCCGCCGACGGGTTTTACGCGCTCAAGGTGATGAAGGAAACCGGCGCGCACGCCGACGACGTGACCGACGAGGAAATCCGTGAAGGCATCCGCCTGCTCGCCGAGTGTGAAGGCATCTTCGCCGAGACGGCCGGCGGCGTAACGGTGGGCGTGGCGAAGAAATTGATCGCGGCGGGGAAAATTCCCGCCGGCGACTCCGCCGTCCTGTGCATCACCGGCCACGGGCTCAAGACGCTGGACGCCGTCGTGGGTCACGTCGGCCAGCCGCGCGAGATCAAGCCGAGCCTGCGCGAGTTCGAGGCGTTGCTGGCGCAGGAAGAAGCCGTCACGGCTTAACCATTCGTGTGATGCCAGTAACTGTTCGCATCCCACTGACGCTCCGCCGCTTGACGCACGAGCAGGAACTCGTGGACGTGCAGGCCGCGACCGTGGCCGCCGCCATTGACGCCTTGCACGCACGCTTCAACGGCATTCGTGACCGCGTGGTGGACAAGGCGACGGGCCGGGTGCGCGGCTCGGTGCTGATCTTCGTAAACGACGAGGACATCCGCTTCCTGCAAAACGAGCAGACGCCGCTGAAAGACGGTGACGAGATCAGCATCATCCCGGCGTTTGCCGGCGGGTGAACGATGTGCCCCCGGCGTCCCGCCGGGCCGCAGCGATGGAAGTTCAAGGCGGGCTTGATTTGTTAATACACCGACCCGGCGGGACGCCGTGGGCACACGAACACAGAAACCAATTCACCGCTTGCAGTGGTGCAGAACATTTTCGAGGATACAAAAAATTATGGCAGTCAAAGTTCGAATCCCAACCCCGCTCCGCAAACTGACGAACGACGTGGAGGTCGTGGAAGTCAGCGCAAAAAATGTTGGCGACGCGATCACCGAGTTGCAGGGGCAGTTTCCCGGCATCAAGGAACGCCTCGTCGATGAGACCGGCGCGGTGCGCCGTTTCGTGAACGTGTATGTAAACGAAGAGGACATCCGCTTCCTCGAAAACCAGCAGACGCCGCTCAAGGATGGCGACGAGATCAGCATCATCCCGGCGATTGCCGGCGGCTAGTTCACGCAACCACGCACCACGCCATGCCTGCAAAAAAGAAATCTTCCCCCGCCAAGGCGCCCGCCAGCGGCCCGCAGAAACGCCGCCTCTGGCTGATGTATCCGCCCAAGCTGATCAAGACGCCGGTCATTTGGGAACTGGGCCACAAATTCCGCGTGGTCACCAATGTCCGCCAGTGCAGCGTGACCGATGAAATCGGCATCGTCTGCCTCGAACTCGAAGGCGAGCGCACGCAGCTCAAGGCCGCCATCGCGTGGCTGGAGAAAAAGGGCATCAACGTCGAGCCGGTGGAAATCAACGTGATCGAAAGCTGAGGTTCTCTCGGCCAGCGGACATTCATGCCGAAGCGGCGGTAAAGCGACCGCACTCCAACGCCCCGCGAGCCACGATTGGTGTCGCGCGTCATCGTTTGGTCGCTTCAGTGCCGCTTTTTCCGCGTCCTTGGTCAGAGGCAAAGTTGACCTCCATTTTCCCCGCCAAAATACGCAGAACTCGCCGCTTGACCGGGCGGGGTATGCGGGCCTAAATCCGCCCACGGTTCAGTGGTTCCAACTGCAGAGGATTGGCCTATGACAAAACATGACATTGTGTTGCGGGTCAGTGAAAAGATCGGCCTGAGTCAGGCGCAGGCGGTCGAAGCGGTGGAGACGCTTTTTGCGTCCATCATCGAAAGCCTCGGGCGCGAAGAACGCGTCGAGCTTCGGAATTTCGGCGTCTTCGAGGTGCGCCGCCGCAAGCCGCGCATGGGCCGCAATCCCGCCGATCCCTCCAAGCAATATCCCGTGCCCGCACGTGCCGTGGCGAAGTTCAAGCCAGGCAAGGAAATGGCAGCCGTGGTTGGAAGACTCGCGGCTGTCCAGACTCCGCCTCCAGACGCCGGCCCCGGTTAAGTTTGTTCGGAGCGCCGACTTCCAGCACGGCGCTTTGGGATCTATTTTTTGTGAAGCGCCGTGCTGGAAGCCGACTCTCCGAACCATCCCCTGCCCTCCCGATCCGGTTCTGAAGTGAATCCGGGGATTTGTTTGGATTTTAGAATTCGGATTCTGGATTTTCCCCGCGATGCAACGACTGCCCGGCTTTCGTGACTTTTATCCCGAACCGCTTCCGACGACCGATGTCTGGAGCGCGGACGCACGCCAATACATTTTCGATAAATGGCGGGCCGTCGCCCGCCGCTACGGCTTCCGCGAATACGACGGGCCGCCGCTGGAGCCGCTCGAACTCTTCACGCTCAAGAGTGGGGACGAAATTGTCGGGCAACTCTACAACTTCATCGACAAGGGCGAACGCGCCGTTGCGCTGCGGCCCGAGATGACGCCGACGCTCGCGCGCATGGCCAGCGCCGCGGAGCGCAATTACAAGAAGCCGTTCAAGTGGTTCGCCATTCCACAACTCTTCCGCTACGAGAAACAGCAGAAGGGAAGACTGCGCGAACACTTCCAACTGAACTGCGACATCATCGGCGAGCCGGACGTGGCGGCGGACGCCGAACTGCTCGCGCTACTCATCGACACGCTGCGCGCGCTGGGACTGACGCAGGAGGATTTCGTCATCCGCCTGAGCAGCCGCAATGCGTGGGCGGAGTTTTTCGCGAAGCGTTGTCCCGATGAGACGAAGGCGTATGCCTTCTACCAGGCCGTGGACAAGCTGGAACGCGAAACGCCGGATGAGAACGCGAAGAAGTTTTCCGAGCTAGGCTTCTCGTTTGATGAAGTCACGGCATTCATCGGTTCCGGCGAGCCGACGCCCGAGTTGCAGTCCATCCAGGCCAACCTCGCCGCGCGCGGCCTGGGCGCATTCGTGAAGATTGATTACGGCGTGATTCGCGGCCTCGCCTACTACACCGGCGTGGTCTTCGAGGCCTTCGACGTGAAGGGCGAGTTCCGCGCCATCGCGGGCGGCGGGCGCTACAACAATCTCTTGAAGCTCATCAGCGGCGGGAAGGTGGACTTGCCCGCGCTCGGCTTCGGCATGGGGGATGTGGTGCTGCTCGAACTGCTCAAGTCACGCAAACTGCTGCCCGAATTCAGCGCCAACGTGGACACCTTCGTGTTGATCGAAGATGAATCGCTGCGTGGTGAATCGCTCGGTGTGATTCAACGGCTGCGCGAGGCCGGTCAAGTCGTCGAGTATTCGCTCACGCCTGCCAAGGGCGACAAACAGTTCAAACGCGCGCTGGAATTGAAGACGAAGAAAACCGTGCGATTGGAACGCGGCGCGGACGGCGCGCTCGTGGCGAAGGTGAAGAATCTCGTGACGCGCGAGGAACAAGTCTGCGCCCTGGACGCACTGGCCTGATTGGAAAGGTGGAGCGCCTCGCGCTGCGAGGGCGTTTCTATCGGAGCGCGGAACGCCGAGTCCGCGTGTTCATGCTTCATCCACGAGTTGAGAAATGCTTAGCTCCACGAGCACCAGCGCAACTTTGCCGCCACTCCCAAACTACGACCCCGCGGACTCGGCGGTCCGCGCTCCGACAGACGTTCACTTCCTCAGCCGATAAAACTTCTGCCCGCTCACTGTGCTGAAACCCGTCGGCGTGTTCGCCGGAGTCACTGCCGTCCACGGGCCGGTGATGATCGAGGCCTCTTCGATCACCGCCGTGTTGTCGCTGGAGTAGAGCACCATTTCATCCGCGAGACGCACGAAGGCCAGACGCGGACGCCCCGGCGCGGGATTGCCCGTGAGCGAGAGCGCGAAGCTGATGTCCGAACTGTTCAACGCCTGCTGATGAATCTCCACGGCCACAATGTTGTTCCCGGCCACAAGGTTCGTGGCGGAAACCGTCGCGGTGTCAATCGAGTCTTCGCCTGTGGCCGTCGCGAGCTGGCGGTTGGTGATGATGGACGGCGCGGCGGGCAGGTTCGGCGAGCGCAGCACTTCGTTGCCATTGATGAAGACCACGCCCGCGTCATCACGCAGCAGCCGCACCGACACGTTCGCGAACGCCGTGGGATCCGCCACGATGAAGGTGCGGCGGAAGTAGGTGGTGGATTGCAAATTGCTGGCGATGAGCGTGGCTTCGTCGCCATCACCGAAGCCCAGTTCGGCCACGCCGTTCGACCAGCTTGAATCGTCGAAGGCCAACGCGCGCCACGCCGTGCCGAGGTCGTTAGTCTGGTCGTTGAAACGCCAGTTCGCGTTCGACGCCACGAGCACGCTCGAAGCCGGCGTGCTCGCGGCCAACGTCGGCGCAATGTAATAGCTCGGTCCCGTGACGTCGGCGTTCACGCCGTTCTGCAACGCGAAGCGGTAGATGGCGTTCGTGTTCGACGGCGCGGGAATGAACCGCCGCGTCAAGCCCGCCGGATACACGAGCGTCCCCGTCATGTGCGATCCGTCCGTGCCATCCACCACGTAATCCACCGAGACTTGGTTCGTGCAGAAAATGCTGAGGCCCACCGGAATGCCTTCCGGCAGCACCGCCAGCGCATGGCCACGCGCGCCGAAGCCCACGCCCACGCGTTCGCGTCCGCCGAACGCGGCCAGCCGCCAGCCGTCGTTCGCGGGATTCCAGGTGAAGTTGTTCGGGTAGTTCGTGTCCTGCACGCTCACCCAGTTGTTGCTCGGCCAGAAACGGTCGTGGCTGTTCGTCCAGCCGCCGGAGCTGTTCCAATTGAAACCGAAAAGATCGCGATGGTTGTAAATGGAGATGCAGTTGGTCGCGAGAAAACGGCCGTCGTAATTGCCGATGCTCGGATAGTTGTCGCCGTGGCGGATGCCGGACTGGTTCATCGAGAAAAAGCAATTGTCCAACCGACCGGTCGGCGCGTTGTAGCCATCTTCAATGCCCTGGCCGCAGTCGAAATAAACGGTCCCGCGCGCGAGCACACTCTTGTAGCCCGAGAGCGAGTTGCCCTCGTGCACCGCACCCTCGAACCAGCACGACTGATACGTGAGCGGTCCATAGCCGCTGCCGCCCGAATCAATGCCGTCATCCTTGGTCCAGCCGAAGAGCGTGTTGGTGAAGGTGTACGAGCCGCTCACGAAATACAGTGCGTCGTTGTCGCCATCGACGAAATTCACCGTGTCGTCCGGGAAGTCGATGAACGCGCTGTCGTTCACCGTCCAGTTCGCGCCGGTGTATTCGCCGCCGGTAGTCGCGCGCTGCAACAGGAACCTCGTGAAGGTGAAGGTGCCACCGCTGTAAGCGTGGCCCATCTGCCCTGCGAGATAGATCGCCGCCGAGTCGGTCAGTGAAATCGTCGGTGCGTTGTCCACTAGGAAGAGACATTGCTCGGGACGATGGCCCGCACCTCCCCTCGGATCCGCGCCGCTCGCCACGAAGATCACGCCCGTGCCAATCAACGATCCCGTGCTCGTGCGCATGAAGAATCCGCCCCACGGCTGCGCCCGGGAATTCGGCGTGAAGATGACCGGCTCGTCCACCGTGCCGTTGATGGTGATGGCACCGTTGTTCGTGATGTTCACGCCGCTGTTCAGCAACACCACCGCGCCCGCGCCAATCGTCAGCGAGCTTCCGGCAGGAACGGCGAGATGCCCCGTGACGCGGATGCGCGCCTGCGCCGGCCACGTCGTCACGCCACTGAGCGTGCCGGAGACGTTCGACCAGACGGTGCCGGATTCGAGCGTAATGGATTTGTTCGTGGCCAGGCCGCCGACGGAGGGCGTGTAGTTCAAAACGCCGGGCGCTTGATTGCTGGCGAGAAAACCGGAGCCGACGCCGCGCTTGAGTTGAACCGAGTTTTGTCCCGCTGACGCCAGCACGCCATTGGCACGAACGGCGTGGTCCTGATCATCCACGACCCAGGCCACGACGGGGATTTCGTAGCCCGCCGGAAAATTCGCCGGAGTTAGCACGCGCAACCGCGCGCCGCTGAATTCATTCGACGCCGATTGGATCACCGGAAACGGAACGTGCGGCGGCAGGCCCCATTCCGTCCCCACGCGCGAAGTGTCCAGCACGATGAACCGGCGGTAGAGGCTCGTGACCGCGCCGCCGCTCTGGTTCGTGGCATCGACACGCAACTCGTAAAAGTCCGGCTTGTTCACGACCACCGGCCCGCCGGTGGCGATGGGCTGCCAGTTCAAAGTCGCGTTGTAATCAAACCCCGCCTGCGTGCCAACGGTCAGCGTCACGGTGTTGTTGTAGGTCGTCTTGTCGGCCACGCCGGTGATGGTGATTTGCGCGGACAGCAGGAGCGGCGACAGCACGAGCGCGGCGAAGACACGGACGAATTTGGCACATTTCATAAACGGTGATTCGCCACATCAGTAGCAGTCCGCACGCGAATGTGCGATGAAGATTTTCCCGACGCGCGGAGAGTAAAGGTGGGTTTTGTCGCGCTGCGACCAAACCAGCGAGCGTTCAGCGAGCGGTCCATGCAGTCCACGACGTGCAAACGCCCGTGGCCTTCCGGCGGGCCGCTCTGCGCGGCCCGACTTCTCGCAGCGCGAGAAGTTCCACCACGCCCCGCCTAAAAGTTCCACTTCCAACCGAGTGGTGGGTTTGGTCGCGCTGCGACAAAGCCATAGTGGGGCAGCCGTCCCGGCTGCCACCCAGTCCACGGGCCGTCTCGGCTCGTGTCTTCAGCCGGGACGGCCAAAAGACGGCGGCAGGCGGGACGCGTGCCCCACGACGCGACAAATTCCACCTCGGAGGACTACGGATTCAACCGCACGCGATAGAAACGCGAGGTGTCATTCGTCGCGCCCGGATCAACGACGGTCGCCTGCGGTCCAGACAGCGTGAGGTTGGTCACGTTGGTCCAGCCGCTGAAGTCCCTCGTGTATTCCACGGTGTAATTGCGGTTGCTGGTCCCGACCAGGGTGAACTCGAACGCGCCGTCGCCCCGCACCGACGGAGCCAGCAGCACGAAGACCGTGCTCACCGTCAGCGACGCCGAGGCACTCGTCGCCGTGCCGCCCGCATTGGTCACGACCACGGAATAAAGTCCACCGTCCGAAACCTGCACGGCGGCGATCAAAAAGCTCGCGCTGTTCGCGCCGGGAATGTTGATGCCATCCTTGCGCCATTGATAACTGAGCGGCGCGGTGCCGGTCGCCGAGACCTGGAACGTCACCGGTTCATTCTCCATCACCGTGGCATTGGTCGGATCATCGGTGATCACCGGCGGCACCACGATGCTGAGGACTGCGACGAGGCTGGTGGCGGAACCGTAATTGTTCGTGACGACCACGGAATAATTTCCCGCGCTCGCCGGCTGCACGTTGTTCAACGTGAGCAGCGATCCATTCTGCCCCAGCAAATCCACACCTTCCTTGCGCCACTGGTAGAACAGCGGCGCGGTGCCGCCGGCCGTCACGTTGAACTGCACCGTCGTGCCCGCGACGCCCAACTGGCTTTGCGGCGGCACGGCGATGAACGCGGGCACCAGCACCGTGAGCGTCGCGCCCTGGCTGAAGATGTAGCTCGCCACGTTGTTGATCACCACGCGATAGAGTCCGGCGTCCGCGGCCTGCGCGTTCACCACCGAGAGCGTGGCGTTCGTCGCGCTCGGCAGGTTCGTCCCGGCGTGCAGCCATTGGTAGGTCAGCGGTGCGGTCCCCTGCCCGGTCACGGAGAAGTTCGCCGTCTGTCCCTGCGCCACGGTCTGGCTTTGCGGCTGTGCGGAAATGGTCGGTGGAATAATGTCGGCGACACCATTGGCCGCGCCCGCGTTCGGAGGCTGCGCGGTCCAGTTCAACACCTCGTTGCCATACAGCGAAGACGCCACGCGCTGGAGCGACGCGCCCCCGCCGTCGGCGGCGGTCGGCCAGGGATTGGTGAAACTATAGACCACACGGTCCACGAGAATCATCGGCACCAGGCCCGCGTCGGGATGCGGCGGGGCCTGCGGCGCGTCGGGCTTCGAGAGTTCGAGGGCTTCGCCCGCGTTATTGAGCCGGCCGGAATAGGGGCCGACGATGGGACCGTTCGTGCCGTAGCGCGCTCGGAAGGCGGCCAGCGCCGCCGCATTCGTCGCCGGATCAAAGGCCACGATGGTGAGATGTCCCGTCGCGCCGAGCGTGAGGTTGGTGAGATGGAACGAGACGCCGCCGCCCAGCCGCCAGCCGTTCGTGGCACGCGCGGGATCAAACAGCGGCACCGCATTCGACGTGATGTTGCGCAGCTCGATGAACTCCTCGTTCGCCAATTCCACCGCGTTCGTGCCGCTGACGGGGTGATACATGATCTCGTTGATCACCACGGGACCGATCTTCGGGTAGCCGTTCGACAAGCCCGTGCCAGTGCGAAACTCCGCCAGCGTGGCGGGCAAGTCCGAACCGAAACTCCGCTGCGCCATCGCGGTGAAGTCCACGCCCGTGCTCGTCGCAAAACGTCCGAACGAAACGCCGTTCTCGCCCGCGCCAAACTCCACCGAGGCGCGATAGCCGGTCAGGTTCCCCGCGCCGTCCGCCTCCGAGAGATACACCGCGTCGCCGCGCGCGGAGTTGAGCGTGAAGTTCGTGCCGGTGCCGGTGCCGCCGGAGTTGAACTGGTTTTCGTAGAAGACTGTGAACTGTCCGGGCGTGAGCGAGGTGCCGGCGGCGACGCGGAATTTTTTCAACTCGCGCTGCGAATTGCTGATCCACCAGCTCGCGATGGAAACCGGGTTCGGGCCCGTGTTCTGGATTTCAATCGCGTCCTCCAGCGGCGGGTCGGTGTGCGTGAGCACCTCGTTGATGATGACATTCCCGAGCGGCAGATAGTTCGCGGCCTCGGGTGTGGGCGTCGTCGGGAAGCTCACGATGTTCGCGCGGCTGTCCGGCAGACGCCCTTGCGAAACGCCTTCGATTTGCGCGCCGAAACTCACGCTGTCGATGATGGAAAAATCCGCTGCGTAGAGCCGGATGCTGTCCGCATCCTGGTCGAGATTGAAGCGCGTATGATCGCGACCGTCGCTCGGATCGTTGTCGGCAATCCACTTCACCCAGTCGCGCGCGCCGATGAAACTGAGGTTCGCGATGGGCGTGTTGCTCAGGCCGGCGAGCGAGAAATCATCGGTGAGATACAGACCGCTCAGGCTCACCGGCAGCGTGTCGCTGTTGTGCAATTCAAACCAATCGTTCGCGCCGTTACCGGGGTCGGCCATCCACTCGTTGATGCGCAGGTTCGTCGGCGAACCGAGCGTGGCCACCGCTGCGTTGTTGCTACCGGGCGTCACCGCCGCGAGCAACCGCCACTGGCCGCCGCTCAAGCCCACCGGCAGATCGGTGGCCTGAAATCCGTACTCGATGAAATTCACGACCTGCCCGTTCGTGTTGAAGAGGTACGCGCCGCCGCTGCTGCCATTCAGTGAGAAGCCGGAGTTCAGCGGCGCGTTCGTGCGGGCCGCGCGCGTGCCGTCGCACCAGACGACGAGATAGGCATTCGAGGCGAGGACCGTTCCGGGCGCGAAGACAAATTTGGTCTTGTCCGCCTCATCGCTCAACGCCATGCCACCGAGGTTGAAGGCGTTGGTCGTGGGGTTGAACAACTCGAGGTAGTCGGCGTAATTCGCGAACGGCCCGATCACCGCGCTGGAGTTGCGGGCCAGCAGTTCGTTCAGCACCGGCCCGGTGTAGTTCAACTGATAGTTCGCCGCCGCCGGGCTCGCGCTGTTCGGGAAGGAAACAATGTTCGCGGTGCCGTCGGGCAGACGGCCCTGCGACACGGCCTGCGCCTGCGGCCCGTAAATCACGCGCTGCACTTCCGCGCCGGTGGCGTCGTAGAGCACAATCGCTCCGAGGCCGGCGGTGAGTTTGAAATCGAGGTGATCGGGACCGGCACGCTCGTCGGCGATGAGTTGCACGAAGCCGCCCGCCGGCACGAACGAGAGCGAGCGGATCTGGAACAGCGCGTTGCTCGTGCCGAGGTAGAGATTTTGCAACGACACGGGATTGGCCGTGCCGTTGTAAAGTTCCACCCAGTCATCGAAGCCGGGCGCGCTGTTCGCCAGCCATTCGTTGATCGACAAACTCGCGGCGGAGCCAAGCGTGGCCGCGACGTTCACCGCGTCGGGCGTGGGCGTGTTCAAGGTCCACGCGCCGCCGATGCGCCCGATGGTGAGGTTCGCCACCTGCGGACCGAAGGAGATGGCGTCCACGAGATTCGTGTTCGCATCGTAGAGGAACACGGTGTCGCCGTTGCGCCCGAGGGCAATGCCGGTGTGTAAACCGGGCGTGGTGTTCGTGACCGCGTCGGCCCAGACCACAAGATAGCCGTTCGCGGGAATGGTCGTGCTGGGGAAAACAAATTTCCGCGCGTTGCCGTCGTCAGTGAGACTCCAACCGCCAAGGTCAATCGGGCTGCCGCTGGTGTTGCGGAGTTCGATCCAGTCGGGCGCGGTGTTGGCGTTCGTCACCACGCCGCGGTTGTCGGCCATGATTTCATTGAGCACCATGACGGCGGAGGCGGGCGTGCTGTTGACCGCGCCGGGCGTGCCGCTGAACTCCTGGCTCGCGCGCCAGTTCGCCGCGTCGTCCGGATCGCCGCTCAGGTTAACAAACTCCAGCGACTGGCCCGAACCGTCGGCGGCGGTGGGCCACCCGTTCTCGTCGTCGTAGGAAACGGACAGCACCGTGCGGCCCGCGGCATCAAGGAGCGTGATAGTCTCGCCACCGTTGGCGAGATTGCCACCATACCAGCCCGCCACGGCCACACCGGGGTAACGGAGATTGAACGCTTCAATGCTGAGATTGTTGGCCAGCACGATGCGCTGCCCGGCCGGCAGGATGTAGCCGAACGGGAATGCGAACGTGAGGCCGGAGAAACTGAAGTTGCCGAGATCGAGCGCGAGCGGACCGGTGTTCTGCAACTCGATGAATTCGAACGCATCGCCGCCGAACGGGTTGTACATGATCTCCGTGATCCGCAGCGTGGGCGTGAGTGCGCCGACGACGAACGACGCCTCGTTGAGCGCGCTCCAGTTCGTACCCACCAACAGGCGCGCCTTCACGACCATCGACTCCCCGAGGCTCACCGGACCGGTGTAGAGCGCGGCGGCGGGCGAGAGCGCGCCGGTGCCATAGACGCGCGGGTCCGTGCCGTTCGTGGTGTAATAGATCGTGTTCGTCGCCGTCATGGTCAGCGCAAAACCGGCGGGCACACGCCCGCCATGCTGGTTGAAGGACGGCGCGGTGTTGTTCGGATACAGGAACTGCGCGCGCAACTGCGCGAGGGCGATGGCCGTGCGCTGCGGCAGATACGTACCGACCAGGCGCGTCTGCTCGGTGAGCCAATGGCCGTTGCGCGTGTAGAGATCGTAGGGCGCGGTCTGGAACTGGTGGTTGTCGCGGCGGTAGTCGCCCCAGCGCGCGGATTCGAGAATGATGGGCAGGTCCACCTGCTTCGCCCGGGTCATCCAGCGCCCGATGGTGTTCGTGGGCATGAGCGCGCCGTTGTTGAAAAATGCGCGATGCACGCGGTCCGCAAAATCGATCCGGTACTGCGCGTTCGTGGCGAGCTTGGTGTGCAGGCCGGACGGTACGCCCGAGGCGGCGGAGCCGGTGGGCCGCGTGGTGTCGTTGCGATTCACGTCCGTGCCGAGAATATTTTCGCCGTCCCACGGGATGTAATAGAAGCCCGCGCCCGCCGTCCGCTTCCGCACGGTGTAGAAATTCTTGTTGAAGCCCCAGTCCTCGTGGCCCACGAAAAAGTGCAGCATCATGTAGTCGATGAACTGCGTCATTTCGAGATACTGCTTAAACTGATCATACTGCGCCGTGGTGCTGGCCACGGGCAGCGCAAGCATCTGATTGAGCGCCACCGTCGTGCCGTCCACGGCGGTATGGGCTTCATTGATGGCGTCGTAGTCCTCCTTGTCGCCGCCGAGATACGCGGCGGCAAAGCTCGCATCGGGACGCTCGGACGGATCGCACACGCCCCAATACAAACCGTTGATGAAAAGATGCACGTAGCGGTTGTGGCCCGCCAGGCCACCCAGCGCGCGCATCGAGTCTTTCATCCACGCGTCGCGGGTGCGCTGGCCGCGGGCGCGCTGACCGCCATCCCAGTGCAGCCAGGAGAAATTGAAATCCACGCGCAGGTTCACCGAGTCGAATTCCTCGCGCGGCGAATCGTGGAAAATCTTGTACTTCAAATTCGCCGGACCGTAGTCGCCCTTGAACTGAACCTTGAGCGGGTGCTTGGGCTGCTTGAGCGGCTCGCGCGACGCGTTGCCCTGCGCCTGCAATCCCGCGTCCACCTGGAAGTCCTGTTCCGACCCGTCCGGCGTGAAGAACTCCATCGAGCACGGGCGTTCCCACAGCGGGCCCCGGCTCAAAGTGTGGGTGTAGATGCCGATGGCCGGATCCCACATGTCGGCGGGCTTGATCATGAGCGAGATCACGGGCAGCGACAGCAGCGCGTTCGTCACGAGATTCACGTAGGCGGCATTGGTCAAAATCTCCGGGTCCATCTCGTAGTCGGAAGGCGAAACGAACGCGCCCTGCGTGCCGAACGTGTTCGGGAAATTCGTGCCCGGACTGGCCGACTGTTTGAAGATCGAATCGATGAACAGATACGAATGCGACGTGGCCTTCGAAGGCAGCGCGTTCGAGGCGAAGGCCGCCAGGCGCAGCACCGTCGAGTTCGTGATCAGCATCGGCCCCGGATAGGCCGTGCTCGCGGCATTCGGCTCGCTGCCATCGGTGGTGAAGCGCAGCGTGGCCCCCGGCAAATCACAGCTCGCGACCAGCGTGAACGGCTGGTCGAAATAACCGCGCGCGACACTCACGCTCGGCTTGGGCGCGACAAGACTGATGGTGCTGACACCATTCGATGCGCCGGGCGTGGGCGTGGCGTAGTAGCGCCATTCGTTCGCCGCCGTCCGCCCGTAGCTGTAGTCGTTGCGCTGCTCGGGAAACTCGGGCGCGAACTCGGAGACAGCGTGGCGTGGGAACTCTGCATTGAACAGCGCGAGATAATCGCCGAAGGGGTTCAGCTTAAAGTTCGTGTGCAGGCGGTTCGTGCCGCCGAGAACCCGGCGATCCAGCCCCGAGGCGTAAATGACGAGATACTGTCCGCTGTTAATCGTGATGTCCGGGAACGTCCACAGCCCCGGCCGATCCGGATCATTGCTCAACGACCAGCCGAGAAGGCGGACGTTGTTCGTGCCGCGATTGTAAATCTCGATCCAATCCTCGGGCCGGTTGAACTCGTCGATGTCGAGCGCCGCGTTCGTGAAAATGTTGGCGGCGACGAACTCGTTAATGATCACGTCGCCCGTGAACTGCGCCGGATCGAGCGTCACCGTCCAGCTGCCGCCCGCGAAAGCGTTCGTCGCCGCGTCGCGGATGTTGTGCCCCGCGTTCCACGCGAGTGTCACCGTGCCGTTGGCCGGCTGAGGAAATTGAAAAAGATACGGGCCCGCGCCCGAACCGACCGCGGACGCCGCGGGCACGCCATTGATCAGCAGGTCGCCCGCGTCCACGCCAAGCACTGCCTCGCTGAACAATATTTCAACCTGCCCGAGCGAACCGACGACGGCACTCGGTGCCGGCGTCAGCGTCGACACCGTCGGCGCGAGCGCGTCCACGTAGAGGTAAGTCCAGGTGTTGCTCGCCTCCTCCATGCGCACGCCTGCGTCATCGACAATCACCTGGTTCGCGTCCCAACTGACCGTCACGGCCGGCACCAGCGGCGGCGCGAGGTTGAAGGTATAAGTCGTGTTCGAGCCGGTGAAACTCAACGGCGTGTCGCCGTTCACCAGAAAATCATCGAGCGACACGCCGGTCACGGGCCGGTTGAAGACCACGGTGATTTGCGTGAGCACGTTCGAGACGGTCGCGCCAAAGGGCGGCGTGGCGCTGATGACGCGCGGCGCGTCGATGAAATGGGTGAAGCTCCAGGTGTTCGTGGGGTTGAGCAGATTGGCGTTCAGATCGCGGATGGCCGTGGTGGGGTGCCAGGCCACGTTCATCGCGCCCGCGAGCGGCAGAGGAAAGCGGAACGACCAGATGGACGGTGAGTTGGAGACGAGCGCGGTCGCGGCCGAGCCGTTGATCAGCAGATTCGCGGCGCGCACGTTCGTGACCGATTCGCTGAAGGCGACGGTGATCTGCACGAGGTTCGTGTTCAGGCTGTCCGGCGGCGGGGTGATGTTTAGCACCTGCGGTGGGGTGGTGTCCGCCACGGCGGCGGTCAGTTCGGGGTTGGCGAAGAAATTGGCGTCGTTGCTGCTCACATTGAAGACCTGCACCGCCATCACGTTCGTGCCCGCCCGGAGGGCGTTGGTGAAGGCGTTGATCTGGATGGGTACGGTGGAATAAACGCCGGCCGAGGCGTTGCTGGAATACGGAATGAAAGTGCCGGACATGCCGAGCAGAAAGCGCCTGACTTCGATGCCGTTGATCCAGGTGATGTAGCCGTTGTCCGCCCAAGGCCGGTTGGTCAGCCCGAAGTATTGCGCCACGTTGGTGAGGACAAAGGTCTGCCGGAGAAAGATGCAGGAGTAATTGCTGCGCATGTCCGTGAGCAGCGTGCCGTTGGTGAACAGGGCGTTGGTGGCGAAGAAATAAAACGGCGCGGCACTGACCTCCCACGCCGCGTCATCAAACGTGTTCGTGCGCCATTCGGTCGGCGGCACTGAGGCCTCGTTCGTGCCACGAAAAAAACGCCAGGTGGAATTCGAAGAGACCAGCGTCTCCGTAAGACTTTGCGCCTGGCCCGACGCCAGCGACAACGCGAGCGCGGCGAACAGGAGCGAAAGCCGGACACCAATACACGCCGGGTAAATTCCCGGCCCGCAACGGAACAGATTGAATCGCGCCATGATGACAATGAAAGCCGCGCGGCGACTGGCCGTTCAGCGTTTGGGTAACGCCGCGACCGTGACGCGCGCGTGACGATTCGGCAACTGGCCGGGCGCGTTACGTGTAAAGCGCGGCGGACAGTGAATAGGCCAGTGGGGGAAATCCAGTGGGATTTCGGCAAGCGGATGGACTGTAAATCAGTGGACGAGCGCGGCGCGCTCAGGGCACGACAAGTTGTACGCGATAGACGCGGTTCGTGCCGCGGGGGGTGTCCGTGAGGCACAGTTCGAAGCCGTTGCCCGTGATAACCGGACCCAGGTTGAACCAGTTGGTGGTGGGCAACGCGGGCTTCCACTGCACCTGGTACTGAATGTTGTGCTGGGACAGCCAGCAGATTTCCACGCAACCCAGGCGCACATGAGCCACGGGCGGCGTTCCGGTGGGCGGAAGGTTCTCAATCAACGTCGCCGTTTCCAACACGCCGTACAACGGGCGAGAGACGCCGGCACCATCGTTAGGCACGTCATTCCAAAATGAGGCCAGCACCGTCGGATTCCCCGAGTGCGGCTGGATGATATAGACGGAGTCTTCCTCGTAGCCGCTGCCGCCGGAATTGTTCGGTTCGCCGCTCGCCGTGTTCCAGTTCGTGTAGGTCACCGGCTCGCCGCTCGTCCAGGTGAACGTGCCCTCGGTGACGGCATCCGACAGCCCGATGTAGAGCGGACGGGGCACGCCGCCGTAGTTGGAAAAGGTATCCACAATCCACTGGTTCTCATCGGCGTCGCGGACCGTCGCGAGATGGCCGCCGTAAAGGACGGCGCGCGCCTCGCTGTTGCTCCACGTCGTGGATTTCAGGAGGTAATAGAAATGTCCGTTCGCGAGATTGGTGAACGGCCCGGCGAGGATGTGATTGACGTTGCTCTGAGCGGTGGCCGACCAAACCATGAGCGTGAAGGCAAGGGCGACAAGAGTTTTCATGTTCGTTCCGTGGTTCGTGAATTTTGTTCTGATGGCGAAGCGTGTCTCGTGGCGCGTTGGGCGACCAGTCCTATCTTCTGGCAATTTGACTCGAAAAAAGGCGCGCGTGGCCGGACGCGGTGTCCCCACCGCGCCGCGCTGGAAGCGGAGAAGATGTGTGGAACTTGCCGGAACCTCACCCGCCAACCCCAACGGGGTTGCCTCACCAAAGCCCAGGGTTGCGAGCGCCCCGCGAGCTACCCTGGGAACGACGTGTGAAATGGGCACAACCCTGAAAGGGTGGCCTCACAGGGCTGACGCATCTTAACTGGCGAGGAGTTGGCGGAGGTAATCGGGGTCGAGGGTGGCGCGCAGGCGCTGGCTCTTGAGGCTGCGTTTGTTTTCCTTGTCCTGCCGCAAGAGGTTGATGGCCACCCGCCGGGTGGCGGC
>JBBQYK010000036.1:0-19326 GCA_038208765.1 Verrucomicrobiota bacterium
TTCGTCATCGCCGGAGCGCGGCCCTTGCTGGAGGAATTCCATCAGCGCGGTCTGAAACTGTTCATCCTCAGCGGGACTGCCGAGCCGGACGTGCGACGCGAGGCGGAGCTGCTTCAACTCAAGCCCTTCTTTGGCGAACGCATTCACGGCTCGACATCTGGGCAAGAATTCTCCAAGAAAGATGTCATCGACCGCATCATTGCCGAGGAAGGAATCACCGGCTCACAACTTCTCTCCTTTGGCGATGGCCCGGTGGAAATCGAATTCACCAAAGCTGTGGGCGGGCGCGCGGTCGGCGTGGCCAGCGACGAGGAGACGAATGGCTCGGGCGTCATTGACCCGGACAAGCGCGAGCATCTGTTGCGCGCGGGCGCGGACGCGATCATTCCCGACTATCGAAACAAGCGCTGGATTCTGGATACCTTCTTCGCGTGAACCACACCGTGCCATTGAACCTGCGCCGGCTGAAAGTGCTGCCCCTTGAACACCGCCGCAGCCTCACGCGCGTCGGGGACATTCTGATTTCACCCGATCAACTTCCCGCGCCCACAAGTGTTGCCGCCTCCGATTCGATTCAGCAATGCGTGGAAGCCATGCGGCGCGCGCGGGAGCGAAACGCCGCCGTCATTCTCATGTATGGCGCGCACCTGCTGCGCAATGGTGCCGCGCTGATTCTCGATGAGATGATGCAGCGCGGCTGGCTGACGCACGTCGCCACCAATGGCGCGGGCACGATTCACGATTGGGAATACTCCTGGCTCGGGCGCTCCACTGAGAGAGTCGAGGAAAATGTCGCCGCCGGCACCTTCGGAATGTGGGATGAGACCGGGCGCAACATTCACCTCGCCTTGCTGGCCGGTGGAATTCGCGGCGAAGGCTACGGAGCTTCCCTCGGACGATACATTCACGAGGACGGCGCGGAACTGTCCTCCACCGCGCAACTCGAACAGCTCATCCGCCAGTTTCCTGGCGACGCGCGTGCGCCCGCGTGCGTCGATCTGCTCCGGGCGATGATTGAGCACGAGCTGCCCGAGGGACGCATCGAACTTGCGCACCGCTGGAAACACGCCTCGATTCTTGCCTCCGCTTTCAAGCACGGCGTTCCCGCCACCGTTCACCCCGGCATCGGCTATGACATCATTTCCTGCCACCCGATGTTCAACGGCGCGGTCATCGGGCGCGCGGCGGAACTGGATTTCAAACTCTTTTGTGGCGCGGTGGAAGATCTCGACGGCGGCGTCGTGCTCTCGGTTGGGTCCGCGATCATGGCTCCGCAAGTTTTCGAGAAGTCGCTGAGCTGCGTTCACAACCTCCGCTTCCAGGAAGGCCGTCCACCCGTGAAAGACTTCGACATCTTCGTCGTGGACTTGCAGGACGGTGGCCACTGGGACTGGAGCCAGGGCGAACCGCCGAAGGACCATCCCGCCTACTACCTTCGCTTCTGCAAAAGTTTCTCCCGCATGGGCGGCGCGATGCGCTACGCGCAGTGCGACAACCTCGCGTTCATGCACAACCTGTTTCACGAACTGAAGAACTCCGCCAAATGACGCCCGTCCGCTTTGACCAAATCACACGCGAATTCGAGCGGCTGCGTCTGGCGGTCGTCGGCGATTTTTGTCTCGATCGCTATCTCGAAATTGATCCCGCGAAGTCGGAAATCTCCATCGAGACCGGCCTGCCCGTTCACAACGTCGTTCGCGTCCGCAGCCAACCCGGCGCGGCGGGGACCATTCTCAACAACCTCGTCGCGCTCGGGGTCGGCGAGATTCTGCCGGTCGGCTTTTGCGGGATGGACGGCGAAGGCTACGAACTGCTCGCGGCTCTGAAAGCAATGCGCGACGTGCAGACCGGTCACTTCCTGCAAACGCCCGAGCGCCGCACCTTCACCTACTGCAAGCCGCTCGTTCTCGAGCCGGGCCACGCACCTCGTGAACTCAGCCGCCTCGACAGCAAGAACTGGTCGCCTACGCCGGAGTCCGTGCGCCGTGCGTTGAACGATTCTTTCGAGATGGCTGCGGAGCGCGCTCACGCCGTCATTCTCATGGACCAGGTTGATCGCGCGGACACGGGCGTGGTCACGGCGGACTTGCTGGAGGCCATACGGCTCAAGGCCGCCGCGCGTCCCGAATTGCTGATGCTCGCCGACAGTCGGCGCACGCTGAAAAACTGGCCGCCCGTGATGCTGAAGATGAACGAGCGCGAACTGGCCGCGTTCATGGGCCAGCCGCTGGCGGGGCTTTCGCAAGTGTTGACCGCTGCTGCCACGCTGGCTCGTCAACAATTTCGTCCGGTGTTCGTCACTCTCGCCGAGCGCGGCATCGTCGGCGCGGACGCGGACGGTCACGCGGAACAGATGCGGGCGTTTCCCGTGCGCGGCGAGATCGACATCGTGGGTGCGGGCGACGCGGTGACGGCCAACCTCACCGCCGCGCTGGCCGCAGGTGGGACCTTGCGCGAGGCGCTCGAACTCGCGATGGCTGCGGCCTCCGTCGTCATCCATCAACTCGGCACGACCGGCACGGCTACGGTTCCGGACTTGCGCGCGCTGTTGTTTCCGAGCGCCACAAAATGAAACCCGCCTGACCGCGAGACCAGTTCACTTCGCGCCGCTTGAAGTTTGGGGATTTGTTTGGAGTTTGGAGTTTGGTTTTTGGAGTTTATCCCTCGTGTCTCGCGAGTATGTGCTGCAGCCGTTTCACGCGCCGGTCGAACTGCAAATCGACTACGCGCGCGAACTCAACGGGCAGCAGCACGCGGCCGTGACCGCGCTGCCCGGCCCGGCGCTCGTCATCGCCGGCGCGGGTTCGGGCAAGACACGCACGCTCACCTACCGTGTCGCGTATTTGCTGGAGCAGGGGATTCCTCCTGACCGCATTTTGCTTCTCACGTTCACGAATAAAGCCGCGAAGGAGATGATGCGCCGCGTCGCGGAGCTGCTCGGGCGCGATTTACCGGAACTGTGGGGCGGCACGTTTCACTCCATCGGCGCGCGGGTGCTGCGGCGACATGCGGAACTGCTCGGCTTCCGTCCTGACTTCACGATTCTGGATCGCGAGGATTCCAGCGACCTGCTCAAGACGTGCATCGCCGAGGCGGAGATTGACGTGAAGGCGACTCGTTTTCCGAAGGCCGACGTGGTGAACAACATCATCTCGATGGGCCTCAACACGCATCGCTCCGTGGCCGAGGTGGTGGCGCAAGATTACGATTACTTCGCCGCACTCGCGCCGCAGATTGCCGACATCGCCGCGCGTTACGTGAAGCGCAAGCAGGCCGCGAACGTGATGGATTTCGACGATCTGCTCGCGCTCTGGCTCAAGCTGCTGCAGGACCACGAGGAAGTGCGCGAGCGGTTCCAGCGGCGGTTCCAGTACATCCTCGTGGATGAATATCAGGACACGAACAAGCTCCAGAGCGACCTCATAGATCTGCTCGGCGCGAAGCACAAGAACGTGATGGTGGTGGGCGATGATTCGCAGAGCATCTACGCGTGGCGCGGTGCGAACTTCCGCAACATTCTCGAATTTCCCAAGCGCTATCCAGGCACGAAGACTTACAAGGTCGAGATCAATTATCGCAGCACGCCGGAGATTCTTTCTGTGGCGAATGCCGCCATCGCCGCCAACACCGAACAGTTCAGCAAGCAACTCACCGCCGCGAAAAAGTCCGGCCAGAAACCCGTGCTGGTGGTGTGCGGCGACGGGAACCAGCAGGCGTCTTTCATCGCGCAGCGCGTGCTGGAACTGCGTGAGGAAGGGCGCAGCATGAACGAGATGGCCGTGCTCTACCGCTCGCATTTTCACGCGCTCGAACTGCAGCTCGAACTCACGCGGCGCAACATCCCGTTCAGCATCACGAGCGGCATCCGCTTCTTCGAGCAGGCGCACATCAAGGACGTGGCCGCGTATCTCAAGCTGGTCACGAACCCGACGGATGAACTTTCCTTCAAGCGGCTGGCGATGATGCTGCCCGGCATCGGCGGGAAGGGGGCGGAGAAGTTGTGGGTTAAGTATTCGAGCCTTGCCGGTAGGACGGGCGTCCCGCCTGTCCCACCAACTGTTTTTTCAAATGGTGAGACAGGCGAGACGCCTGTCCTACTGGAAAGCGGGCGTGAAGCCACCAACCCCCCCGCGAGAAATTCCATCGCCACCGCCCTCCAGAAATCCTCCGGCGCCGCGCCGAAGAAGGCCGAGAAGGCGTGGGCGCAGTTCGCCATCACGCTTTCGCAGCTTGAAGTCGAGCCGGTGCGCGCGCAGCCGTGGGAGATGATTCGCATCGTGGTCGAGGCGGGCTACAAGGATTACTTGCAGGAGAATTTCGCCAACTACCGCAACCGTCTCGAAGACCTGGAGCAGCTCGCCAGCTTCGCGCGCACGTTCAAATCGACGGAAGAATTTCTCACGCAACTCTCGTTGCTCACGAACATCGAGGCCGACGACCAGAACAAGAAGACCAACGACGACGAGCAGCTTCGCCTCTCCACGATTCATCAGGCCAAGGGTTTGGAGTTCGATGTCGTGTTCGTGATCATGCTGTGCGACGGGCTGTTTCCGTCGTCGCGATCCAGCGAATCCGTCGAGGGCGAGGAGGAGGAACGGCGCCTGTTTTATGTGGCCATCACGCGCGCGCGGGACGAGTTGTATCTCAGCTACCCGCTCATCCGCGCCATGCAGGCTTACGGCGGCGACGCCATGCAAATGCCCTCGCGCTTCCTGAAGGAAATTCCGCCGGAGCTGATCGACGAGTGGAGTTTGCGCACGTACGGGTAAGGCGTCCCAATCCGAACCGGAGCGCGGGCCGCTGAGTCCGCGCGATCATTTTCTGCCCACATTGATCATTGGAGAGTGACGGAAACGCGCGGACTCGGCGGTCCGCGCTCCTACCCCGCGCGGAACGAAATGCGCGCGACCATCTCCTTGCCGAAGCTGCTTTGCAGTTGGGTCAGAATTTCCTTCCGACGGTAGCGCACGATCTCCGAGAGCCACACGCTGCTGTCCACCGTTACGAACAAAGTTCCCTTGTGAACGCCCGTGGGCTGCGCGTGCGCGGTGATGGTCGGGTCAATCAGGTTGTTCCAAACGGTCACGATTTCCGCCTCGGCCTGGCGGCGATCCATGCGGAGGGATTTGAAGAGTGTGCCGACGATCTGCTCAGCGGATTTCTCGCGGCGCGCGACGGTTTTTTCCAGCGGCGTCACATCCACGCCGCGCCAGGCGGCGAGCACGCGGTCGCGCTGGGAACGTCTCGGTGGTCCCAGCGCCGGGATGAATTTTCGCGGCGGAAACATGCTAAGCCGGAGCATGGGCCGCCACCGATTGTTCGTCCAGCACCAGCACGCCGTGCGGCGGGAGATCGTAGCTGCCGGTGAAATTGTGGCCGGAAAGAAAATCGTGCATCGGCTTGTAGAATTGCAGCCGCACCGGCGTGTTCTGATGATTGATCAGGAAATAAATTTTCCGCCCGTCCTTCTCCCTCATGTAAGCGTATTGGGTGAGACCCCTTCGAACCCCATTTCGAGCGCTGCCGGCATCCTCCTCTTGCGGTCAAGTTAGCTGG
Source organism: Verrucomicrobiota bacterium (assembly GCA_038208765.1). Classification (GTDB taxonomy): domain Bacteria; phylum Verrucomicrobiota; class Verrucomicrobiia; order Limisphaerales; family SIBH01; genus JANNGC01. The sequence goes on from JBBQYK010000036.1 coordinate 5,557, forward strand.
AGATGCTCGCTGCGCTCGCGCCTGCTTCGTCGGCAGTTTGAGTTCGACGGGGTCTCACCCCACCAATGGGCTGGCTCGACGGGAGTCTTGCTCCGCCACGCGGCCTTCCGGCCAAAGTGCTTGTCAGCAAAGTTGGTTTCGTTAGCCTCGCCCGACAGCAAATTGAAGCGGCGTGTTACCGCGCCGAGAACCAACACATTTTTATGGCCGACAAAACGAACAAGCAGCCCGAGAACGTCCCCGGCAAATGGTACGTGGATAACACCTGCGTCCCGTGCAACTCCTGCATGGACGAGGCCGGCAATCTTTTGAAATACAGCGAGGACCAGTCGCACGTTTTCTTCGCCACGCAGCCGGCCACGCCGGACGAGGAAGCGGCAGCGGTGCGCGCGGCGGACATCTGCCCGACCGGCTCCATCGGCAACGACGGCGCGTAAGCGGCGCGAGGAATTTATACTGGCACGGCTGCTTGGCCGCGCTGGTTTTTCAATGACCCGGCGGCGCGGTGAGAACACCGCGCCCTACCAATCCAACAGGTTCAATCATGTCTTCTCTCTCCAACAAGTGGGTTCTCATCACCGGCGCATCGAGCGGCTTTGGCGAGGCGGCGGCGCATGCTTTCGCGCGCGAAGGCGCGAAGCTGCTGCTCGGTGCGCGGCGCGTGGATCGCCTGGAACAGGTTGCGGCGGCGGCGCGGAAACTCGGTGCTCCCGATGCGCAGGTCTGCGCGCTGGACGTGGCCTCGACGCCGAGCGTGGAGGCCTTTGCCGCGTTCGTGAAGAAGCACACGGAGAAGCTGGACGTGCTGATCAATAACGCGGGCGGTGCGAAAGGCATCGATACCGTGGCCAACGGCAAGGACGCGGACTGGGAATTCATGATGCAGACGAACGTGCTCGGCGTGCTGCGCGTGACGCGCGCGCTGCTGCCGTTGATGACGAACAATCCCGGCAGTTCGATCATCAACATCGGTTCTATCGCGTCGCGCACGGCTTACGAAGGTGGCTCGGCGTATTGCGGGGCGAAGGCGGCGGAGTTGCAAATCACCCGCGCGCTGCGGATGGAGATGTTCGGCAACGGCGTGCGGGTGTCGTCCATCGATCCCGGCCTGGCGGAGACGGAATTTTCGCTGGTGCGTTTCGACGGTGACGCCGAACGCGCGAAGAAAATTTATGACGGCGTGAATCCGCTCACGGCTCCGGACATCGGCGAGACGTTGGTGTGGGTGGCGAGCCGTCCGCCGCATGTGTGCATTGATGAGATGGTGATCAAATGCACGGATCAGGCGGCGATTTACAAACTGTACCGGCGGACGAAGTAAAGGGAGCGCGGCTCTCCGGAGCCGCAGCGTGTCCGCCGCCGGGGAACGCGCAAATTTTTCCAAACCTCACCGCAATCTGGCTGCTGCGGCTCTGGAGAGCCGCGCTCCTTGGCGAGATCGTTCAAATGGTATTCTTGGCAACCGCGCGGAATTTTAGAATTCAGATTCAAACCGGAACTCACTGCACCGGCGGCGGCGACGTGTGCTTCCAGCTTTTCACCAGACCCTTTTCAAAAATCACTTCGGCGGCGGTGTAGCGATACGGGATGTATTCGTAATCCAGCGTGGGCAGCGGTGGCACGTAGCCGTAGCCACGGTGGCCGCCGCCGTAGTAACCGTAGCCGTAGCGGTTGTAATTCCAGCGGCGATGCTCCTGATAGCCGGTGCCGGTGTAAATCCACGTCGTGACCGGGCCGGCGGCGGTCTCGCTCTTCTGCACCTGCGACGGATGGCCCCACGCGATGAACACCGCGTCCTCCGGCATCCCGATTTTGATGTGGCCCTGATCGACGAGCGCGCGTTCCTCCGGCGCAAGCGCGGCGTAGGCGGAGGCTCGTTCAGCTTTGCGCGTCTCGACGGTGCTTTTCGTCGTGGCGCAGCCGCTGGCGAACAACGCCAGCCAGAGAATCATTCCAAAAGTTTTCATCATTCAGGTTCCTGCGTGGGAAATCTCCGAGACGGGTGGTGGGATGTAAAGGTCTCGGACGAACATGGAAATCCAGAATGCTCAGGCCCGGAGGGCCGACCAGAAATTAGCCGGGGGCGTGAGCCCACCGGACAAAGCGTTGCGGAACAAGCCCCGACAGGGGCGACACGATCCGGTCTCTTCGCCCCTCCGGGGCTGTATTCCCATCGGGCCTGTTCCGGTGGCTCACGCCACCGGCTAATTTCTTACCGGCCCTCCGGGCCTTGCGAATTTTCCCTTTGCCCGTCTCCGCTTTGCCGCTCTAATTCCACCATGACTCGTTGGTTTGTGCAGTTGTGCTGCATCGTCGTGTGCGTGCTGGCTTTCCCGTATCGCTCGCCCGCTCCGCTCATTTATCGTCCCGGCGAAGGCTGGACTTACGAGAAGCCCGGCGAGACCGGCGCGTGGCAGAAGACGCGCGCCAAGGACCAGCTCGAAGTCGCCGAAAAGGCTTTCGAGATCGGCAACTTTAAGCTCGCGCAAAAAGCCGCGCAACGCACCGTGAGCAACTGGCCTTTCTCCGACTACGCCCCGCGCGCGCAATACCTCGCCGCCCGCTGCCTCGAAGAGCAGGGCAAGGATCAGCTCGCCTTCAAGCGCTACCAGGATTTGCTCGAGAAATATCCGAAGATCGAAAACTACAACGAGATTCTCGGCCGCCAGTTCGCCATTGCTAACCGCTTCCTCGACGGCCAGTGGGGCCGGCTCTGGGGCTACGTGCCCATTCCGTTCTCGAAGGACAAGACGGCGGAGATGTACGAGAAGATTGTGAAGAACGGGCCGTACAGCGAGGTCGGTCCGCAGGCGCAGATGAACATCGGCGCGACGCGCGAGAAGCAGAAGGATTATCCCGAGGCCGTGCGCGCCTACGAGCGCGCCGCCGACCGCTACGCCGACCGCGAGGAAGTGGCGAGCGACGCGATGTACAAGGCCGGCCTGGCCTACCTCAAGGAAGCGAAGACGGCCGACTACGACCAGACCGTGGCGTCGAAAGCCATCGGGACGTTCAACGACTTCAACACGCTGCACCCGGACGACAAGCGTGTGCCTGACGCCAAGGCGCGTATCGAGATGCTCAAGACCGAGCAGGCGCGCGGCGCGTATGAGACGGCGAAGTTTTACGAGAAGCGCAAGAAGTGGGACGCGGCGAAAATTTATTACAACGAGGCGTTGAGCAAAGACCCGGCCTCGGCCTACGCGGAAATCGCGCGCCTGCGGATTCAGGAGCTGAACCGGAGAACGGGTGCGAACCAGTAGTTATGCGCCAATCCTTTCTCGCCTTCGCCTTGGCCGTCTTTCTCACCGGCTGCGCCGGCTACGGTCTTGGTCCGACCAACGGACTCGAAGCCGGCGCGCGCACCATCCAGATCCATCCACCGGTCAACAAAACCTTCGAGCCGCGTCTCGCGGTGGCGTTGAACCAGCAGCTCCGCAAACAGCTCCAGCGCGACGGCACTTACAAACTCGAAACCCACGGCGACGGCGACGTGGTTGTCACCACCACCATCCTGCGCTACGAAAAATTCGGCGAGAGCTTCCAGCCAAACGACACGCTCACGGCGCGCGACTACCGGGTGATGATCTTCGCGCACGTCACGGCCTACGATCGTGTGAGCGGGAAGAACGTGGTGGACCGCGAATTTCGCGGCCGCACCAGCGTGCGGCCCGGCAGTGACCAATCCAGCGCCGAGTTGCAGGCGCTGCCGCTGCTCACGGAAGACCTCGCGCGGAACATCACGTCCGCGCTCGTCGATGGAGAATGGTGACAGGAGGATGACCGGGAGACTTGGAGACTAGGAGACTGGGTGACATGAAAATCAACAGCCATCGAGAGTTGCGGGTGTGGCGGGAGGCGATGGACGCAGCAATGGAGATTTTCACTTTGACCAAGCGGGTTCCTGCCTAGGAACGGTATTCTTTAACTGATCAACTCCGCCGTTCTTCAAGGTCGGTGGCGGCGAATGTTTCCGAGGCGTGGCGCAAGCGCCGGTATGAAGCGGCTTTTGTCAGCAAACTGAGCGACGCAGAAGCGGAAGCCTGTGAAACTCAGACATGGCTGGAATTCGCCTTGCGATGTGGTTATCTCAATCCGGTCGAAGAAGGGCGGCTGGATGCCGCGTACGACAAAATGCTCGGACAACTCGTGAATATGATTCAGAACACCGCAGTGTGGACCCTGGCGAAACCTGTTCGTCCCCAAGTCTCCAAGTCTCCAAGTCCCCAGGTCCGTCGCTTGCTGACGGTGGTTTATGCCGTGGTGCTCGTCAGTTCGTCGAGCGTTCGCGCCTCCGACTGGACGCAGTGGCGCGGGCCGGAGCGCGCGGGCCGCGCTGACGTTTCCGTCACGTCCTTGCCGAAGGAATTGAAGCAGGTGTGGAAGCAGGCGATTGGCCCCGGCTTTTCCGCGCCCATCGTCGCGGGTGGTAAACTGATTTACCTCGATGCGCAGGACGGCCAGGAGATCGCCCACTGCCTCGACGCCGCGACCGGCAAAAAAAACTGGGCCACGCCTTACGCGCCCAGCGAAGGCGACGAGTGGGGCGCCGGCCCGCGCGCGACGCCGTTTGTGGATGGCGATCGCGTTTATTTTCAGTCCATGAATGGCGAGTTCCGTTGCCTAAATCTCGCGGACGGAAAAGTCCGCTGGGGTTTCAACTTCACGAATTACGGCATCCACTTCAGCACCAAGTCCGCTGACGGCACGGCGGCGCGGCGCGGGAACAACGGCAGCGGCATTGTCGAGGGCGCATTCGTGTATGTGCCGGTGGGTGCGAAGAGCGCGAGCGTGGTGTGCTTTGACAAATTGACCGGGAAAGAAGTCTGGAAAAGCGGCGCGGACGAGGCGGCCTATTCGTCGTTCGTCGTCGGGACGCTCGCGGGGACGAAACAGCTCGTGGCCTTCACGGCGGACGCATTGACCGGTCTCGATTTGCAAACCGGCGCGACGCTCTGGCGTGTGCCGTTCAAGACTGGCGCGAAACGTCACGCCGCCACGCCCGTGCTGGATGGCGACACTGTGACCGTAACTTCCCAAACTATTGGCATGGTGCGCGTGAAGATTGCGAAAGAGGGCGGTCAGTTCATCGCCGCGCAGGCGTGGGTTAACAAGCCGCTGACCGTGAATCTCTCCACGCCAGTGCTGCTCGACGGGCATCTCTATTCCTACGGCCCGATTCGCACGAAGGATTACGTGTGCGTGAACGCCGCGACCGGTGAGACGAAATGGCGGCGGGACGGCTTTGGCATCGGCAAGGATCAGACCGACTACGCCTCGACCATCGCCGTGGGAAAAAATTTGCTCGTGCTGACGTATGACGGGCAATTGGTGCTCGTCGCGGGCAATCCGGAGAAATACACGGAGCTGGCGCGCGTGCAGGTGTGCGGCAAGACGTGGAGCTATCCCGCGCTGGCCGACGGCAAGCTTTACGTGCGCGACGGACGCGAGTTGCAATGCCTCGAATTGCACTGAGGATTTTGGAATGTCGCTGGTGAATCCGACATCACGTTCCCTTCACCCCGGCCCCTCCGGCAGGGAGAGGGCCGGGGTGAAGGGAGCGGCGTCTAATTATTTCCGTGTTGGTTGAGAATGACTTCAAGCCCCAAAACCATTTCCAAATCACTGACCGCGGTCGCTATCGAAACGCCCGCCGGACATTTCATCGCGCACTTTTCTGAGGCGGGACTGGCGCGCCTGGAATTTCCGCGCCGCACTGCCACCCTGCCGCAACCCAGCTTGAATGAGTGGAGTTCGAAGCAGCTCAAGTGGCTCGCGATCACGAAACGCGCGATTTGCGACACGTTGCGCGGCCAGCCAGCTTCAGAGTTTCCACCCATCGATCTGAGCAGCGGCACGAATTTTCAGCAGCGCGTCTGGAAGGCGTTGCGCGGCATTGCGACGGGCGCGACCAAAAGCTACGGAGAAATTGCGCAGGAGATTGGCTCGCCGAAAGCCGTGCGCGCGGTCGGTGGTGCGTGCGGTGCGAATCCGATTCCCCTGCTTGTGCCCTGTCATCGCGTGCTGGCTGCAAATCTCCACCTCGGCGGTTTCTCAGGCGGCCTCGACTGGAAGCTGCGCTTGCTGGCGGCGGAGGGCGTGGATGTGCGCCAGCCGGGAAGCCGCCGTGCTCGGCGAAAATAATCTTCGCAGCACCGCTGGAGTGGGCCGCGCCGCGCCCTGGAAACAAGGGACTTTTTCGAGTCGGTTTGGTGGCGCAGTGGTTGCGAATGCGCGAACGACCGGCCGGCGTACGAACGCCGATCTGACGTTGATGCTTCTGCCGGCTGCAAACAGGCAGCACGTTGCATCAACAAAAAGCCCCGCGACTACGCGGGGCTTTTGAAAAAATGTGGAGTGAATTACTTCTTCTTCGCGGCGGGCACGGCCTTGGCCTTTTCCTTGACCAGCGTGGCACCCTTGCCGATGCGCTTGCGCAGGTAGGTGAGCTTGGCGCGGCGGACACTGCCGCTGCGCTCGACTTCCACCTTGTCCACGCGCGGGGAGTGGATGGGGAAGATGCGCTCGACGCCTTCGCCGTAGCTGATGCGGCGGACGGTGAACATCTCGTTCAGCCCGTGACCGCGCCGCCCGATGACGACGCCCGCGAAAATCTGGATGCGTTCCTTCTCGCCTTCCACGACCTTGGTGTGAACACGAACGCTGTCGCCAACGGCGAACTTCACCGCTTCCTTGCGGTACTGTTCCTTCTCAATTTTATCCAATATTGACTGGTTCATAAAAATCTCTCGGTCTGGAGTGGTGGAGAACTGGAGTGTTGCGGCATCCGCCAGCAATCCATCACTCCACAACTCCATCACTCCGTTTTTTCTCCACCCACAAATCTGGTCTCCGCTCTTTCGTCCTCGCCCGTGCTTGCTCACGACGCCACTTCTCAATCTCCGCGTGGTTGCCCGACATCAGCACCTCGGGCACCTTCATCCCGCGAAACTCCGCCGGCCGCGTGTAGTGCGGATACTCCAGCAACCCGTGGCTGAACGACTCGTCGCTCGCGCTCTCGTCGTCGCCCAGCACGCCGGGCAGGAGCCGCGTCACCGCGTCAATCACCACCATCGTCGGCAGCCCGCCGTTCGTCAGCACGTAGTCGCCAATCGAAAGTTCGTCGTGCGTCAGCGTGCGGATTCGTTCGTCGAATCCTTCGTAGCTGCCGCAGAGGAACAGCAAATGTTCCTGCACCGCCAGTTCGCGCGCGATGGCCTGCGTGAAGGGCCGCCCCGTCGGGGCCATCATCAACACGCGGGTCTTTTCGCCCGCCAACGCTTCCACGGCTTCAAAGATCGGTTCCGGTTTCAGAACCATGCCGGGTCCGCCGCCGAACGGACGGTCATCCACCGTCTTGTGCCGGTCATGCGTCCAGTCCCGCAGATTTCGAATCTGCAAATCCAACAATCCCGACTTCCGCGCCCGCGCCACCATGCTCACGTCGAGCGGTCCCGCGAACATTTCGGGGAACAGCGTGAGCACGTCGATTTTCATGCTCGACGCGACGGGCTAACCCGCCGGGCTGGCGGCGGGGGCCGGACTGGGCGGAGTCGAGTCCACCACTTCCAACATGCAGCGCGTGCCCTTGCGCGCGCTTCCCGCCTGCAGGAGCGAACGGATGGCGTTGATGGTCACGCCCTGCTTGCCGATGATGCGCCCCATGTCCTCGGGACTGACGCGCACCTCGTAAATGGTCATCCCGTTTTTTTCCACGGGCGTGATCGTCACCGCGTCGGGCTGGGCGACGAGGCTCTTCACCACGTATTCAAGAAACGCTTGCATGGCGCTTCGGACAGAGACTAGGCCGCGACGGGCGCGGCCTTCTGGGCCTTCTTGATGAAGCTGCGCACGGTGTCGCTGGGCTGGGCGCCCTTGCTCATCCAGTGTTCCGCGCGGTCGAGTTTGATGGTGAAGTTGGTGTCTTTCTTGAGCGGCTGGTAGGTGCCAATCTCCTCAATGAACTTGCCGTCGCGAGGACTGCGATTGTCCGCGACCACGATGCGATAGACCGGCGTGTTCTTGGTGCCGACCCGTTTCATGCGAATTCGAACTGCCATAAATTTTCTTAGCTTTTACGCGGCCAAATCGGGCCGCAATTTTTCACTTCCAGAAAAAGGAGGCAGAACCTAGACACGCGGCAGGGCCATTGCAAGCACCCATTTTGGTTGAGCGGTTGTCTGCCGCTGAAGCCGCGTGGCCGCAAAACAAACTGGTTTTCACCGCCGCCGAGCGGGCAGCCAGCGCGGCGTCTGTTTCCATGAGCGCCGAACAGCCGCCAGAGATTGAAGGAACCATCACCACCGTTTTGCCGGGTGCCCTTTTTCGTGTGGTGCTCGACAACAAACACGAAGTGCTCGCCCACATCTCGGACAAGATGCGGAAAAATTTCGTCCGTCTCTCCATCGGCGACCGCGTGCGCCTGAGATGTCGCCTTACGATTTGACGAAGGCGCGCATCACGTATCGGCTGCGGTGATGTTCGTAGGACAGTGCTTCCAGCCTGTTCTCACAAACTGTTTGGCTGGTTGGAACAGGCAGGACGCCTGTCCTACTTGTAGCCGCCCTTGAATTTCTTCCGTGCGTCCTCGGAGAGCTTGTTCGTCGGCCACAGCGAATGCTCCGCGCCACTGCGCCACGGAACGGCCTGGCCGTTCAAGCCCAAGTTGCGCGGCAGCAGCTCGATGACGTGTCCGAAGCAATCCAGCGCCACGCTCCCCGGCTGGAACATCAGGTCATCGTACGCCACGCGCCCAAACGGCACGCGCATCTGGGGCTTGGTGAACGCGACGGGGCCAGTGCCATTCGTGCCAAGAGTTTCGCTGGCGAAAAGGACCGTCACGTTCGAGAGGCCGAGCGCGTTTTGCTGGATGATGAGTTGCGGCACGCCGGCGGCGTTGGTGCCAAACGCCACTTGCCACGGCCCCTGCCCGGTCTGCCGCCGGCTCATCCAGGACCAGGCCAGCAGATAGAACCCCACGCACACAACAAAAGTGAGGACGATGGATTTCCAAGTGACACCGGATGATTTCATCAGCGCGGAGAGCATTCGCCGCGCGGGAAAATTGTGTCAAGGAGCCGCTCGAAAACGAGCTGAGGGACGGGCGGAAATTTTTGTGGTGTTCTCATTTTCCTTTGATACATTCGCCCACTCTAAATTTTGGGAAGAAGATTTTTCCCGCGAATTTCGGGACAAAACACAGATTTTTTCAGTCGTGAGCATAAAGAAAAGCAGCGCTAACAAAGGCCCGGCCAAGCCCACCGCAAAGCCGAAGGCGAAGGCTCCCGCCGTGAAGCAGGCCACCAAGACCGCGCCCAAACCCGCGCCCAAGCCCGCTCCGAAACCCGTGGCCAAAGTGGTCGCGAAGGCGGTCGCCACGCCCGTTCCGAAACCTGCTCTGAAACGATTGGCTCCGGCAAAAACCACCGCCGCGTCCATCCTCGGTCATCCCGTTGCCAAGCCCACGATCATGGCGCGCAACGGCTCCGGTCCGGTCAAGGTCAAGCCTGAGTGGCACAAGTATTACACCACGCTCATTGATCTCCGCGAACGGCTCGTCGCACAGATGAACGGACTAGCCAAGGAATCCGCCGAGGAAATGGCCGGCTACAGCTTGCACATGGCCGATTCCGGCACGGACAATTTCGACCGCGACTTTGCCCTCAGCCTGCTCTCGTCCGATCAGGACGCGATGTACGAAATTGAAGAAGCTCTCAAACGCATCGAGCGCCACACGTTCGGTATTTGCGAGATCACCAACAAAGCCATCCCGAAGGCGCGGCTCGAAGCGATTCCCTGGACGCGTTTCACCGTCGAGGCCCAGGCCCAGCTCGAGCGCGAAGGTGCGCTGCGCCAGCGCCGTTTGGGCGCGCTCGGCAGCGTGGACAGTGTCGGCGGTTCCGACACCGAGTCCGGCGGCGGCGACGAGGAAGAATCGGAAGAGAAAGCCAAGGAGAAGGAATAATTTATGGCCCGCGAAATCATCACCATCGAATGCTCAGAGGCGCGCAAAGAGGGGAAATCCCCTTCGCGCTACACGACGACCCGCAACAAGAAATTGAAGCCGGAGAAACTGGAGCTCAAAAAGTACAACCCGTTTCTCCGCCGCCACACCCTGCACCGCGAAGTGAAATAATCCTATGCCACGCAAAACGAACACGGACAAAAAGCGCGACGGCGCGCGCTCCACGGAACGCCGCACGCCGCGTCCGAAGCCGAAAATCGATTTCACGCTCGACGCGCTCGACTTCAAGAACACCAACCTGCTCCGCACCTTCGTCACGGACCAGGGCCGCATCCTGCCGCGCAAGTACACCGGGCTGCCCGCGCATTACCAGCGCCGGCTCAACTCGGCCATCAAGCGCGCGCGCCAGATGCTGCTGATGAAGTAGTCCGCCGGAGCGCATCACTTGATGTGATGAAAACTCCCGCTTGGAAAATGTCACGCCGCCGGTTTCTCGGCGGCGTTTCCATTGCCGCCGTTGGCACCCTCGGCTACGCGCGCTTCTTCGAGGCCGAGCGGTTGCAAGTGAGCCACCACACCGTGCCGCTCGCGGGCGGCGCGCGGCGTCCGCTGAAACTTCTGCATCTCTCCGACCTGCACGCCTCGGGCATCGTGGGTTTGGACTACATTGAGTCCGCGATGGACCGCGCACTAGCGTGGTCGCCGGAGGTCATTTGCCTCACCGGCGATTTCGTCACGCGCCACTTGGCGCAAGCTGACGAATATACGCGCGTCCTGCGGAAACTTTCCGACGCCGCGCCCTGTTTCGCTACGCTCGGCAACCACGACGGCGGCGCGTGGGCCGGCGAGCACGGCGGCCACGCGGACATCCGCTGGATCAGTGAAATCCTGCGCGACAGCAAAATCACTTTGCTGCACAACACCGCCACGCGCTGGTCGGCGGGCGAATGGTCGCTGCGATTCGTCGGCGTGGGCGACATATGGGCGGAGAATTTTGAACCGGACCGTGCCTTCCGCGCCGCCCAGGCCAGCAATGACCAGCCCACGATTCTTCTCTCGCACAATCCCGACACGAAGGATGCGATGGCCAAGCATCGCTGGAATCTGATGCTCTCCGGCCACACGCACGGCGGACAACTGCGCGTGCCCTGGCTGGGCGCGACGCCGTTTGCGCCGGTGCGCGATCAGCGGTTCGTCGCGGGACTGCATCGCTGGAATGAAAGGTGGATTCACGTCACCAAGGGGATTGGCAGCGTGTTCGGGGTGCGCATCAACTGCCCGCCCGAAATCAGTTGCCTCACCCTCGCCTGACATGCCGCGCGGAACAGTCATCGCCAATGGCGGGCGCGTGAGTGGCGAATTTCCCTGCCCGCTCGAAGAATTTCTGCGCGCGCAAAATCTGCTGCCCCGCAGCGTCGTGGTGGAACACAACGGCGAGGCCGTCGCGCCATCGGAATTTTCCCGGCGTGAAGTACGCGACGGCGACCGCCTGGAAATCGTCCGCATCGTGGCCGGCGGGTGAACGTGCCCCCGGCATCCTGCCGGGCGGAGATTTGATGACGACGAACGCTGCACCCGAGTAGAGGCCCGCTTGATGCCACCAGGCCCCCGCCCGGCGGGATGCCGGGGGCACAAACGAAATGCCAAGTGACAGCGCCGCGCCTCCTCGCTAAGTTCCACGCCCGTGAGAAAAATGTTTCGTTCCATTTTCCGTCCGCTCTCCGTGCGCGTGCTGCCCTTCGCGCTCGCCGTGCTGGTCATCGTCGGCTGCGCCAAACGCCGGAGCACGCTCGAACCTTCTTTCACCGTCCGCCCAGTGGCCGGCCAGACGAACGTGATCGTCACGCCGCCGACTGGGCCCGTCCTCGCTCCGGTGAGTTCGCCGGCGATGACGCCCCTCGCCTCCCCCCTGGGCCGCATCACCTCGGTGAACCAGCAGGTGATGATCGCCGTCGTCACGTTCCCGGTCGGCCAAGTGCCGGCCGCAGGCGGGCGCTTCTCTGTTTTCCGCGCCGGCCAGAAAGTCGGCGAACTGAAAATGTCCGAGGAAGCCGCCGACACTTTGCGGGTCGCCGACATCACGTCCGGCACGCTGCAAGCCGGTGACGAAGTGCGGACTCCGTAACGGCCGACTGTAAAATGTCGGTGACGGCGCAAGATGTGCGAATCATTCGCCTGCGCGCCCCGTCAGGAAAGACCATGTGGAAACGTTCCTTCATGCTGGTGGTTCTGATTGTCTCGCTCGCGCCCTTGCGCGCCGCGAACAAATCGGACGCGTCGGAACCCTTCTTTAACGAGGGCCGCGTCCACACGCTCCAGATCGAAATTCCCGCGTCGAGCCTGCCCGCTTTCAAGCTCGGTCAGCGCGATTACGTCCGCGCCACCGTGCGCGACGGCACCACCACCTGGCGCGAGGTGGGCGTGCGCTTGAAAGGCCACTCCTCCTTTCAGCCCATTGATCGCAAGCCGGGCTTGTCGCTCAAATTCAACGAGTTCACGAGCGGGCAGGAGTTTCACGGCTTGAGCAAGGTGAACCTGAACAACTGCCTGCAAGACCCCAGCTACATGCGCGAGGTGCTGGCCGCGCAGTTGTTTCACGACGCCGGCCTGACCGCCGCGCGCGTGGCCAGCGTGCGCGTGCAACTGAACGGGCGCGAGCTGGGCTTCTACAATCTCGTCGAAGGCGTGAACAAAGGTTTTCTCAAGCGCGAGTTCGGCTTCGCGGGCGGCAATCTTTACGAAGGCGAGACGAAGGACATTGACCAGCATCTCGATCAGGAGAATGGCGACGACCTTTCGCAGAAGGATTTGCAGGCGCTCGGCGCCGCCGCGCGCGCACCGAGCGCCGAGCGCCTGACGAAACTCAGCGCCATTCTGGATGTCGACCAATTCACGCGCTTCGTCGCCATGGAAATGCTGCTCGGCAGCGTGGACGGCTACGCGTTCAAGAAGAACAACTACCGAGTTTATCACCAACCCAAGACGGGGCGGATGCTGTTCATGCCGCACGGACTGGACGCGACGTTTGGCAAGGCCGCATTCACGCCGCCGCAAGACAGCTTGCTGGTCAAGGCGTTGTGGGAGCTGCCAGAATTTCAAAAGAACTACCGCGCAAGCCTTCAGGAATTAGAAACCAAAGTTTGGCAGGTGGAGACGCTCACCAACCGCCTCGCCGCGCTCGCGCAGAAACTCGTGGCCGCCGCGCCCGACCGCGCCACGGCCACCCAGATCGAAGACGAGGCGCGGAAGCTGCGCGTGCAGATCCTGCAACAACCGGAACTGATCGCAGCGGAATTGCAGCGGATCGGAAAATGAAATTGGGCGCGGAGCGCCGCGCCCGCCCAGCCCCTGCCGAAGCTGGCCTTCCTGCTCTTTCTGCGTGCGGCCCTGCGCCCGTTTGTGGCTAAGTCCTCGGCGTGAAATCCGCCGCGACCTTTGCCCTCGTCCTCGTGACCGCGCCCGACCTGCGCGCCGCGCGGCGGCTCGCGCGCGGCGCTTTGCGTGCGAAACTGATCGCCTGCGCGAACCTCGTGCCGAAAATCGAGTCGCACTATTGGTGGCAGGGGCAGATCGAGTCCGGCACGGAAATCTTGCTGGTGTGCAAGACCACGAAGCGCAAGCTGCCAGCCTTCGAGAAATTCATTTTGGAAACTCATCCCTACGACACGCCGGAGTTCGTCGTGCTCCCGCTCGTCAGCGGGACGAAACGTTACCTGGATTGGATCACGGCCAGCGTGAAATGATCATGAGCGAACGGTTCTTCGGAGGCCCGCCCTCACCCCGGCCCTCTCCACCGAGGAGAGGGA
>JBBQYK010000037.1:0-18793 GCA_038208765.1 Verrucomicrobiota bacterium
CGCCACCCGGCGGGTGGCCATCAACCTCTTGCGGCAGGACAAGGAAAACAAACGCAGCCTCAAGAGCCAGCGCCTGCGCGCCACCCTCGACCCCGATTACCTCCGCCAACTCCTCGCCAGTTAAGATGCGTCAGCCCTGCCCAGTCGGCAAACGGATGTAATTTTCTTCCATTTCGCTTCCGGCTTCCCACTCCGCGCGCCGCGCCGCACACTTCGGCGTGCTCTTGCTGCTCGACATCGGAAACACCCACACGCACTTCGGCTTCGCGCGCGCAGGCAAAGTGGTTCATCCCGGCGTGCTGCCCACTCCGGCGTGGCGCAGTGGTCGCGCGGTGGACACGCTCGCGCGCGCGGCGGAGGGGCGGGCCATCACCGGCGTCGCCTTGTGCAGCGTGGTGCCAAGGGCCACGGTGTTCGCCGGGCGGCAAGTGCGGCGCGCGTGGAAGCTGAGGCCTTTTCAACTCACCCATGAAACCGTACGCGGCATCGGCATTGATTACCCGGCACCTCACACCATTGGCCCCGACCGGCTGGCGAATGCCATCGCGGCACGCGCCTTGTTCGGTGCGCCCGTCGTGGTCGTGGACTTCGGCACGGCGGTGACGTTTGACGTGGTGAACCGGCGCGGCGATTACATCGGCGGCATCATCGCACCGGGGCTGGCGGCGATGACCAGTTACTTGCACGAGAAGACCGCGCTGCTGCCGGAAATCAAAATTTGCGAAGTGACTGGCGCGGTCGGCAAGAGCACCGAACAGGCGATGCTCATCGGCGCGGTGCATGGCTATCGCGGTTTGATTCGGGAACTGATCGGGAAGCTGAAAGAGGAATTGAAATGCCGTCACTTGCCCGTCGTCGCGACGGGTGGCTACGCGAAACTCATGGCCAAGAAGCTGCCGGAGATCTCGGCGGTTGATCCGCTGCTGACGTTGAAAGGATTGCGGCTGGCGTGGGAGATGAACCAGAAGGAAAACTCCAAACTCCAAACTCCAAACTCCAAACAAACTCCAAAACCCAAACTCCAAATGCGCCGCGCGACCAAGGGCGTTTAATCCAGCGCGACAGCGTTTGGAGTGCGGTCGCTTTAGCGCCGCTTTCTCCCCGCCGACCTGCCAACTCAACTTTCAGCCGGAACCATGCAGTTGGAATCCGCAATGCCTCACGCCAAGGCCGCGAAGGGCGCAAAGGAATTGACGCTCTGATCTGTGGAGAATTTTCACGAAAATGTGCTTTTCCTTCCCGGGCCAGTCCGTCCGAGTTCGCCCTCTCCTTCGCGGCCTTGGCGTGAGGCTTTAACTGCATCGTTCCGGTTCAGTGCTGCTTCCGCCCCGTCCGTTTGGAATTTGTTTGGATTTTGGATTTTGGATTTTGAAATTTGTTCCGGCACTCTCCGCCGCCAATGAATCGCATCGACCAACGGTTCGCGCAGTTGCGGGCCGCACAGCAAAAGGGTTTCGTCGTCTATATCGGGGCCGGGGATCCGACGCTCGAAGCCACGCGTCAGCTCGCGCTCGCGTTTGACCAGGCCGGCGTGGACGTGCTGGAACTTGGTGTGCCGTTCAGCGACCCGCTGGCCGATGGTCTGGTCAACCAACTCGCCGCCCAGCGCGGACTCGAATCTGGCACCACGCCCAAGAAGGTTTTGGAAACGGTCACCGCCATTCGCCGCGAATCTCAGGTTCCCATCGTCCTCTACATTTACTTCAACCTCATTCACAAGCAGGGCATGAAGCAGTTTATTGGCGACGCGGCGCGCGCAGGTGTGGATGGTCTGCTCGTTCTCGATTTGCCGCCGGAAGAGTCTGAGAACTACGAGGCGCTGATGGCGGAGGCGGGGTTGCGGAACATCTACCTGATCGCGCCCACCACGCCCGAGGAACGCATGGAACTGATCGCCAGGCGGGCGCGCGGTTTTATTTATTACGTCTCCCGCGAGGGCGTGACCGGGATGCAGAGCAAAGTCTCCGACACCATCGCGAGCATGACCGCAAAGATTCGCGCGCACACGAGTCTGCCCATCGCCGTCGGCTTCGGCATCTCGAATCCCGAGCAGGCGAAGCTCGTGGCCCAGCACGCCGAGGCCATCGTGGTGGGCAGCGCCATCGTGCAGCAAATCGCCGAGCACGGTCACAGCGCGGACCTCGTGCCGGTGGTGAATGAGTTCGTGCGCTCGCTGGCGCGGGCCGTGAAACCGTAAAGTCCGGGCCGGGTTGCGTCGATAGGCTACAAACTGAAAAAAGTTCTGATGAAAGCTAAAACTAATAACTCGGATCGGTTCGTCATCATCATGGCCGGCGGGCGCGGCGAGCGCTTTTGGCCGATCAGCCGCGAGAAGACGCCCAAGCAGCTCATCACTCTGCTTGGCAAGACTTCCTTCCTGCAGCAGGCCGTTCAGCGCGTGCTGCCCGTCGTGCCACTGAAAAACATTTTCATCATCACCAACGCGGTGCAGGCGCCGGAAGTGCGGCGGCAGTTGCCCAAGCTTCCGAAGGACAACGTGGTCGCCGAACCGGTCGGTCGCGACACATGCGCGGCGGTCACGCTCGGCGCGGCGCTCGTGGGCGCGCGTTCCACGACGGGTGTCATGGCCGTGCTGCCGGCGGACCACGTCATTCCCGACGAAAAAAAATTCCAGCAGGTCTTGAGCGACTGTTTCGATCTGGCCTCACGCGGGCGGGCCATCGTCACCATCGGCATCAAGCCCACCGAGCCGGCCACGGGCTACGGCTACATTCAGACCGGCGAGCCGCTCCCGCCGCCGCAAGGCGCAAAGCCTTACAAGACCACCTTCTTCCGTGCCGAGCGTTTCGTGGAGAAGCCGAATCTGGAAAAGGCGCTCGAATACGTGAATAGCGGCCACTACCGCTGGAACGCCGGCATGTTCATCTGGTCCTTCGTGACGGTCACGGAAGGGTTGCAGAAGCATCAGCCGGAAATGTACGACGCCTGCCAGCGGTGGTTCGCCGCCGCGAAGAATCCGGCGAAGTTGAACAAGATTCTCGCGAAGGAATATCCGGCGATCAAAAAAGTCTCCATTGATTACGCGCTCATGGAACACGCGCAAAACGTCATTTGTGCGGACGGCGCTTTTGCGTGGGATGACCTCGGCGCGTGGCCCGCACTGGCGCGGCATCTCAAGCCGGACGCGGAGGGCAACTGCGCCGTCGGCGATTTCATTCATGTGGATGCCGCACGCAACATCATCTTCGACGCGCGAACCAAGAACCGCACGCCCATCGCCGTCGTCGGGATGCGCGACTCGATCCTCGTGCAGACTGATGACGCCGTGCTGCTCGCGCACAAGAGCCAGGCGCAGAAGATCAAGGACCTGGTGAAAAAGCTCTCCGAGGACGCACGGCTGAAGAAGTTGGTGTAGTCCGCCGCTTCGGGATTTTCTGCGGCGGCGTTTCTCTGGAACGCCGCCGCGACGAAACTGCCGAACCTACTTCTTCGCGTATATTTCGCCCGGCGCTTTCAGCATTGGCTCGGTGATTTTGAAATCCACCCCGCTGCCTTCCACCGAACGGAAGAAGCACGATTGATAGCCTTCGTGACAGGCTGCGCCGACTTGCTCCACTTGAATCAGCAGCGTGTCTCCGTCGCAATCAAACGCGAGGTCTTTGACCTTCTGCGTGTGGCCGCTCTCCTCGCCCTTCATCCAAAACTTCTGCCGCGAGCGGCTCCAGAAATGCGTCCTTCCCGTCGCGATGGTTGTCTCCAGCGACGCGCGATTCATCCACGCCATCATCAGCACGCGCCCGGTGAATTGTTCCTGGATGATGGCCGGGATCAGTCCATCCGCGTTGAATTTCAGCTTGTCGTAAAAACTCATGAGGCGCGGAATGTTGGGCATGAGCGGGGAAATGCCAATCTCAAGCTCTGGGCGAGAAGCCGCAGAAGTGGAAGCTACGTGGCGACGGGTTCGCCGAGGGGAGCCGAATGACGAGCCGGAGAAGGAGCGACTTCAGGTGCAGGCGTGGCTGAGATTTCCTGCTCGTGAGACTCGACGGGAGAGTTCACCGCGACAGGGGACACCTGTTTCCTGGCCGCCGCCGCGAGCGCCAGCACGAAGACCAGCGCCACAGCCAGCCAGACCAATCCGCCTATCAGAATGAAGGTGAGCATGGTTTTGTTCTCCGCCTAAATTCTCCGTCATTCGTTTGTGAATAACGTGTGAATGGCCGGTGGATAACATTGCTTTTACGATGCGGTCAACAAATTGGTTGTGCCGAGTGCAGAGATGTGCAGATGAAGAGGGACGAGATCGCGGGCGGAAAGTCCCGAGGCCGTGCTAGGCCAGAACGCTCTTCACAATTTTGCCGCTCACGTCGGTGAGCCGGTAGTAGCGGCCTTGAAATTTGTACGTGAGCTTTTCGTGGTCGAGTCCGAGTTGGTGCAGAATGGTCGCGTGCAGGTCGTGAACGTCCACGGGATTTTCCGCCACGTTGTAGCCGTAATCGTCGGTCGCGCCGTAGGTCACGCCCTTCTTCACACCACCGCCGCACATCCAGATCGTGAAGCAGCGCGGATGATGATCGCGTCCGTAGTCGGTGGCCGTAAGTTTGCCTTGAGAATAATTCGTGCGCCCAAATTCCCCGCCCCACACCACGAGCGTGTCGTCGAGCAGCCCGCGCTGTTTCAAATCCTGCACCAGCGCATAGCACGCTTGGTCCACATCTTTCGCCTGACGACTAATGCCGCCCGGCAGCCCTCCGTGATGATCCCAGCCCGGATGATAAAGCTGGATGAAACGCACATCGCGCTCCGCGAGTCGGCGCGCGAGCAGGCAGTTCGCGGCGAAGGTGCCCGGCTCGCGCGCTTCCTTTCCGTAAAGCTCGAACGTCGCTTCCGTCTCCTTCGACAAGTCCATCACGTCCGGCACGCTGGTTTGCATCCGGTAGGCCATCTCGTATTGCGCCACGCGCGAATTGATTTCGGGATCGCCCAAGTCTTCGAATTGATGCGCGTGCAATTCCGCCAGCCGATCCAGCATCTGACGCCGGCCTGCGGCCGTAATGCCGTCAGGATTTTTCAGGAACAACACCGGGTCTTTGCCCGCGCGAAATTGCACGCCCTGATGAATGCTGGAGAGAAATCCATTGCCCCAGAGCCGAGAGTAGAGCGGCTGATCAATGCGGTCCTTCGAGATGAGCACGACGAAGCCGGGGAGATTTTCATTGGCGCTGCCCAGTCCGTAACTCAACCACGCGCCCATCGACGGACGCCCAGGCAATTGATGGCCGGTTTGGAAAAACGTGATCGCCGGATCGTGGTTGATGTGCTCGGTGTGCATCGAGCGGATGAAGCAGAGTTCATCCACCATCTTGGCCGTGTGCGGCATCAACTCGCTGACCCACGCGCCGCTCTGCCCGTGCTGCGCGAATTTGAAAATCGAACCCGCGAGCGGCAGCGTGGCTTGATGGCCCGACATGCCGGTGAGCCTCTGCCCGCCGCGCACGCTCTCCGGCAGGTCTTGCCCGTTCAACTTGTTCAGCAGCGGCTTGTAATCAAACAAGTCGTGCTGCGACGGCCCGCCGCTCATGAACAGATAGATGATGCGTTTGGCCTTGGGCGGGAAGTGTGGCTGGTCGAGGATGCCCTTGAACGGGTTCAACCCGGCCGCGCGACCGTCGCGGTTCAACAACCCAAACAGGGCCATGCCGCCCATGCCCAGCGCGAAGCGACCGAAGAAGTCGCGCCGGTTCATTTGAAAATTCACATGCTCGCAGTTCATTCAAATATCCAGTTTCGACGCGCTGCGAACTCCGGGAATCAATTCAAACCCCTTGTCGTGCGTCAACACCACGGCCCCGATCCGTTTGGCGCAGCAGGCGATGACCATGTCGGTGAGCGAGACGATGATTCCGCGCCGGTCCAGTTCCCACAGCGACCGCTCCGCATCCGCCCAAAGCCGGTTGTCTGTCGGAATGTTGATCATTACGTCCCAGGAATTGTGGAATTTCTCCAATAGCAGTTCGCTGCGCAGGGCGCGTCCCACTTCACAGCGCACCATGCCGCAGATCGCCACGTCGCGCGTGGCGGCGGCGAGGGTGAGTTCTTGCAAAGGATCCCGTCGCTCGCGCAAGGAGCGGATGTAGTAACTGCTATCGGCGAGAACGGGGCTTGCGGCCATAAGTCATGGGAGTTTCACGCTGCCGCATCGCTTCCAAGTCGTAAGCCGGATCCACCGCGTCGCGCAGTTCATCCGGTGTTGCACCCAAGCCTTCCCTGGTCAGGGCGACGAGCTTGGCTCTTCGATCCATCTCCCGGAGCGCCAGATCAACCGCGCGCGTCTTGCTGTCCGTTCCCGCTGCGGCCATCACTCTGGCGAGCAATTTGTCATTGATGTGCAGTGTCATCTTCACAGGGCGCAACGTATGGCTCTGTTGCCATATCCTCAAGATTTTGCTTTTCTATGCCGGGATAATTTCCATTGGACTTGCCGTCGTGTGCGTCCGACAACTGGCAACGAACGTGATGAAAACTTTTTTCCGCTGGCTCCTCCGCCTCTGTGTGGCGCTCTTCTTTCTCGTCGTGGTGCTGGCGGTGGTGGCGGTGGTGTTGAAGGACGTCATCGCCAAGTCGCTCACTGAGCGAAGTCTCCGCCAGAACACCGGCCTGGACGCGAAGATCGCGAAGATGGAGATCGGCCTCGCGACGCCGGTGGTGAACGTCGAGGGACTGAAGCTCTACAACACGGATGACTTCGGCGGCAGCACCTTTCTCGAAATGCCGGAACTGCGGGTCGAATACACCACGGATGATTTGAAATCCGGCAAGCTGCGTTTCAAAACCGTGCGCCTGAATCTCGCCGAGGTCCACATCGTGAAAAACAAGAGCGGCAAGACGAACCTCGAAATGATGCAGAAGCTCTCGAAGGAAAAATCTGCCAAAAAGGACGGCGGCGGAGGCGTGCCCGGCGTGGACTTCGGTGGCATCGACGCGCTCTATCTGACGGTCGGAAAAATCCGCATTACCGACGAAGGCGACGCACGAAACAACGATCTGATCGAGGTGGGTGTGAAGGAGGAGGTGGGGCGTAATTTGAAAACCGAGGCGGACGTGGCGTTCTGGTTCAGCAGCGTGATGTTCAGAATCGCGGCCCGCGAAATGTCCAACCCCAAGACGGGCGAGGAGCGGCAACGGAAAATCAAGCGCCTGTTCGGGTGGAAATTTTAATCACGCAGTGCCCGGGATTGCTCGGCCAGGAAAAAGACCCTCACGCCTTGGTGCTCCGAAATCACCGCTTCTTCTTCAACGCCGCCTTCGTCTCCTCCGCGATTAATTCGAGTTCCGGCTTCAACTCCTTCTTGGTCTCCGTGGTCATGCGATCAATGAAAAGTATCCCCTGCAAGTGGTCGAACTCGTGCTGCACCGCCTTCGCCAGCAAACCGCCGGCGCGGAAGGAAACCTTCTCCCCCTTCTCGTTGCTGGCGCTGACTTCGACTTCAGCGGGTCGCGTGATGTCGGCAAAGACTTCGGGGAAACTGAGGCAACCTTCTCCGCCTTGGATCGTCTCCGCACCGGGCTTCAATTCAGGATTGATCAGCACGAGCGGCATGTGGGCCTCGGGATCAACGGACTTGCCGCCCACTTCCATCGTTGAGGGGCGATCCTTGATGCCGCGCACGTCGATGACCGTGAGTTGCAGCGCGTGTCCGACCTGCTGCGCGGCGAGGCCGACGCCGTGCGCGTCGTACATCGTGTCGAACATGTCGGCGACGAGTTTTTTAATCTCGGGAGTAATCGTCTCGACGCGCGCGCCTTTGCGGCGGAGCACCGGGTCGCCGTATTTGGTGATGGGGAGTTTCAAGAGTCCTTAACCGGCCAGTCGCGCAGCAGGGCGACGAGGTCACTGAGGCGCGGGCTTTGCGCCGTCCGCACGTACGATCCGCTGGTCGTCACGCCCACGAGCACGGACATCTCGTCGTCGAAGCCCAGGACTTTGCCGAGGCAGAAACCGGCGTTGAAATGATCACCCGCGCCTGTCGTGATCAACGGCTTGGGGATGAACGGGCCGTCCACAATCTCGCACTCGCCGCCCTTGCTGATCGCCAGCGCAAAACTCACGGGATGCACGACCAGCGTGTCCATGTTGGTCGCGGCGCGGATGTCGCGCACCAGTTGCGCCAGCGCGCTGCGCGTGCGCGCCTCGGGGCTGAAGCCCAGCACCGCGCCGACTTCCCACGCCTCCTTTTCGTTCAGGCCGACGATGACGTCGAAGTAGGTGCGGAATTTTTCGATGAGTTTCAGCGCGCGGCGCAGGTCGTCGTGCGTGCGCTTCTCCGGGTCCGCGAGGTCGAAGAAAATTTTCCGGCGCGGCTCCTTGCTCGCGGGGCAAAGCTCGTTCTGGATGGATTCCCAGATGTCGCTCATGAAGGGAATCATCGTCCAGTTCACAAAGGCCACGAGGTCGCTGCCGAAGAAATGGTCGGCGAATTTCTTTCGCCCGAAGCGCACCTGAATGTTCTCCCAAGTAATTTCGCCGAGTTGCGTCGTCTTGCCGACGAGGACTTTTCCGTCCTCGAATTCGTAAGCGTCGGTGTGTCCAGGCGGCGCGATGGAATGCACTTCCGCATGCGCCGCGAAATCGGTGAACACCGGGTGCAGAGTAGGGTAGCCCAGCGCGCCGACATACGTGACGGCCACGCCGAAACGCGAGAGCGCGTGGGCCATGATCGGGCCGTTGCCACCGAGTTTCACGCGTTGCACCACGGCTTCGATGTTCGTGCTCTTGCCCGCGGCGCCGGCGAGGCGTTCGGAAAGTTTAGTGATGCTGGGGATGCGCTCGAAGGTCTCCGAGTCATGCCGCACGTCCACGAGATGGATGATCTCGTCCACGAAACCGTCCAGCCCGATGAAGGAAGTCAGGTGACTGGCGCGCTCGACCGAGGCGAGAAGGCGCTTGGCGCATTGTTCGCGGAGTTCCTGCGGGGAGTGCATGTCAGTCGAGCTTCACGCCGAGGATGCCGAGGATGCGATCGAGATCCGCGTCGTTGAAGAATTTCACTTCCATCGAGCCTTTGCCGGCGCGGTAGCGCAACTGGACTTTGGTGCCGAGACGTTCGCGCAATTTGTTTTCCACCGCCACCACATGCGTATCGCGGCTGGTGATGGTCACGCCGTGGTTCGTCTTGCCGGGTGTGATGTTCGGCTGGTTTTGCAGGCGCGAGACGAGTTCCTCGGTCTGGCGCACGGTGAGTCCGTCCTTGAGCACGCGCTCGGTGGCGAGCTTCTGCTGCGCGGCCAAGGGCAGGCCGAGAATCACCTTGGCGTGACCGACGGAGAGGCGTCCATCGCGCACCAGGACTTGCACGTCCGGGGCGAGCTTCAGGAGGCGCAATGAATTGGCGACCGCCACGCGGCTTTTGCCGACCTTCAGTCCCACGTCTTCCTGGCGCAGCGCGAACTGGCCAATCAACTGCGCGTAGCCCAGCGCCTCTTCCATCGGGTTTAGATTTTCGCGCTGGAGATTTTCAATGAGCGCTAGTTCGAGCACGGCGCGGTCATCGGCTTCGCGGACGATGACGGGCACCTCCGCGAGATTCAGCAACTGCGACGCGCGCCAGCGGCGTTCGCCCGCGATGAGTTCGTAATGCGTCTGCCGGTCGCGCACGATGAGCGGCTGGATGATGCCCTGTTCCTTGATCGAATCGGCAAGTTCCTGCAACGCCTCGGCGGGGAATTCCTTGCGCGGCTGCATCGGGCTGGGGCGGATTTTTTCGAGCTTCACGCGCAGCACGCGGTCGCGCGGATCGCTGGCCGGAGCGGCGGACGGTTTCGCAACCATCACCGTTGCGCCGGGCGCAGGCGCGGGCACAGCGGGCCGCGCCGAAGGCGCTCCGAGCAGCGCGCCAAGCCCACGACCGAGAGCGGATTTCGACATGACGTGAGAGTGCGAATGCGCGTGCGCGCTGTCAATTGCCGAGGCGAACTGAGGGAGAGTAATCAGTAATCAGTGATCGGTGCAGGCCACCGGTGATTACTGATCACTGTTTTACTGGTTACTTTTCTAGAAGCCGGCAAGGGCAAGGACACGCTCCACGGTCGCAGCAATTACCGCCCCTGATTGATGCTGCTGGGCAGGCCATGCTGCCAGCCTTGCTGCGCGTTCCACGGGCGGTCGGAGGCGTTTTCGGACTCGGTGGTGTGGCAGCCGGAGCAGAGCAGGGCGGCGACGAGGCAGAAAATGAAGCGTAACGCGGACATGTCAGTAGAGGACTTGGTCGCCTTCCTCGATATCGCCGAGCTTCCAGCCGGACATGAGGTTGGCCACGCTGCGGTTGGCCATGACTTCTTTAATCCGCACCTTGCCCACCAGTTTGCTGTTGCGATGGACCATGAGCACGCCGCCTTCCAGCATGCCCTTGTCTGAGCCGAGGTCGAGGACGACGAAGTTCCATTTCGGATCAACGGTCAGGACGGTGCCTTTGGTGTCCGGCGGGAGTTTCACGACGTAATCTTCCTCGCCCAAGATGATCTTTAGCTTGTTCTCTAGCACCACGATGTTGCGGTTCAAAATCTTCTTCTCATCCTCCAGCGCGGCGACCGCGTCCTGGGTGCTCTTCAAGTTGTCCGCCAAGGTCTTGATGCCCTCGGGTTTGTAGCCGGTGCTTTCCCATTTCGCGAGTTCGGCCTGCGCCGCCTTGCGGTCTTCGATGGCTTTGGAGAGGTCGGCTTTCGTCTTGGCCAGCGCGTCCTGCGCGGTGGTGAGCTGCTGCTGTGTGCCGCTCAACGTTTCCTCGGTCTTGGTGAGGGTGTCCTTGGTCTGCGTCAGCACCTGCTTGGTGGCGGTATGTTCGCGTTCACTCTTGTCGGCGCGGGTTTTCTCAGTAGCGCGGCCCTTGATGTTTTCATCGCGGACATCGCGGATGGCGGTGAAGTGCTCGCGCGCCATTTTTTGCGTGACGAAGATCGTTCCGGCTCCCACCAGAATCGCGAGGATTAAACTAATACGCAGCAACATGTGTTTTGTATTCCTACTGTCCTAAACGGGCTAAAGCGATGCGCGAAACTATGCGCTGAGAAATCGCGTGTCAACGTCGCGCTCTCGTCGGCAACCACAACATTTGTCGTCCGCGCGCTTCCCGACCACCGTGTGTAGCCGCCAAGCTCAAGCTTGCACTCGCGCGCCGCCTCGCCATCCTTCACCCATGAAACTCACTTTGCTCCTGGCCGCGCTTGTGGCCGCCTTGCCGCTCCCCGCCGCCGCGTTGCGCGCGCTCATCATCGACGGGCAGAACAATCACGATTTCAAATCCACCACGCCGCACCTGAAGAAGGTGCTGGAGGACACCGGCCTGTTCACGGTGGACATTGCGACCACGCCGGCGAAGGGCGGCGACATGACCGCGTTCAAACCGGAGTTCAAAAAATACCGCGTTCTCATCTCGAACTACAACGGCCCGCTGTGGTCGCCGGAGACACAGGCGGACTTCGTCGCCTTTGTGAAGAACGGCGGCGGCTTCGTCAGCGTCCACGCGGCGGACAACGCTTTCGCCCAATGGCCCGAATACAACGAAATGATCGGCGTGGGCGGCTGGGAGGGGCGCAATGAAAAGTCCGGCCCCTACCTGCGCCTGCGGGATGGGAAGTTTGTCCACGACCCCACGGCGGGGCGCGGCGGCAGTCACGGACAGCAGCACGCCTTCGTCCTGGCACGCGCGTGCCGGAGCATCCGATCATGGCCGGTCTGCCCGCGCAATGGCTGCACGCCAAGGACGAACTCTACGACCGCCTGCGCGGCCCGGCGAAGAACGTGACGGTGCTCGCCAGTGCCCTTTCCACGAAGGAGTCCGGCGGCTCCGGCGAACACGAACCCATGCTGATGGCCATCCGCTTTGGCGAGGGCCGCGTCTTCCACACCGCGCTCGGGCACAACAACGGGAAGGACCTCACCGCGCAGAAGTGCGTGGGCTTCATCACTACTTTCCAGCGCGGGACCGAATGGGCGGCGACGGGGAAGGTCACGCAAAAGGTTCCGACCGATTTTCCCACGGCGGACAAGGTGAGTTTGCGGGAGTGAGCGGCGCGGACCGCCGAGTCTGCGTGATCGTAATTGTTGCGGCGACGCTATGCTTCCCCACTCCGGCATCACTGAAACACGCGGACTCGGCGGTCCGCGCTCCGACTACTTCCCAATCGCATCCAGCTCGGCCCAGCGGGCGTAGAGGCGGGTGATTTCGGCCTTGGTCTGGTCGAGTTCGTTGATGAGTTGGGTGGCTTCGCGTCCGCGGGTGGCGAAGAAGGCGGGGTCGTTCAGCGTGGCCTCGACCTCGGTGACGCGCGCTTCCGCCTTGAGGACGGTGGCTTCCATGCCGTCGAGTTCGCGCTGTTCCTTGAAGCTGAGCTTGCGCGTGCGTGGTGGCTCCGCTCGCGCTGCGAGCGGAGTTTCTTTTTGGACCGACGCATCACTGCGCGGGGCTTCCCACTTGGGTGCTTTCAGCCGTTGCTCGCGTTCCAGTTTCTTCTCCAGGTAGTAGGAGTAGTTGCCCGGCTGCACGAATACGCCGCCATCCTCGAAGGAAATGATCTGATCGCAGATGCGGTCGAGGAAGTAGCGGTCATGGCTGACCACGAGCACGCTGCCCTCGAAATCCACCAGCGCCTCTTCGAGCATGCGCAGGCTGGGCAGATCGAGATCGTTCGTCGGCTCGTCGAGCACGATCATGTTGCCCCCGCGCTTCAGGACTTTCGCGAGCATGAGCCGCGCGCGCTCGCCGCCGGATAGTTTGCTGATGGGTTCGTTCGCCCGATCATCGGCGAACAGAAACCGGCGCAAGTAACCGCGCGCGCTCAACCGCTCGTCGCCGAACACCACCGTCTCGCCGCCGTCGGAGATTTGTTCGATGACGGTCTTGGTGTCGTCGAGCTGCATGCGCGACTGATCCACGTAGTTGAACTTCACCTGTCGCCCGGTCTTGGCCGTGCCTTCGTCGGGTGCGCGTTCGCCGAGGCACATGCGGAGCAGCGTGGTCTTGCCCACGCCATTGCGCCCGATGACGCCGGTGCATTGGCCGGGCTTAAGCGAAAGATTGAGCTGACGAAAGAGCCAGCGTTCGTCCGCACCCTCCCCGACTTTTGCGCCCGCCTTCTCGAAATCCACCACGGTGTTGCCAATGTCCTTCGCGGGCGGAATGAGCAGATCCATCTCGCGCTCCTCGGGCGGCGCGGCCTGGCCGGCCATCTCGTAATAGCCGCGCATCCGGTGCTGCGCCTTGGTGCGCTGCGCGCGCGCGCCAGAGCGGACCCACGCGAGCTCGCCCTTGAGGAAACGCTGGCGGCGGCGCTCGGACTGCTCTGCGATGCCCTGGCGAATGGCCTTCGATTCGAGATACGCGGTGTAATTCCCGGGGTGCGAAAACGCGCGGCCATCCGCGATCTCGATCACCCGCGTGGCGATGACATCGAGGAAGTAACGATCATGCGTGACGAAGATGACGGCACCGGGAAAGTCGCGGAGGCAATTTTCCAGCCAGCGAATCGTCTCGGCATCGAGATGGTTGGTCGGTTCGTCGAGCAGCAGCAAGTCGGGCTGCGAGGCCAGGGCGCGGCAGAGCGCGACGCGGCGTTTCTCGCCGCCGGAAAGTGTCGAGACCAGGGTGTCCATCGGGGCCACGCCGAGCGCGTCGGCCTCGGACTTGATGCGCGTCTGGAGATTCCAGCCGTCGGCGTGTTCGATGTGGTGGAGGATTTCGCCGAGTTCCGCTTCGGAGCCATCGCCGGTCTCGTAGCGGCGCAGCCACTCGATCAAGTCCGCCGCGCCCGCCTCGATGTTCTGGAGCACGGTCTTCGTGCCATCGAGTTCAAACTCCTGCGGCAGGTAGCCGATGCGCAGCTCGCGCCGGCGAAAGATTTCGCCCGCGTCCGCGGTCATCTCGCCCGCGAGGATCTTCAGCAGCGAGGTTTTCCCGCAGCCATTGCGCCCGACGAGTCCGACCTTTTCCCCCGGCGCGACCGCGAGGGTCACGCCTTCGAGCAGACGTTGATAGCCGAACGACAACTGGAGTTCGTTCGCAGAAAGTAATGATGGTGTAGCACCCACAGGATCAAGTTAGGGGAACGCCCCGGGCAAACCTAGCAATTCGTATTTTGGTGTGGTCAGGTGGAAAGTCTCGCGCTGCGAGGCGAGGCCGTCACTGACTCTGGAAACGCAGCACCGTCTTGTCGCCCGCTTTCAATTCCAGCCGATTACTCACGATGCTGAACGAAGTCACGCTGGCCATCGCCTTGAGGAAAGCACTCTCGGCGGCCATCGCGGCCGGTGGCCCGCCCATCTTCGTGCCCGCGAGCGGGCCGAACTTCAGGGCCGCCCCGCTCGAGTCGTAGCTGCCGAAAAATCGATTGATGCCGCTGGTCCCGCTCGCGCGCTTCGCCGTGGAATCCAGTTGCAGCGTCGGCGTGCGCAAGCCCTCGCTGGCGGCGACTGTTTTGCCGTCGATCTCGGCGAGCTTCCATTCCGTGCCGGTCAAAGGCTTCGCCGGTTCGGCGGCGGACAACTCCGTCGTCGTGCCACAGCCCGCGAGCAACGACACCGCGCAGGCCAGCGTGAAATGCAACAAGGTTTTCATGACGAGAGCATAACAGTCGTGGCCCGTCTTGGCACCTGCTTCATTATTCCAAATTCGTCATTCGTAATTCCCCAAGTCACTCCTGCTTCCGCGGCTTGAGCACTTTGATCTGCTTCACCGGTTCCGGCTCCTTGTAGTGGCGCTTGAGTCCGGCTTCGGTGAGGACTTTGCCCGGCACCTTCGTGATGAATTCAGGGAACGTGCGCTCGGTGCGCTTCTGCAAATGCTGCTGGCCGGCTTTCGATTCCCAGAAGCTGTCCTGCACTTTCGCCAGCGCGATCAAGGCGTCGTCGGGCGTCATGCGTTCGTCGCGCCCGAGCAGCCAGACGAGTTCGGGATCGCTGGGCAGGCTGACGGGGAAGGGGACGAACTTCGGCTTCACGGTTTCGTCGTCGCCTTCCTCCGGCGCTTTCGGTCCGACTTGGACCGTGCCTTCAAACGTTCCTTTGGGCGTGATGACTTCGATGGTCGCGGCCTTCTTGCCGGAGTGCGGCACCACCGAGACCATGCCTTTGCCGAAGGACGCCTCGAACTGCTCCTTCACCTGCTCCAGGCTGTCCTTCTGCAAATCCGGCAGCTCGACCTTCTTGCAGAATTTCTCGAAATGCACGGCGCGCTCCGTGGAGGCGATTTCTTTTTCCAGCGCGGCGTAAATGAGCTGCGCGAGCTTCGCGTCCGGCACCGCCTTGGGCAGCACAGACTTTAACAAGTTCAACAACTGGGCTTCGTTCTTTGCTTTGGCCATAAATAAAAAAGGGCGCAACTTCTCGGTGAACCGGGGGAGCGTTGCAACTCATTAGAAGTGGCGGAATGATTTTTTTAGCGGGCCACGAGGCAGCCCTTTGGCCCGCGCAGGAAGGGCGCAGACCTGACCGAGCGGATCAGGAACGGACACTTCGGGGCGATGAGTACAGGACTCGGAAGGGAAAGCGAAAATCGGAAGCCGGGGGCGGCCTAGTTCCTCGCCGCCTGCTTGAGCGCCGAGCGCAGCACGCCCGCCACCGTGTGCAACATGCTGTTCATCGAGAACGGCTTGGAGAGCAGACGCCATTGCGCGCTCGCGCCGTTCGAGCGCATGTAGGGGTAGCCAGTCATCAGCACCACCGGCACGTTGCTGGTGATGGGATTGTCGTTCAGCGTGCGCGCGGCCTCGAAGCCCAGCGCGTCCGGGAGCACCACGTCGCAGAGCACGAGGTCGGGCGGATTCAACAGGGCGAGGCTGATGCCTTCCTCGGCGGTCTCGGCGCAAAATGTTTTGATGCCCACGGCTTCGAGGGCGGAGGTCACGAACGAGCGCAACTTCTCGTCGTCGTCAATAATCAGCACCGTGTGTTGCATGTCAGGATTATCGGCTCTTGCGGCCGGGACTTGAGCAGGATTTTTTAACTGCGGAAGAGACGGAAGACACGGAAAGGCGGTCCATGATTTTTCTCTTTCCGTGCCTTCCGTGTTTTCCGTGGTTCACCCTTTTGGAATCCGGTAAACTTCGCCCCGCCATTCATGGAACTCCGTGATTTTGCAGAACAAGTTTTGTTCGCGACCACGCTGGAGGAAAAACTTCAGCGCCCGCCGCTCATCACGGATTTGCATCCCGGCTCCGCGATGCTCGCGCCGAAAGCACCCGGCCGTCCGGACGGTTTGAAATTCAAAGGGCAGGAATCCGGCCAGGCGGACTTCCCCGGCCTGCATCAGCTCGACTCGGAACGCGCGCGCGGACTGCTGCTCCACTTTTTCGCCAATCACGAACTGCTCGCCACGGAACTGATGGCGCTCGTGCTCCTGCGTTTTCCTGATGCGCCCGCAGCATTCCGGCGCGGCGTCTTGCAGACGCTGCACGATGAGCAGGAGCACACGCGGCTCTACCTCGCGCGCATGAAGGCGTGCGGGATCGAGTTCGGCGAGCGCCCGGTGAGCGGCTACTTCTGGCGCGCGGTGTCCGGCATGGAAAGTCCGGTAGATTACGTCGCGGGACTCAGCCTGACGTTCGAACAGGCGAATCTGGACTTCGCCAAACACTTTGCGCAGGGCTTCGCGACCGCGGGCGACGAGGCCACGGCGCAACTGCTGGAAAAAATTCACCGCGACGAAATCGGCCACGTCGCCTACGGCTTGAAATGGTTCCGCCGCTGGAAGGCGAATGGCGAGAGCGACTGGGACGCCTTCTGCCGTCAGTTGAAATTCCCGCTCTCGCCGCAGCGCGCCAAAGGCCCGGTGCTGAACGTCGAGGCCCGTCGCGCGGCCGGCTTCGATGCGCAATTCATCGCCGAGCTGAACGTCTTCTCTCAATCGAGAGGCCGCACGCCGAATGTGTTTCTGTTCAATCCATTTGCCGAGGCGTTCATCGCGCAGGGCAAGGCGTTCACACCCGTGAAACACCAGGCGCAGCTCGCGCGCGACCTCGCGAATCTGCCGCAGTTTCTCGGACGCCAGGACGACGTGGTGCTGGTGCCGCAGCGGCCTTCCGTGAAATTTCTCAGCGACTTGAAGCAGGCCGGCTTCGCGCTGCCGGAGTTTGTGGAATTGAAACTCGGCGCGCTGCCCGGACTCGCACCACGCAAGCTCGGCGTGCTGCGCCCGTGGGCGTGGGGGCCGGACAGCGTGGAGCAACTCGCGCCGCTCTTCGCCAGCGTCACTGGCGAAGAGCGCCGCGCGGATCAGCGGTTCAACGCAGGCGTCGCCCAGCTTTACTCGAAGGCGTGGAGCGCGGACTTCCTAAAAAATTTTCTCGCCAACGCTGAACCCGAGTCGTGGCTTTGCGAGCCACGCGAAGTTGGAATCGCCGTGCAAAATTTGCCTGACGCGCTCGCCGTCATCACCACGATTCGCGCCCGCGGCCATCATCGCATCGTGGTGAAGGAGGCGCTCGGCCTCGCCGGTCACAACGCCCTCCGTCTGTGGGAACCGGCACTGCTGGACGCGCAGCGGCGCTGGATGACGAAGGCGTTCGAGCAGCAGCGCACGCTCCTCATCGAGCCGTGGCTGGAGCGCGTCGCGGATTTTTCCGTGCAACTGGAGATGACGCCGCACGGTCTGAAAGTTTGCGGCTACACCGGGCTGGTCAACGACGCCAAAGGCCAGTTCCAGGCGAACTGGGCCGCACCGAATCACACGCGCCGTCTGCCCGACGCCATCCTCGCGCTCTTTCCTGCGCCACGCGACATCGCCGTCCGCTGGCACCGCTTGTTCGATGAACTCACCGCCGCGCTGGCCGCTGCATTGCGTGCGGTAGATTTTCTTGGCCCCATTGGCCTCGACGCCTTTGTCTATCGCACGGCCCAAGGCGAGGTGCGGCTGAAGCCCGTTGTGGAAATCAATCCGCGTTACACGATGGGCCGACTGATGGTGGAACTGATGAAGCAAACCTGCCCCGGCAGTCATGGATGTTTCCGCCTCGTCAATCTCGCGATGATGCGCGCCGAGGGCTTCGCAGATTTTCCTGCGTTCGCCCGCTCCCTCACGGAACGCCCGCCGCTGCAACTGCAAGGCCAGCCCACGCCGCGCCTGCGCGAGGGTGTGGTCTGCCTGAACGATCCGGCGACGGCGCAAGTGTGCCTCGCGGTGTTTGAAGTGAGCCGCGAGCGCATCGGAGCGCGGACCGCCGAGTCCGCGCGATCATCTCGGCCCGGGTGATCATATCCTGGCCAGATTCATGAACTCGCGGACTCGGCGGTCCGCGCTCCGACAGCGCGAATTTTTCTTCCGGCCCGCCCGCGCTTCCTGAATCCTCGCCCAGTGAATCGCGCTGTGTTTCTGGATCGAGACGGCACCATCATCGAGGACAAGGATTACCTCCATCTCCCCGAGGAAGTCGTCATCTATCCCGGGGCGGGCGCGACGTTGCGGCGGTTGCAGGACGCGGGCTTCAAACTCATTCTCGTCACGAACCAATCCGGCGTGGGACGCGGCTACTTCCCAATCGAAGATGTCCACCGCGTTCACGAACACCTCGCGCGCGAACTGGCGAAGGACGGCGTGCGCTTCGAGAAAATCTACATCGCGCCCGAAGCTCCTGACGCGCCGAGCCGTGGCCGCAAGCCCTCGCCGCAATTCCTTTTCGACGCGCGCGATGAATTCCAACTCGACCTCGCGCAGTGCCACATGGTTGGCGACAAACTCATCGACCTCGAATGCGGCTGGAACGCCGGTGTGAAACAAACCTTCCTCGTCCGCACCGGCTACGGCGCAAAGGTGGAGCAGAAGGGCGGACTGAAGAACGCGGTGGT
>JBBQYK010000038.1:0-18484 GCA_038208765.1 Verrucomicrobiota bacterium
AGCTTCTTCAACTTCTCGATGGAGTAATTGAACTTCGGCACATCACCGACCCAGCCTTTGTTGCCGCCGGTGTAGCGAATCTTCGCGCCCGGCGAATGCCGCGCGATCACCGTGTCGGCGATGTAACGCACCGTGGTCGCCGTGTCCGCCGTGCCGATGTTGAAGTAGTTCAGCTTCGCGTCCGCGCGATCCACGATGAAGAACATCGCTTCGAGCAAGTCGGAAACATGGAAGTAAGGCTTCTCCTGCGTGCCGTCGCCGAGCACTTCGAGTTCCTGCGGGTTGGCTTTCAACTTCTGCACGAAATCGTGAATGACGCCGTGCGTGGAACGACTGCCGACGACGTTCGGGAAACGGAAAATCCACGCGCGTTGCAGATATGCTTCCGCCGCCGCCGAGATGCTGGCCTCGGAGGAAAGTTTCATCGCGCCGTAATTGGAAATCGGAAAGAGCGGTCCCATGTCTTCCTGCATGTGACCCGGCAGCACGCCGTAAATTGCCGAGGTGGAGGCGAAGGCGATCTTCGGAATCTTCAACTCGCGCATGACTTTGAGCGTGTTGAAGGTGGTCATGAAGGTGTCGCGCAAATCCACCTCGGGGTCCACGACGCCGGCGCGGATGTCCGAGTTCGCGGCCAGATGCCACGTCATGTCGAACGGCTTGTCGTGCGACAACTGCCGCACGGCGCGCGTGAAGGACGGGAGATCATTCACGTCGCATTCCACGAACTTGAACTTCTGATGTTCGAGCGCGCGGGCGAGGTTCGCGCGGCGGCCCAGCTTCATGTTGTCCACGCCGAGCACGAAACAGCCGCGCTCAAGCAATCGGTCAATGAGATGACTGCCGATGAAACCCGCCGCGCCGGTGACAAGACACTTCTGCATGTGCGCGCGATGAAAACGGGCGGACGGGGCGTTGTCGATGCGATTGTCGCGGGCCGGAATTCTGCTTGCTGAACCGGCCCGTCGGACGTAATTACACGCCGCACTTGGATATGCCCACGTGGCGGAATTGGCAGACGCGCTAGATTCAGGTTCTAGTGAGTAACATCGTACAGGTTCAAGTCCTGTCGTGGGCACCATCTTCATTTAGTTCGAGATTTCCCCTCGGGGTCGCTCGGCTACAGCCTTGGCCCGACATGAAACGCGTCTTCCAAACAATCACCGGGCTGAACCGCGCTCCTTTTTTGACGGCCTCGGGCCGCGCACCTTTGAAGGCGGGGCCGATATTGGTGGAGGTCGCACCCGCCCACAAATCCCACGACAAATTTGACGGCCCGGCCAATTCCTGAAACGCTCCGCGCCACTCAAAAATGTCCAAAATATATGGGACCAATTAAGTCAGCCGTCTGGTTCTGGATTCACCGGCACCGGCGGAATCGCGCGGTCGCCCGGTTCGCCCGGCTCTGCAAAAACCTTCATCGGGCGTCCGAACATCCGGGTTACGACGTGAACACGGACGGCGAGCGCGACCTGCTGCGTCACGCGGGCTTGGGTGCGAATCCGGTGCTGTTCGATGTCGGAGCCAACGTCGGCGACTGGAGCCTGATGGCGCGGGAGATGGTGCCGTCCTCCTCGATCCATGCCTTTGAATTGAGCCCTCGGACGGCGGCATTGCTCACGCAGCGGGTGGGGCAGACTCCGGGCATTCGCGTGCATGCCTTTGGCCTCGGGAACCAGTCGGGCGAGATGAATTTTTTTTCCTACTCGGGCGACTCGAACATTCTGAGCAGCCTGCGTTCGCCGATTCACAGCCATGCGCCGCATCAGATTGAAAAGGCGCTGGTGCGCACGGGCGACGAGGTGTGCCGCGAACTGGGCGTGACGCGGATCGACTTCCTGAAAGTGGACGCGGAGGGCGCAGACTATGAGGTGCTGGCCGGGTTCGACAGCCTGCTGGCCGCGCAACAAATCGCGGTCGTCCAGTTCGAGCATCAGGGCGGGCGTTACCTGCGGGACTTTTACGACCTGCTCGAGCCGAAGGGTTACGCGATCGGCAAGCTCTACGCGAACTACGTGGATTTCCGCGCGCACACGCACGAGCTGGAACATCTGCTCGGTCCCAACTACGTCGCCGTGCCGGTGGCGCGGAAAGAATTCATCGAAGCGCTCCGGCGCGGCTGGTGAAGGCCGGGCGGCTATTTCGTGGGTGGGCGGCATCTTGAATCCGGCGCGGCGCTCCGTCTAACTTCTCGCGATGGCCAACGTCCCGTTCTGGATTCGATGGCGGCGCGCGCTGCGGACGCGGCCCAAGTTGTACCGGACGCTGACCCGGTGGCGCGATCAAGCCGGGCATGCGTGGCTGTGGATTTTCCGGCGGGTGCTGCCGGCGCGTTTTGATTTCGGTCCCGCCAAAGGCTGGTATTCGATCCTAGAGCAACTCGCGGCCGGTGAAGTGCGCGGGCGGATTCTTTTCGCGCGGCAAGCAGACAATGATCCCTCGCGCAGCGCGCTACGCCGTCTGGCTCCGCTCGGCCAGGCGGTGCAGCAGCACTGGCCGTTTTTCTGGAGTCATCATCCGCACGCTCGGCTGGTCGGTCCCACGCTGCTGTTGCAGGACGCGCGTCGGCGCGTCGGGGTGGAATCCGCCTACGGGCCGAGCTTCGTCGAGGACGATCCGGGCTACCGCCAGTTCCGCCATCCGGCGGCGGTGCGGCTGGAGGGGCCGTGGACGAGCGTGGTCTCGCGCTGGTCTCCGGGCTTTTACCATTGGTTCATGGACGCGCTGCCGCGGCTGGCTCTTCTCTCCGAATTGCCGCCGGAAACCCGAATTATCGTCCCGGCCCGGCTCACGGCCTATCATCGCGATACGCTGGACTGGCTGGGCTTGGCGGCTCGCGCGCGTGCGACCGACGAGGAGCACCTCATCATCGACGATTATTATTTCAGCGCCCCGACGAACATCACCGGACATTACGATCCCTTCGCGATTGATTTTTTGCGCCGGTCCTTTCTCGAACGGCGGGATCGCGCGTTCGATTCGCCCCGGCGGTTTTACGTGCAGCGGGTGCGGGCGGCGCGGGGCGTGGCCAACGACGCGGAGGTGGCGGATTTTTTCCGCGCGCGCGGCTGGGCCGTCGTGGACACGGAGGCGTTGTCGCTGGCGCAGCAGATTCAACTGTTCGCGCAGGCGGAGCAGATTTGCGCGCTGCACGGCGCGGCGCTGACCAATCTCGCGTGGTGTCAAAAGGGTTGCCGGGTATTGGAATTGATGTCCTCCACTTTCATGAATGGCGTGTACGAAGGCATGGCCGAAGCGGTGCAGGCTGATTACGATTTCCTGCTCTGCCGTGGCGACGCGGAGATGAAAGCCTTCGTGGATTTGGGAGAGTTGCAACGGAAACTCGGGGACTGATCCGGGCGCGGATTGCACTAGAATGGAAGTTCAAATCGTCCGGCTGGAATCCTGATGCCGCGCCTGAGAGCGGGGCGTCTCTGAAAAGACTTTGCGTGCGAACGAAAACGCGGGAGAACCTGTCTGTGCCTCTAATGAAATCAAACAGGGTGAAGACACTCGCAACCAGGAATTCACCGATGAGATGTCCTGTCATCAATCCGCCTCTCCGATCGTAATTTCCGGGACTCAAGGTACCGCATGGCCAGGGCAAAGAATTTTTTGAAGGGGCTGAGCGCCAGCTACCTGCTCATTCTCGTCAACATGCTTTGGACGCTGGTGTCGCTGCCCGTGGCGCTGCATTACCTGGAGCGGGCCGAATACACCATCTGGCTCGTCGTGGCCCAGGTCGCGGGCTATCTCGCCATGATCGATCTGGGCACCACCGGTTCGGGCATCCGCCTGTTGGTGGATCACAAGGACGCTCCCTCTCAAGGCGCTTATGGCAGCCTCATCAAGTCCATGTGGCTGCTCGGCCTGATGCAATCGGCTGTCATCCTGGCCCTCGGTCTGGGCAGTGCCGGCCTGCTCCCGTCCTTGCTGAAAAATATCCCGCCGGAACTGACGGGTGAATTGCGCCGGCTCTGGATCTGGCAGGTCATTTTTTTGGCGGTGAACTTTGCTTTTCGGATTGGGAATCAAATCCTGCAGGCCCATCAACGGATGGACCTTTCGAACTACGCCCAGGTCGGTGCCTTTCTCGTGAATCTGGCCGTGCTGCTGGGCGGACTTCAAGCCGGGCTGGGGATCGACAGCTTCATCCTTGCGCAAGGTCTTTCCCTGCTCTTGATGCTGGCCGTGATGTCCGTCGCCTGCGTGCGGCTCAAGCTGCTGCCCGCGCGCGGAGCGTGGGGTTCCTGGTCACGCGCTCATTTGCAGCAGGTCTTCGGGCTAGGCTCGGAATTTTTTCTAATCACCGTGGGCACCACGCTGACCACGGCCAGCCAGGCGTTTCTGCTCACGCGGTTGATCAGTCTGGAGGCCGCGCTGATCTGGGCGGTGATGACCAAGCTCTTCACGCTGGGCACGCAGATCGTCTGGCGGATTGTGGGGATGGCCACGCCGGCGTTTTCGGAAATGTTTGTGCGCGGCGAAATGGACCGCTTGTGGCGGCGCTACCGTTCGGTGCTGGAATTGTCCGTGCTGGCGAGCGCCTACGCCGGATTGTTGATCGCCTTGGGCAACAACGCTTTCGTGGAGGTGTGGACGCGGAAGCCGATTGCCTGGCCGCCGTTGAACAACTGGTTGCTCGCTGTCTGGTTCGTGCTGCTCACGCAGGCGTGTTGCCACACGTCCCTGATTCTGTATTTGAAGCAGGTGGGCCGGCTGAAAAGTGTGTACCTGGGCGAGGGGCTGGCCTTTGTGCTCCTGGCCATCATCGTGACTCCGCGGTTTGGCATCTCCGGCCTGCTGGGGTGTTCCATCGTCTGTAGCGCGCTGGTGACCGCTCCTTACCTGACGCACCGGGTGGCGAAACTGATGGGCCAGCCCGGCGTGGCCGTGGCCATCGAATGGTCCCGGCCGCTGGCGCGATTTTGGGTCATCATGCTGCCCTTGGGCTGGGTGCTCGCCTATTTCACGCGCGAGTCCGCGTGGCTGCGGCTGCTGGGCTGCGTGCTCCCTCTGGCCGTCGTCGGATTGTTCGTCGCGGTGAGATTTTGCCTGCCCCGCGATCTGTTGGCCGAGATTCTCAGCCACCTGCCGCCACCGCTGCGGAAAATCGCCGCCCCCCTGGCCGGAGTCCGGGCGGGCTAGCCGGGGATCACTCCTTGATCCAATAAACCGCCTCAAGGTCCGTGCGGATGATCGGGGCCGTGATGCCATGCTCGGCCCGGTACTCATCGGTCGCCTTGCGGCAACCTTCCCAGCAATAATAATCGTCGAGGATCAGCACGCCGCCGGGAGAGAGCAGCGGGTACAAATGCTTCAGGCAAATGGCGGTGGACTCATACCAGTCGCCGTCCAGGCGCAGCACGGCAATCGGCCCCAGCAACTTCGCATCTGCCGGCACCGTGTCTTGAAACCAGCCGCGATGAAAGGCCACGAGTTCTTCCCGCAGCCGGATTTTGCGGAGCAGTGCGTCCTGCACTTCCGCCAGACCCGCTTCGCATTGGTGAATGGAAGACAACGCGCCGCTGGATTTTCCATCGCTGTAAGCAGCGGCCTTCACACCATCCCGTTCATCCGGTTCCGGCAGGCCTTCAAATGAGTCGAACAAATGCAGCATTCGCCGCTCGCCGGCGTGACGCGCGGCCAAGCCCATGATGGCGGCGGAACCTCCGCGCCAGACGCCGCACTCCACCAGGCAGCCGGGGACTTTCCGCGCGAAGGCGTCGCCGCACAAATCCCACAGCTTCCGACACCGTTCCGGCATCGTCATGGTGTAGCGCTTGGCGGAGAACAAGGCGTGGGCGCGCGCCAGGGAGGGAAGCCCGTGAAGACCCCACATCCACCGGCTCTGCTTAAATTTTGTGATCAACCACATGCGTTTTTCGGGCGATTGCGCGCGCAGTCTCCGCGCCGGAAAATCAACTTGCAAGTTGAACCTGAATCTCCGCCGCTGGCGAACTGATCAGGTAGCTCTGAGTTTTTTCAAGCGACCGATGACGGCCGGACGACCAACCCATTCCTGGGTTTCGCACTCCAACGTGGCCACGCCCTTGAACTCCTCGCGCAGGGAGTGACGACGTTTTCGGCCATCGCAGAGAATCATGTCGCCGCCTTCGAGGCTGAAGTTCCATTGGTGCAGTCCGGTGTAACCCGCGGCGATGGCTTCATTTTTGAAATGACCGAGATAGACATGACAGCCGGGTTTGACCGCTGAGATCATGTGGCGGATGACGAGCAAGGGATCATAGCTGTGGTCCAGAGAGTTGCTGGCCAAGGCCAGATCGAAGAAATTCTTCTCGAAGAGTTCAGGCAATTTCTCACCGTGACCGGGCCGCGAAGGAGCCGGCGCGCTCAAGCCCAGCCGGGCCAGCAGGGCGTTGTATTCATCGGCCAGCGGGTCCACGGGAAACAACTCCAGCGTCCGCCCCGACCATCGCTTGCCAAAGGAGGTGAGCGGCCCGGCTCCCACGTCGAGCAGTCGGACGGGCGAGCCGTCGGAAGGAGCCACGATCAGGCGCTTGTACTCCTCCTGCAACTCGGCTTGGGGATCGAGGCGGAATTGATATTCGGACACCACCCAATTGTGCCCGTGGTTCGTGAGCATGAATTCCCACGCCTGCAATTCCTCCGGCAATCCCTTGTCCCAAGCCTGCACCAGAAAACCGAACCGGCGCAGCACGCGGTGATACGATTCTCTGGCCCGGGTGCGCAGTCTCAGGGCGCAGCGGAGTCTTTGCA
Source organism: Verrucomicrobiota bacterium (assembly GCA_038208765.1). Lineage (GTDB taxonomy): Bacteria > Verrucomicrobiota > Verrucomicrobiia > Limisphaerales > SIBH01 > JANNGC01. The sequence goes on from JBBQYK010000038.1 coordinate 6,742, forward strand.
GGCGACCCATCTCGGCATTCATCGGGTGATGCTAAATGGGGCGAAGTGAGGGCAGCAAGAATTCTGCAAAGTGTCGTCGGGAGGCAAATCCACAGGCGAGCGTGGGATCGGACAGTCGGCCCGATCAACGCGCCCCGAGCCACCGCTTCATCCAGCGGCGGGCCGCACGCGGCACCCCGCCGTAAAGCCACGACGGCGACACGCCGCGCGGGATCGGGATGCGCACGGTCGCGGGCCAGTCCACGGCGGCGGGTGCGAGTTCATCCACCAGACGGCAGTAGTGCTCCGCCATCGCCTCCGCGCTGTAATGTTCCCGCACGAAGCGCGCGGCGTTTTGCGAGCACTCGTCAAGCCGCGTCCGCGCCCGGCTCAACTCGCTGATGATTTCCGCCGCGCGCTCCACGTCGCCCACCGGCACACGGCAGCCCCGCGACTCGTCCACGACTTCAGCAATACCGCTCGGCAAGTCTGACACCACCGGCACCACGCCCGCGCCCATCGCTTCGAGCAGACTGAGCGGCAGGCCCTCGAAATCCGACAGCAGCACGAAGACGTCGTAATCCTGCAATAGCCGGGGCACCTGTTCGTAGGGCACGGAGTCCACGAACCGCACGCTCTCGCACCCGCGCAGTTCCGCGCGCAACTGTTCCCGCTGCGGCCCGTCGCCCACGATGGAGAATTCCACGGGCACATGCCGCGCCTGCAACGCCTTGGCCAGTTGCGCCAGCCGGCTGACGCGCTTTTGCTCCTCGATGATCCGGCCCAGGTAAATCAAACGCAGCGGGGCGTCCGGCGAACGCGGCGCGCGCGCCATCGCCGCGGAAAAATCAATGCCGTAGGGAATCATTTCCGCCCGCACACCGCGCAGTTCCGGCTTCGCCTGCAAGTTCGCCACGATCCGGCGCGAGACACCCACCGCGACATCCGTCCACTGAGCGTGGTCGGCCACCGTGGCGTACGGGCCGGGGTCGTCGGATTGCACGATGCTCATCCGCACCACGCCGCGTGGCACGACGCGCAGGATTTCAAAACTGTCCGAAGACAGGCAACTCAGCACCGCGCGCGGCCGGTACTGCGCGACCTGGTGGTAGGCCCAGAGCAAACGATCCTCGAAGATCAGCTTTCGGTCGGGCAGGCAGTGGACAGGATTGTCGATGGCCCGGAAGTCGGCGGCGTAGGCGTTTTCAGAATCGAGCACGACGACGGGCAGCGTTTGCCCGCGCCGCCGCATGGCCCGCGCGAAGTTCACCAGAAACGTCGAGCTGCCGCCGAGCGGCAGGCTGCCCGTGACCGCGACGAGCGGCGCGTCATTCGGCATGATTCGGGTGGAACTCATGTCACAGCAGGTCGCGCTCTCGCAGTTGCGCGAGGAATTCACGCTCGAAATGTGCGAAAGAAAGTGCCTCCCCATCAATCAATCGTTGCGGCGGCGCGGCGGAGGCCAGCGCGCGGTCGCCCCATTCCAGCAGCGCGTCGGCCAGCGCGCGCGCGTCGCGGATGGGCACGACCGAGCCGCTCACGCCGGGACGCACGAAGTCATCCGCGCCGGTGTTGGGTGTCAGCACCACCGGCAGTCCGCAGGCCATCGCCTCCAGCGCGGTGCGGACCAGTCCTTCCTCCAACGAGGGCAGCACGAACACGTCCGCGCTTTGCAGCCGTGCGGCCAGTTGCGCGTGCGGCAGACCCGGCGCCCAGTCGATGGGCAGGTCGGAATACTTCGCCACGACGGGAGCCGCACTGTCCGCGATGAGCCGCGACAACAGGAAGCGCGCGGAGGGATGGCGCTGGTGGACGAGGCGCAGCGCTTCCAGCAAATAGGGCGCGCCCTTCCGCAACGACAGCCCGCCCGTGGACACGATGGTGAACGGACGGTTCTTGGGACGCGGTTCGGTCGCGGGCGTGAAGCGCGACAGGTCCACTGGATAAACATTGCGCAAGATTTGCTCCGGCTTGAATCCGCGTTCGAGGAACGAGCGCGTGACGAACGAACTCGGCGAGAGCACGTAATCAACGTGCGGCATCATCGCGACGGCGCGGCGGTTCCAGTGCGGTGCGACGGGGGGGAAAGGGCAGTCCCAGCGGCGATGCTCTTCGCTCAACAGTTCCCAGAAGTTTTCCGGGTGCGAGTTGCCTGCATCGAGAAACGTTTTGCCGCCCTGTGCGCGCACCCATTTGAACGATTCGTTCGTGTAGCCAAAACTGGAAATGATGTGGTCGCCCGGTGTGAGTTGCTTCTTCACCCACCGATCAAACGACGGCAGCAGCGCGAAGCGAAACGACTCGGCGCGATATTGGGAGACGCACTTGCTCGCCGCGTAGTTCAAAAGCCCGAAGATCGGGCGCAGGCGCGTCTGCTCCGGCGGCACGCCGACGGTGCCGCGTCGCGTGCCGAGGGCGAGAAAGCGCAGGGCATCGACGCGAGTCAGCGCGCGGGCATTGTCGTCGCACACGGAACGCGCGGGCGTGGCGACGACGAATTTCGGGCGGGCGTTCATGCGCGCGCCTCAGTCCCGCTGCCACGCCTCGGTGATGCCGGCGGTGCCGACGTGGCGCAATCCCGCCGCCGTCAGAATATCACGGCACTTTTGCACGGAGGCCTCGCCAATGGCCCAAGGGTGTAATTCCACGATCACGAGCCGGTAGCGGTTGAACAAATCGCGCGCCGCCTCGAACGCATCCAGTTCGCTGCCCTCGACATCCATGATCAGCGTGGTGAACGGGCCGTAGCGCGCGTCGAGTTCGCGCACCGAGCGTCCGGGCAGACGAACCGCGTGATCCGTCGAACGTTGCGAGGTGCCGCCCACGATGTAATGCGGGTGCAGATAAAACGTCTCCTCGTTCTTGTTGCTCACCGCGCAGTGCTCAATGAGGAACCCGGCCATGTTCAACTCGCGATTACGGTAGAGCGAGGGGATGACGTTCGGATTCGCCTCCACCACGACGTGGCGGGTCTTGTCGCGCAGCAGCGAGTTCGTCACGCAGGCCACGATGCCGAGGCACGCGCCGCATTCGAGCACCGTGTCGTCCGGGCGCACAAAGCGTTTAATCAGCGCGCGCTCCTCCTCCTCGTAATCGCCGCGCAGAAAGCACGAGCGAAACATGCGCGTGGTCAGGTGCTTCGGAATGTCGAACACGCAGCCGTCCGCGCGAAACTGTCCGCCCTTCAGATCAAAGATGAATCCCTCGACGGGCTTGGCCAAGTAGTGATCCACCGGGCCGAGCAGATGCCCCAGCTTCTTGCGGAACGGCTCGGGCAGATGCCGGCGGGCGAGGGAGCGAAGCGTGTTCACTTTGAGGTTGAAAAAATCATCGGCGGAGCAGCGCGCGGTAAAGTTCCTCGTGCCGCGCGACCATGCGTTCCGCCGTCATGCTCTTCTCCAGCACCGAGGCGCGGGCGCGCGCGCGGAACCGATCGCGCAGGGCGTCGTCGCTCATCAGTTGTTTCAAGGCGGCACTCATCTCATTCACATTCGCGCGTTCGACGAGTATTCCGTTCTCGCCCTCTTGAATCAAATCAGGAATTCCGCCGATGCGCGTGGCGAGGCAGGCGCAGCCGTAGTAGAGCGCCTCCTGCAACGACAGGCCCAGGCCCTCGTGCATCGAGGGCATGGCGAAAATCTCCGCGCTGAGCAGCCACTCGCGCAGCTCCTTATCTGAACATGTGCGCCGCCATTCGGCTTGATCCCGCAACTCGGGACTGCGCAACAATTCTTCCAATTCTGCGACAGTCTCTAGATCACCGGAGCGTCCGATGAAAACCAGTTTCCAGTCGGGAAACTCACCGGCGAGGCGGGCGAAGGCGCGGGCGAGATACGGCTGGCCTTTGCGCGGGCCGAGGGTGCCGGCGCAGAGCACGATTTTTTTTCGTTCCCGATCCGGCACGGGTTCCTGCTCGTAAATGCGCGAGTGATAAATCTGCCGGAACTTCCCGCGCGCCGGCCAGTAGCGGAGGCGCAGCGTGCGCCAGTCCGCCTGCGACACCGCAATTTCGGCGCGCAGGTGGTGAAGCATCTGCAGCTTGCTGCCCCACGCGGGCGGGAGCAGCGCGGCCTTGGTGAGCCACGAGCGTTGCGCGCCGATGTAGCCTTCCCACAGGCCGAAGACGCCGTGGTTCGTCGCAAGACACGGCGTGCCGAGACGGTCGAGGTGAACCACGGGGCAGACGTTGAACAGGCGATTGCCCCACGCGTAGTTGCCGCCGAAATGAAAATGCGCGAGGTCGATCTTTTGTGCATGCAAGGCCGTGGCGAGCGCGTGGGATTTTTCCAACGTTACCGCCGTCATGTCCCACGGCAGATGCGCCACAATTTTGTCGGCCACGGAGGAACCGCGCAGCGAGGCGGGGTCATCGCCGGACACGAGGACGATTTGATGCCGAGCCGCGAGTCCGTGGATCAGTTCGCGCACCAGCACCTCCGTGCCGCCGGGCTGCTCGATGGGATATTCCAGGCAGAGCGCGAGCTTCATGCGGTCGAGGTCGTCGGGCCTTTTAGCAAAAGGGATGGCCCGCGTGGGACAGGGGAAAAGCGGCGCAATTTCTGAAAATTGTGTTTGGAGAAAGCGATCTCACAATGCATGGGCCGTAGCTGTCGCCACTTGCCTCCCCAAGAGAGCGGGAGCATTCGCCCTCGCATCGGGACGCTGACGCAGCCCCGAAGGTGCAGCGGGTACCCGAGGCACAGAGCGATCCTCATTTCGAAGACCTCTCACGCGACCTCAAATCCGCCAGGCAAGCCATGCGAATTTTGATAGGGGATAGGGTTTCTGAAAGCTAGGGAATTGAATTCAAGAGCGTAATCGGGGAGAGGAATCTCCATTGCCCTGTGGGACAGCGGTCCAAACATTCCCGCCCCTGCCAAGTGGTTCGCCGGAAGGCATAGCTGGACAAAATTGTCATCCTGCCAGTTAATTCGCGCGCGATGGCCACCCAATATCGTCGAAATAAGTTCAAGACCTTGACGGAAATTGTCCGTCGAGTGGAGAACTGGCCCTCCGCTGTTCGCATGCGGTTACGGCGCAGTGATTCAGGCCTGCGATTGCTCAACTTCCGCGACGGGTTGAACGTGATTTGCCGAGCTGGCTCGCGGGACTGGGACGTCATTCACGAATTGCTTTTCGCGGGCAGTTATGGTTTTGCCCTGCACCACCTCAAGCAGTTGAAGCATCGCCCGATGGTCATCGATCTGGGGGGCAACATCGGACTGTTCAGTCTTCTCACGGCCATTCAGCGGGATGACGTGACTGTGCATACATTCGAGCCGGGACCGCCAAACTATCGGCTGTTGGAAATGAACCTGCTCGCAAATCCTCGTCTGGCGGAGCGGGTTTGTTTGCACCGCGAGGCCGTGGGCGGTGCCAATGCCACGGTGAACTGGTTCTTCGACGAAAAAAATCCAGGCGGTTCCAGTTTGTACGAAACTTCCGGGAAATCATTTCCTGTGACCATCCGCGCTTTTGCCGACGTCGTCGCCTCCATCGGCGAAAGGATCGACCTTGCGAAAATCGACATTGAAGGGGCTGAGTTCGATCTCATCCGCAACACGCCTCCCTCGGTTTGGGAGAAAATCTCCGCAATTTCCCTCGAATTGCACGACGATCCGGCCGGCCAGATGACCCAGGCCCAGTTTCTCGACCGGATGAAGTTTTTTGGTTACTCGGTTAAAGAGGAAAGTGTCTGCACTTATTTCCTGGAGCGGCGTTGATCGGCATGGTCATCGTCCAACTCACCACTGACAACCGCGAGCCGTTCCGGGAGTACGACAAAACGGAGCCTTGGTTCGGCACGGCACCGGAAGCTTTGTTGCAAGGTCTCGCCTGCCTCCCGGAAGTAAAAGTTCATGTCGTGACCTGCACCCAGCGACCCATGCGTTCCCCGGAAAAGCTGGCGGAGAACATCTGGTTCCACAGCCTGCATGTGCCAAAGCTGGGTTGGATGCGAACCGGTTTCCAAGGATGCATCCGGGCCGCACGGCGTAAAATCCACGAGATCCATCCGGACATCGTTCATGGGCAGGGAACCGAGCGGGATTGCGGGCTGAGCGCGGTGTTCAGCGGTTTCCCGAACGTGCTGACCGTTCATGGCAACATGCGATTGATTTCAAAGGTGACCGGCGCGAAACCATTTTCTTACCCATGGCTGGCGGCGCACCTCGAGGGCTTCACCATTCCCCGCACCGGAGGCGTGGTTTGCATCACGCGTTACACACAGAACGCGGTGCGATCTTTGGCGCGACGCAGCTGGGTTTTGCCCAACGCGGTCGATGCCTCCTTTTTCGACGTGCCGCGGGCGCGTGGTGAGAACGATACGATTCTCTGCGTCGGCGTCATCTGCCCGCGCAAGAACCAGCTCCGATTGATCGAAGCGCTGGATGGTTTAGCGGACAAGCGCCGGCTGAAGGTGCGGTTTCTGGGCGCGGCACCGGAGAACGACTCGTATGCGGCTGAGTTCTTCAAGAGACTCTCAACGCGCCCCTGGTGCGAGCACGGCCTGGCCACGCGCGAGCAACTCAAGACGGAGCTTTCCCAGGCGGCGATGCTCGTCTTGCCGTCACTGGAAGATAATTGCCCGATGGTCGTGCTTGAGGCTATGGCCACACGCGTGCCGGTGGTGGCCGCGAACGTGGGTGGAGTTCCGGAACTCGTTGAGAACGGCATCACCGGTTTGTTCTGCAATGCTCTCGATCCCGCCACCATTCGGAACGCAGTCGAGCAACTGCTTCGAGAACCGTCGGCGGCCGGGCAAATGGCTGACCGCGCCTACGCCAGCGCTCTGCAGCGTTTCCATCCCAAAGTCGTCGCCCGTCAGCATCTGAGCCTCTACAACGACGTGCTCAACGTGCGTTCATAAACCGCCTTCAACGCCGCTGCCGCATCGCCCCAAGTATAGAGTCGCACCCCGCTGGCCGGCAGATGGGGACATTGCTCGTAAAAGTGGCGCAAGATTTTGACGTTCGCCGGATCGTGGGGAGCCGCCAGGTATGAGGCGTGTTGACCAAAGCGTTCCCGTGACCACTTCTGATCGGGCAGTAAAACCGGCAGGCCGCACGCTGCGGCTTCGTGGGCCGCGAGGCACCAGTTTTCATAACGGCTCATGAGCACAAAGCCGCGGGCCGACTGGAGTAAACCGATCATCTCACTCTCGCTTCCGACATGTGGATGGTATTTCACGAACTTTTGATCGATGAGCTGCTCGAAACGCTGCCAATAGGCATCCGTCGGATGGTAAGGTTTGCCGACGAAAAGAATGGGCACTTGCGCGCTCTTCGCCAGTTCCGCCAGCTCCACGGAATTTTTCCGCTGCGTGATGGTCCCTGTGCAGATCAGGTAGTTGGCCGAGCGGTTCCCTGGCCCGGCCTCAAGGTAGGTCCGGGATAAGCCCAAAGGGACGACAGAAATCCTGCCGGCAGGAACCTGATATACTTCTTCCAGAACTTTTCGTTCCGCCTCTAGGCCCACCACGTTCCGGGTGCAGTTGTGATACGCCCGCCAGGTCAATTGCTGTTTGACGCCTTCGCCGAAAGGCAGGCTCAGAATGGCCCGCGTGAGGTAACGTTGCCGCCGCAGTTGTCTGTCGGACCGGTTGCACGTTTCCGTAAAAAGAGTCGTCATGACCACCGGCCAACGACGGGCGCGCGCCTGTTCCAAGTAAGAATTGGAAGCCACACCGAAGTAGTGGATCAAGTCCGCTTCCTGGGTGTCGTCCCACCAGCGCAGAAAATCCACCTCCACGCCCAACTCACGGAGCGCCAATTTGGTTTGTTCGATTTGGGTCTGAAATCCGCCGTGAGCCAGGGCGAATGGGGACGGATGATCAAATAGCACGCGCATGTCAGGGGCAGTCTATGTCCGGCACCCTCAAGAGGCTGCACGTTTCCGGCTGTTTCGGCCAAGAATTTTTTTGGCGGCGCACAGCGTTTCAGATAGGGTTCGCTCCTTGTGAACACTGCTCTCTTACGAACGCTGGTTATTTACGCCATCATTCTGCCCCTGGCGCTCTTCATTGGCTGGACGGCGGTGGACTTGGCCGATTGGAACCGAACCTCCTTCGCCGCTCTCGCCACGATCATTTTCGTGCTGTTACTGCCGTTGTTGCTCAAGTGGCACTATGCCGTCTTGTTGTTGAGTTGGAATACTTCGATCACCATTTTCTTTCTTCCGGGCCAGCCGGGGCTCTGGATGTTGATGTCAGGAATCACTTGTGCCATCGCCGTGCTAAACCGGATCATCCAAAAACGGCCCGCCTTCATTTCGGCACCCTCCATTACAATTCCCCTCCTGGCTTTGCTGGCGGTAGTGCTGATCACCGCCAGCCTGCGCGGCGGCGTTGGTGTGAAAGCCTTGGGTGCGGCAAGCTTCGGAGGCAAACAGTATTACTTTATCATCGCGGGGATCGTTGCCTACTTTGCTATCGCGAGCCAACCGATTCCCCGGGATCGAGCCGGGCGGTACGTTGCTCTATTTTTCCTGGGTGGTCTCGTGACCGCGGGCAGCACGCTCATTTATTATCTGGGCCCCGGATTTTATTTTTTGTTCCTTGTTTTCCCTGTCGGGTACGCGGCGGTCCAGGCCGCTTCTGATTTTTCCGGCGGCATTAGCCGCGTGGCGGGACTCACGGCCTCCGGAAGCGCTTTTGCCTACTATTTGCTGGCCGCCCATGGAATCGGAGGCGTCTTGCGAAGTTGGTGGCGGCCACTCCTCATTGTCGGAGTGGTCGCCCTGAGCAGCTTCGGAGGCTATCGCTCGGCCCTCGTCGGCTTTGGTCTTGTTTTCGTGGCGCTGTTTCTCGCGGAAGGGTTGGTGCGCACCAAACTCTTTCCTGTCATGCTCCTAGTGGGTGTCTTGGCCTTCGGTATCCTGCTTTTGGTTTCGACCAAGCTGCCTCGTTCTGTCCAGCGCAGCTTGAGTTTTCTGCCTGGGCTGAAAGTGGACTCGTTCGTTCGAGCCGATGCTCAGGGCTCGCTGGAATGGCGACTGGAAATGTGGAGGGCAATGCTGCCGGATTTGCCCAATTATTTTTGGCTGGGCAAAGGTTACGCGCTCAACCCGACCGACATCTATCTTAGCGAGCAGGCCGCCCGGCGCTTCCGGACACCCAGCTACCAGACCTCTATTGTGGTCGGCGCTTACCACTCCGGTCCATTATCCACGTATGTACCCTTTGGCATCTTTGGTTGTCTGGCGTTCGTAACGTTTCTCGTGACATCCATTCGTGGTCTGTATTTGAACTATCGCTACGGGCCCGAAGAATTGCGCACCATCAACCGATTTCTCCTGGCTTTTTTTTGTGCACGCATCCTGACCTTCATCGCCGTTTTTGGCGCCTTTTCCAACGAAGTGGGTCAGTTAGCCGGCATCATTGGACTGAGCGTCGCTCTCAACAAGGGCATCTGCCGCAAACCGGCAGCCGTGCCCCAACCAGTTCAATTTCGACGCAACACGCCTCTATGCGCCGTGCCAGCGGTTGTCACTTGAAACCAACCTGGGTGAAGTGCCCTCTTTTCGCGCTGCGGCCTCACGTGTTCCGCAAAAATAATTTCCCCGGCACCTGCCGCACCGCGCGTTTCATTTCCAGACTGAGCAGCGCCACCGACACGGCGGACGCCGGCAGGCCGCATTGGCGAATCACCTCGTCCATCGGCGTCGGCTCCTTGTCCAGCGCGTCATAAACTTTCTGCTCGTTGTCCGAGAGCGTGAGCGCGGGGAGCACGCCGGTTTCGTTCACGGTGGGCGGGCGGTTGCTGGCAGGAAACAAATACTCGAACTCGCTCAGAATATCCTCCGCGCCCTCGCACAGCTTCGCGCCCTTCTTAATCAAGTCGTGGCAGCCCTTGCTGCGCGGCGAATCAATCCGTCCCGGCACCGCGAAGACCTGCCGTCCATACTCGATGGCGAAGTTCGACGTGATCAACGCGCCGCTCGTCAGGTTCGCTTCGACGACGACTGTGCCGAGCGTCATGCCGGCCACGATGCGGTTGCGGATGGCGAAGGATTGCCGGTCCGCCTGGCGGTTAAACGGATACTGCGACAGCACCGCGCCGCTTTCCGAAATGCGCGCGAACAGCTCCGCGTTCTCCGGCGGGAACACAATGTTGATGCCCGTGCCCAGCACGCAAATCGTCCGCCCCTTCGCGCTCAATGCTCCCTGATGCGCCGCCGTGTCAATGCCCCGCGCGCCGCCGCTCACCACCGTCACGCCCACGTAGGCGAGTTGGTAGCCGAACTTGCGCGCCACCTCGATCCCGTAGTGCGTCGTCTGCCGCGAGCCGACGATGGCCACGCCGTTCTTGTCCGCCGATGTGAGCGTGCCCTTCACGTAGAGCACGAGGGGCGGGTCGTAAATCTGTCGTAGCATCTCGGGATACTCCGCGTCGTCCTGCGTCACGACGTGACAGCCGAATTCCTCACAGCGTTTCAACTCCGCCGCGAGATTCACATTTTTCTCCCAATTCGCAATCGCCTCCGCCGTGTCCTCACCGATCCCGCGCACAAACATGAGTTGCTGCTTCGAGGCCCGCAGAATGGACGCAGCGTCACCAAAGTGCTGGAGCAACTGCCGCACGCGCACCGGCCCGACGTGCTCGACCATGTTCAAGACTACAAATGCTTCTCGTGAGTCCATACGAATGAGGGTTCAAGTCCACAACTGCCGGTCGAGCGAGCGGTACTGGATCGCCTCGGAGACATGGTCGCTCTGGATATTTTCCTGACCGGCAAGGTCGGCCATGGTGCGTGCGACTTTCAGGATGCGGTCGTAGGCGCGGGCGCTGAGGTTCAGGTCGCTCATGGCGAACTTCAGCAACTCATTCGCGGCGTCATCCAGAGCACAATATTTTTTCAACTCGCGCGTGCCCATGCGCGCGTTGCAGGAGATGCGCGTGTCGGCATAGCGTTTTTGCTGCCGTTCGCGCGCCACGATCACTCGCTCGCGAATCTGCGCCGAGGATTCGCCGGTGCGCTCGCCGGTCATCTCGCGGAACTTCACCTGCGGCACCTCGACGTGCAGATCAATGCGGTCGAGCAGCGGGCCGGAGATGCGCCCCAGATAATTCTGAATCTCGCGCGGCGAACTGCGCGACTCGTGCGGCATCTTGCCGTCGGGCGTCGGGTTCATCGCCGCGATGAGCATGAACTGTGCGGGGAACGTCATCGTGCCCGCCGCGCGCGAAATGGTGACGCGTCCTTCCTCCAACGGCTGGCGCATCGTCTCCAGCACGCTGCGCTTGAACTCGGGCAACTCGTCGAGAAAGAGCACGCCGTGATGTGCGAGGGAAATTTCTCCCGGTGTGGGATTGATGTTTCCGCCCAGCAATCCCGCGTCGCTCGCGGTGTGATGCGGCGCGCGAAACGGACGTTGCGTCACCAGCGCCTGCCCCGGCGCGAGCAGTCCCACGATGCTGTGAATCTTCGTTGTCTCCAGCGCCTCATTCAACGTGAGCGGCGGGAGTATCGTCGGCAGCCGCTTGGCGAGCATGGACTTGCCGGTGCCGGGCGGGCCGATGAGCAACAGGTTGTGTCCACCCGCCGCCGCGATTTCGAGCGCGCGCTTCACGGACTCCTGGCCCTTCACATCTGCGAAATCGTGTTCTCCGTCCGAGTCGTTTTTGAAAATGTTCGCGAGATCAACCTGCGCGGGAGCGATCTTGATTTTGCCTTCGAGAAAGTCCGTGGCCTCGCGCAAATTCTGAATCGGAATGACGCGCAGTCCTTCGACCACGGCGGCCTCGGCGGCATTCTCGGCGGGAAC
>JBBQYK010000039.1:0-18229 GCA_038208765.1 Verrucomicrobiota bacterium
GGTGCGCTGGGAATGTGCGCGGCGCAACTGCTCTTCACCTACACTCCGTTGATGAACAAACTTTTCCACAGCGCGCCCATCAGCGGCGCGTCCTGGCTGCGCATCCTGGGCGTGGCGGCGTTGGTGTTCGTAGTGGTGGAATTGGAAAAGTGGATTCGCTTTGGTCGGCACCGCGATAGCCAGGCGATACCGAAATAAACGAGCCAACGCCTCCCAGGAACCACCGTCGCCTTCTACGATACCAAACCTTACGATCGCGAATACTTTGAGGGCGCGCCGGGCGCCGAGCGATTGCGCCGGCATCTCCACGAGTTCCGTCTCCTGAGAAGCTGGAACCATTACTGGCTGGAAAATCGCGAGTTGTGCATTTCCAGTTCCTCGTCTCATTGCTCCCCGTCCGACGGGGTTGGGGGCTAACCATGCGCTGCAGCGCCTATGAGGGTTGTCAACTGGAACGAGCGTCTCGGAACTGTTTCTTCTTTTTCTTAAAAACTTCCCCTCTTTTTCCTTTCCGGTTTTTCCGTCTTCGTGCTCTTCGCTCGCAGGGCACCGCTTCCCTTGTCGTCCCGGTCTTGTCCCGGTCACCAACTCCTAATCGAGCCATCTGCGCGGGCTGGATCGTGCCGTGGTCGCTCTGCGTGACCTTGACCACGCCACGCAGATCCACGCCCAGCCCCAGACGAATCGTAGAGATATTCAGTTCTGCTTTAGTTCTGGCGAAAAAATCGCTAGGCGACGAGCCTTGGAAATTGGTGAAATACTGCGCGTAAAAGAGCCATGCGTTCAGCTACAAATCCGGTGTTGATCGAAGAACTGCCGAAGTCGGTCGCGTCTCCATCGCGGCATGCCCGCCCGGCGGTGCGTGGCAAATTCATTTTCACGGGCGAGAGCAAACTCCACGTGCGCGGCGTCACTTATGGCACGTTCGCGCCGGATGCCGAGGGCCATCAATTTCCGTCGCGCGAAATCGTGGAGCGGGATTTTGCGCTGATGTCGGCGAATGGACTGAACGCCGTGCGGACTTACACGGTGCCGCCGCGCTGGCTTTTGGATCTCGCGCAGCAACATGATCTGTTCGTCATGGTCGGCCTGCCGTGGGAGCAACACGTCACGTTTCTCTCGGACCGCGGACTGGTGCGCTCGATCCTCGAACGTGTCCGGGCGGGTGTGCGCTCCTGTGCGGGCCATCCCGCGGTGCTGTGCTATTCGATTGGCAATGAAATCCCTGCGCCGATTGTTCGCTGGCACGGACGGCGCGCGGTGGAACGCTTCCTCGAACAAGTGTGTCTCGCGGCGAAAAGCGAAGACCCGGAAGGGCTGGTCACCTACGTCAATTATCCCTCCACGGAATATCTGCGGCTGCCGTTCGTGGACATCTTCTGCTTCAACGTCTATCTGGAGGCGCAGCCCATCCTCGAAGCGTATCTCGCCCGGCTGCAAAACCTCGCGGGCAACCGTCCGCTGCTGATGGCGGAGATCGGTCTCGACAGCCAGCGACACGGAGCCGAGAAGCAGGCGCGCACTTTGGATTGGCAAATTCGCACGACCTCAGCAGCCGGTTGTTGCGGCGCGTTCATCTTCGCTTGGACGGATGAATGGTATCGCGGCGGCCAGGCCATCGAGGACTGGGACTTCGGACTCATCACGCGCGACCGGGAAGCCAAACCGGCGCTCGCCGCCGTGCGCAGCGCGTTCGCGGATGCGACCGTGCCCGCTCAGGAATGGCCGCGCATTTCCGTCATCGTTTGCACTTACAATGGCGCGCGGACGCTGCGCGATTGTCTGCGCGGGCTGCAACAGTTGGAGTATTCCGACTGCGAAGTGATCATCGTGGACGACGGCTCGCGCGACGATTCGGCGGCCATCGCGCGCGAATTCGGTTTCCGCGTCATCTCGACGGAAAATTGCGGGCTGAGCGCGGCGCGCAACACGGGCCTGGAAGCGGCGAGCGGCGAAATCGTCGCCTACATCGACGACGATGCGTATCCCGATCCGCACTGGCTGAATTATCTGGCGCTCACCTTCCGCCACTCGACCTGCGCGGCGGTCGGCGGGCCGAACATCGCGCCACCGGATGACGGCAGTATCGCCGAGTGCGTGGTGAATGCACCCGGCGGTCCCGTGCATGTTTTGCTTTCCGACACGGAGGCCGAGCACATCCCCGGCTGCAACATGGCGTTTCGAAAAAGTTCGTTGCAGGCGATTGGCGGATTCGATCCACAATTCCGCGTCGCGGGCGACGACGTGGACGTTTGCTGGCGCATCCTGCAACGCGGTTGGACGATTGGCTTCAGCCCCGCCGCGATGGTGTGGCATCATCGCCGCAACTCGGTGCGCACGTATTGGAGACAACAGCAAGGCTACGGCAAAGCCGAAGCGCTGCTCGAACGCAAGTGGCCGGAGAAATACAACGCCGTGGGCCACATTAAATGGCACGGACACATTTACGGCAAAGGCCTTACGCGAATGCTCCTGCGCAAGCAGCGCATCTATCACGGCACCTGGGGCAGTGCGCCGTTTCAAACGCTGCACGAGTCCACGCCGAGTCTGCTCACCGTGCTGCCGACGATGCCCGAGTGGTATCTCGTCATCATCGCGCTCGCTGGTTTGTCCGCGCTCGCTCTGCTCTGGCCCAAACTCGTATTCGCCATTCCGTTCCTCGTGCTCGCGGCAGGCGCGACGATCTGGCAGGCGGTTCTCAGCGCGGCGCAGGCCTCGTTCTCGAAAAAGCGCGGGTCGCATTTTCCGCTCTACGCACTCACCACTTCGCTCCACTTGTTGCAACCCCTCGCGCGACTTTGGGGCCGCGCGCGTCATGGACTGACCGCCTTGCGCCGGCGCGGAGCGGGCGGCCTCACTTTTCCGTATCCCAGGACCGCCACGATTTGGTCCGAAGTCTGGCGCTCGCCGGAGCAGGGTTTGCAATTTCTCGCCAACACTCTCCGTCGTGAGGGTGCAGTGCTCGTGCTCGGCGGCGAATACGATCGTTGGGACCTCGAGGCGCGCGGCGGTACGCTCGGGGCGGCGCGGCTGTTCATGGCTGTCGAGGAACACGGCACCGGCAAACAACTGTTTCGCTTCCGAAGCTGGCCGCGGTTCTCGCTCGAAGGCGTCATCGCCATCATCGTGTTCACCGCCTTGTCCATCGGCGCGGCGTGGGAACAATACTGGTTCGCCTACGACATTCTGGCGTTTGTCACGCTGCTGCTCGTCGGGCGGACCTTGCTCGAATGCGCGGGCGCGATGGCGGCGATCCAGCGGGCCATCGCCAAAGGCTTCAAAGAAGACAAATGAGCAGCGTGCGCAAACAGACCGACTCGGCCCTGTATCGGCGGCTGCTTTTGGAAGCGCGTCCGTTCTGGCCGCACATCGCCGGACTGTTCGCGCTTAGTGTGCTTGCCACGCCGCTCACACTGCTCAATCCGTTGCCGCTCAAAATTGTCGTGGACTCCGCGCTCGGCTCGCACGAATTGCCGGTCTGGCTCGCGGCGCTGCTACCCGTCGGAACGCAACGCACGGATGTCCGCGTGCTCGCCGTCGTGGCCGGATTGCTGATCGCGATTGCGCTGTTGAAGCAATTGCTCGATCTGGCCTTCGCGATTCTTCGCAGCTACACCGGCGAGAAACTTGTGCTCGCCTTCCGCGCGAAACTTTTTCGCCAGTCTCAGAGCTTGTCCCTTTCGTATCACGACACTGCGGGCACCAGCGATTCGACTTATCGCATCCAATACGACGCGCCCGCCATCCAGTGGATCACCATCGACGCGTTCATCCCGCTGCTCTCCTCGATTTTGACCCTCGCCGCGATGATCGTCGTGATGGCCCGCATCGACTGGGCGCTCGCCCTCGTGGCGCTGACCGTCGCGCCGGTGCTCTACATCGTGTCGCAGATTTACAGCCGCCGCCTGAAACTTCGCTGGCGGGAAGCGAAAGACCTCGAAAGCTCCACGCTCTCGGTCGTGCAGGAAGTGCTCTCGTCGGTGCGCGTCGTCAAAGCATTCGCGCAGGAAGATCGCGAACAGGAACGCTACATCCAAAGCGCGCGCAAAAATCTGCGCGAGCAAATCAAACTGGCGCTGACCAGCGGCAGCTTTGGCCTCATCGTCGGCATGGCGATGGCGTCCGGCACGGCGGTGGTTTTGTTTCTCGGCGCGCGCCACGTCCAATCGGGCAAAATCACGCTCGGCGATCTCATTCTCGTGATGAGTTATCTCGCGCTCCTGTATTCGCCGCTGCAAACGGTCAGCAAGAGCGCCGCGAGTCTGCAAGGCTCGCTCGTCAGTGCTGAACGCGCCTTTGCGTTGCTTGATGAAGCGCCGGAAGTGATCGAGAAGGCGGACGCGCGCCCGCTCATTCGCGCGCGCGGCCAGGTCGTGTTTGAAAATGTTTCGTTCGCCTACAATCCCGAGCGGAGCGCCTTGAATGGAATTTCTTTCGACGTGCCGGCCAGCTCGCGCGTCGGCGTCGCCGGCACGACGGGCGCGGGCAAATCGACGCTCGTCAGTTTGCTCCTGCGTCTTTACGACCCGACGGACGGGCGAATTCTTCTCGATGGCGTGGACCTGCGCGATTTCAAGCTGCGCGATCTCCGCAACCAATTTGCCATCGTGCTCCAGGAGCCGGTGCTCTTCTCATCGAGCATCGGCGAGAACATTGCGTATGCGAAGCCGGATGCGAGCGAGGCCGAAATCATCGCCGCCGCGCAAGCCGCCAACGCGCACGATTTCATTTCGCGGCTGCCGCAGGGTTACAAAACCGAAGTCGGCGAACGCGGCGTGCAACTTTCCGGTGGCGAGCGCCAGCGCATCTCGCTCGCTCGCGCCTTTTTGAAAGACGCGGCGATTCTGATTCTCGATGAGCCGACCAGTTCCGTGGACGTGAAGACCGAAGCCGTAATCCTCGAAGCGATGGAGCGATTGATGCACGGTCGCACCGCCTTCATGATCGCGCACCGCTTGAGCACGCTGGATATCTGCGATGTCCGGTTGCAATTGGAACACGGTCGATTGGTTTCCGCCACACACGCGCCTGTCGCGCCGGCCCGTCAACCCGCCGCGTCCAACGCCGCATGAGAATCGCGCTCGTCTCGCAGGAGTATCCGCCCGAAACCGCCAAGGGCGGCATCGGCACGCAGACTTTCCTGAAGGCGCACGGTCTCGCGGCGCTGGGCCACCAAGTCCACGTCATCTCGCGCAGCCCGAAGGCGGAGCGCACCGAGCACGCGAACGACGGCGTTCACGTCACGCGCATTGCCGGCTTCGAATCGCGCATGGCCGTTCACACCGAAGCCGCTGATTGGTTGAGCTACAGCGCTGAAGTCGCGGCAGCCATCGCGTCGCTGAACGCGAGAACGCCGCTCGACGTGATTGATTTTCCGGAGTGGGGCGCGGAGGGCTACATGCACTTGCTTAATCGCGCGGAATGGAACCGCATTCCGACCGTGATTCACCTGCACGGCCCGCTCGTGATGTTCGCGCACACGATGGGCTGGCCGGAAATGGATTCGGAGTTTTATCGCACCGGCAGCGTGATGGAAGGCACATGCCTGCGGCTCGCGGACGCCGTGTTCTCATCGAGTCGCTGCTCGGCGGAGTGGTGCGCGAAACACCACGGGTTGAAAAGCGATGACATCCCGGTACTTCACACGGGCGTGGACACAGAACTTTTCGCGCCGCGCGCTGTAGCCAAGGCGAGTCGCCCGATCATCGTCTTTGCGGGAAAGCTCGCGCGCAATAAAGGTGTACATCTCCTCGTCGAAGCCGCTTGCGAACTCGCGCGCGAATTTCCCGGTTTGCATTTGCGCCTGCTTGGTCGTGGCGAGCCGAGGGTCATCGCTGAGTTACAGAGTCGTGCTCAATCCACTGGCTTGGCTGAGTTGCTCGATCTGCCGGGCTTCGTGGAACGCGCGCAACTGCCAGAACATTTTTCACGCGCTCACGTCTTCGCCGCACCGTCGCAATACGAGGGCGGGCCGGGATTCGTCTATCTCGAAGCAATGGCGTGCGGTCTGCCGGTGATTGCGTGTGAAGGCAGCGGCGCCGCTGAAGTGGTTCGCCACGGCGAAAATGGTTTGCTCGTGCCGCCGCAAAATGTTGAAGCACTCGTCGCCGCGCTTCGCGAACTACTTCGGGACTCGGCAAAACGTCAGGCAATGGGCGAGCGCGCCCGCAGTTTCGTCGTCGCGGAAGCAGACAGCCGCGTGTGCCTGAAGAAACTCGAAGCGTTCTACGCTGCCGTGGCCAGCGGAAAGGCGGAATCCAAACTATGACCGCGACGGTTATCACGACGCGCGTGTTGTCCGGCTTTGACGATCCATCGTTCAGCCGCGCTGAGTGGGCGCGTCTTCTCGCGACGGGCCAAAGCGATGTCGTGTTTCTTACGTGGCACTGGCAATCATCGTGGTGGAAATCTTTCGCTCGCGGAGAGTTGATGCTCATTGCCGCCGAACGCGAGGGCGAAGTCGTGGCGCTTGCTCCGCTGTTCGCCGAGGCTGGCATGATTTATTTCGTCGGCTCCGGTGGTTCCGACTACCTCGACTTCATCGGCGACATCAGCGAACCGGAAATTCTCGACGCGTTGCTCGTCGAAGCGCGCCAGCGCGTCAAAGATTTCATCGGCTTCGTTTTCTATCACGTGCCGGACAGTTCCGAAACCGCGCGCCACCTCGAACACGCCGCAGCCCGGCTCGGTTTGAAACTTTTCGACGAGGGCGCTCAACCCGCACCGGTGCTGGAACTGACTGCGAACCCGACCGTCGCGCACGAGGCGACGAACAAAAAAAGTTTGCTCCGCCACGAACGCTTCTTCACGCGCGATGGTTCGTTGAAGGTTTCTCACCTGACACAGAGCGAAGAAATTCTGCCGCACCTCGATGCGTTCTTCGCGCAACATCGCGAGCGCTGGGCCGCGACGCCGTATCCCAGTTTGTTTGGCGACGAGGCGCAGCAGCAGTTCTATCGCGCCCTCGCGACGACGGCTGCGGAAGCAGGTTGGCTGCGCTTCACGCTCTTGGAATGGCAGGGCCGCGCCATCGCGTTTCATTTCGGCTTTGCGTATTGCGGCAGCTTCATGTGGTACAAACCAACCTTCGCCCTCGACCTCGCGCGCCATTCACCCGGCGAAGTGCTGTTGCGGCAACTATTGCTCGCCGCGATTGCCGAAGGCGCCCACACGTTTGATTTCGGACTCGGCGACGAGGCCTTCAAATCGCGCTTCGCCACGCGCGTGAATCGCGTCCGCAATTGGGGACTGTACGATCCTCGCCGCCTGCCGGGTCACGAATCATGAGACAGAAGTCAAAAGGCATTCGGTCGCGATTTGGGCACTGCGCGGCATTCGTGCGTAGCGCAGATTTTCAATCTGCTGTATCGCAGAATTTTATTCTGCGGGGCTGCGGCAAGTGGGAGAGCGATGGAGTTCTTAACGCCCTGCCGAGTGCAACTCGGCGATACAGCAGATTAAAAATCTGCGCTACCAGGCGAGGTAACTCGCTATGAGCCGCATCCTTGTTCTCAGCCCGCATCCCGATGACGAATCGATCGGCTGCGGCGGCACTTTGTTGCGCCATGTTGAACAGGGTGACTCGGTGCAAATCGTGTTTCTGACTTCTGGCGAGAAAGGCGGACACGGACGGTCTGAGGCAGAAACGATTCGCGCGCGTGAACAAGAGGCGCGCGATGCCGCGCGCATTCTCGGCGTCCGACATTTGGAATTTTGGCATGAGCCTGACGGAGCGTTGCGCGCAACGCGCGGTGCGGTCGGGCATTTGAAAGCCAAGCTCAAGCAATTCAGACCGGACAGAATCTACGTCACGCATGATCGCGAGATGCATCGTGATCATCGCGGCGCGGTGCGCCTGCTGCGAAACGCGTTGAAAGGCGCAAAAGGAAAACAACCCGAGGTGCTGATGTACGAAGTGTGGACGCCCATCCAGCAACTCGACGAGATCGTGGACATCTCACCCTACATGGAGAAAAAGCTCCGCGCCGTGCGCGCGTATCGCAGCCAGTGCCGCGTTGTTGGGTTCGTCGAAGCGGTGCGCGGACTGAATCGCTATCGCGGCGAGATGCACTCGTGGCCCGGCGGGGACTACGCCGAGGTATTCACCCGATTGCACACATGATTCACCACGTTTACGCCAACCAATCGAATGTGGGCGACTGGCTTTCGGCGCGCGGCATTCAGTCGCTGCTCGCGCCCTTGCCGGTGACCGAACATTTCTGCGACGAACCTTTCGTGCCGGAGACGCTCGCGGCTTTGAACGAAGCGGGGCCGGACGATTTCATCATCATCGGCGGCGGCGGATTGTTCATGGATTACTTCGTGCCGTTCTGGGAAGGCTTTCGAGACATCGCGGGGCGCGTGCCTTTCGCGATTTGGGGTGCCGGCTGTTGCGAGATGAAACGTGAGCAGTCGGGAGCTCCGCTCCAATTGATTTCAGAAATCGTTCGGCGCAGCCGGCTCTGTGTGGTGCGCGATGAATTGACGCGCGAACAGTTGAGCGGTTGCCACCTTCCACCGCCAGTCATCTGTCCGACGGTCGTCGCGGTGCCAACAACCGTCGGCGGCGAGAAGCGGCTGTTACAGGTGGATCATTACGACAATGTCGGCGCGGAGATTTATGAACGAATGGTTGCCATCGCGGACGAGTTCGCGGAGCGCACCGGACGCAGCTATCGCCAGATGAACAACCTCATCCCCGCCGGGCACAACGGCGCGGTGCAGAAGACGCTCGACCTTTACGCGTCGGCAGACCTCGTGGTGACGTCGCGTTTGCACGGCTGCATCATCGCGCTGGCGATGGGCCGGCGCGTGCTCGTGGTTTCGGGGGATCGCAAGGTCGAATCCTTCATGCGCGCCGCCGGACTCAGCGAATGGGTGTGCGATCTGGACGAGGTTGAATCGTTGCCTGCGCGATTGGAGAAACTTCACGAGCAGCAACTGCCGACACAATTTATCGAAGACGGTCGCCGTCAGAACCGCCTCGTCGCGCAGCAAATAATCGCGATGTTGCCCACGGAAAATGCCGCGCGATGAAAGCCATCGTCACTGGAATGATCGCGAGCTATCCCGTCGGCGGCGTGTTGTGGGATTACGGACAATATGCGCTCGGACTGGAGCAACTCGGCTTCGAGGTGTTCTATCTCGAAGACACGGGCTGGCAGACCTACGACCCGCGCAAAGGCGAGTATGGCGAGGACTGTTCTTACGCCGTCGAGTTTCTTCCGAAAGCGCTCGGCGCACTCTCGCCGACGCTGGCGAAACGCTGGCGCTTCCGTAACATGGACGGAAAAACTTATGGGCTGGACGACGCCAGCTTTGCCGACGTGCTGCACAGCGCCAATCTGTTTCTCAATGTCTCGGGCGGGACGTTGCTGCGCGAAGAATATATGCCGTGCCGGCGCAAGGTGCTCATCGAATCCGATCCGGGCTGGAACCATTTCCGGAATTTTCCGCGCTGGGATGCGAACCCGGGCTGGCACGGCAGCCACGGCTTTCGCGCGCACGATTTTTTCTTCACTTACGCGGAGCGGCTCGGCCAAAGCGGCTGCATCCTGCCAGACCTCGGCCTGGCGTGGCAGCCCACGCGCCCACCAGTCGTGATGGATTGCTGGCGCGCAGAACCGCCGGGCGGAAAATGGACCACGGTCATGACCTGGAAAAATTTTCAAGAGACGATCGAATATCAGGGTCTGAAGTACGGAACGAAAGAGTTGGAGTTCGGCAAAGTTGAAAAGCTGCCCGTTCACACGAAGGCAAAGCTGGAAATCGCTGTCGGCGGCGATCAGGCACCGCGCGAGCGATGGCGCGGACTTGGATGGTCAGTCGTGGAGTCGCAGGATATTTCGCGCACGGCCGAAGATTATCGTCGCTATATCCAAGCCTCGCGCGGCGAATTCAGCGTGGCGAAGAATGTTTATGTGGCGACAGGTTCCGGATGGTTCAGTTGCCGTTCGGTTTGCTACCTCGCAGCGGGGCTGCCGGTCGTGGTGCAGGACACCGGCTTCTCCAAGTTGATTCCGACCGGGGAAGGACTGTTTGCGTTTTCAAATCTTGAGGAAGCAGCGTGCGCGATCGAGTCAGTCGAAAGCGATTACGCGCGACATCAGAAGGCGGCGCACGAACTCGCACGAACTCATTTCGCCTCGGACGTGGTGCTGGGGGACTTGCTGAAGAGGATTGGATTATGAGCGGATGGATCGACGCGAACGAACTCAAAGCCATCACCGGCGCGTGGGACTACACGGCGTTGCCCAGGAACGTCCGCGTTGGTGCGAACTGTTTTCTGGAGCGCAGGGACAGCTTCAAACGGTTCCGCAGCACGCGCGAGCCCGGCTTGGTGTTGGGCGAGCGCGTGAAAGTTTACACCTGGACCGAATTCAACATTGAGCCGGCCGGCGCGGTGGAAGTCGGCGAGGACTCGGTTCTCGTTGGCGCCGTGTTCATGTGCGCGGAGAGCATCCGCATCGGCCGGCGCGTGATCGTTTCTTACAACGTGACCATCGCCGACAGCGATTTCCATCCGCGCGATCCCGAGCAGCGCAAGCTCGATGCCATCGCCAACTCGCCCGAAGGTGATCGCAGTCAACGACCGGCGGTAATCGCAAAACCGGTGCTCATCGAGGACGACGCTTGGATCGGCATCGGAGCCATTGTCCTGAAAGGTGTGCGCATCGGGCGGGCCGCGCGCGTCGGTGCGGGCGCCGTCGTCACGACCGATGTTCCCGACGGCGCAACGGTGGTCGGGAATCCTGCGCGGCTTGTCACGCGGGAGCAGATTCCATGAGCACGATGTTGCCGCACGATTGGTTCCCGCGACCGCTGCCCGCCAATGTCGTCCTCGGCGAGCGGAGCTGGTGCTACAGTTCGTTCTCTTGTTCGCACTATCGGAGCCAGCGTCCTTGTGGAGTGCGCGTCGGGCATGACAGCGGGATTTATCACGGCACATTTTTCGATCTCGGTCCCGACGGCGAGGTCGAGATTGGCAATTACGCGACGGTGGTGGGTGCGATTATTTCCACCAACGCCCGCGTGGTAATTGGCGATTACGCCTTCATCTCGCACGAAGTTGTGCTGGCGGATTCCTTCGCGGCGCAGCCATTTGCAGAGCAGAGCGCCACGGAAACACGAAACATTTCCGTGCCCACCACGACAAACATCCAGCTCGCTAAAAACTGCTGGATCGGCGCGCGGGCCGTGCTAATCTCCGGCGCATTTGTCGGAGAAGGTGCAATTGTCGGGGCCGCGGCGGTGGTCGATTTCACAGTCCCCCCCTACGCCATCGTGGCGGGGAATCCCGCGCGCATCGTGGGCAGTGTGAAATAGTCAAGCGGCGGCGATGCTTGGCGACAGATGGTCCGAATCAGACGGACTTGAAATCAGGAACGCGCTATGATCTACCTACAACGAAAATCGCTGCGGCGGGAATTCGAGGCCTTTACGTTGATCGAATTGCTCGTCGTCATTGCCATCATCGCCATCCTGGCGGCTCTGCTCCTGCCGGCACTTGCGCAGGCCAAACAGACGGCCTTGAAGGCGAAGTGTATTTCCAACCTCAAGCAGATCGGCATTGCCATCCAGCTTTACGTCGATGACCACGACGACAAATTGCCGGGGCCGTTGTGGACCGGGCAGCCGTTTGAATACGACGCCACCACGACCAACTGCCTGCCGTATTATCTGGCGGACTATCTGAGCACGCCAACGCCCTCCGCGCAGGTGGTGCGCTCGGAAATTTTTCTGTGTCCGGCTTACGCGCGCGTTTCCATTTCAGCGCCGGCTGGAGCGGAGAAGATCAGCCTACTCGCGAATCAGGACCTCGATCCGGGGCCGGCAGTCGTGTCGCCGTTTGGTTATCCCGAACGCGCCGGGAATCCGGCGCGCGATTCGCTCAAGATGTCCGCGCTCGGTATGTACGGGGCGCCCTCGGACCTCTACGCGCTGACCGATGCGGACAAGAAGAATGCGCCGGCCGCGAACAATCCCTGGTACGCACAACTGCCCGACAAACCCATTCACGGCCATTACCGCGACGAACTACGTTTTGATTGGCATGTGGAGTCGCAACGAGTGCGGTAAGGATTGTGTCCAAGAAATGCTTCCCTGAATCGACATGAACGCCCCCTCTCCACATGGTCGCCGCTTCAATATCAGCGTGATGGTCTGTGGCGTGATGCTGGTTTGCTGGCAGAGCGCTGTGGGCCAGCCGGGGGCCAAAATCTGGAACTTACCCGTGGGCGCTCCCATCCTCTCTTCGCCGGCCATCGGCTCGGACGGCACGATTTATGTGGGGACGTATGATCGCAAACTCGAGGCTGTCACTGCCACGGGCGACAGTGCGTGGTCTTTTGCCCTGCCCAGCGCCGGGTTCACCGGCATTTACTCGTCACCCGCGATTGGATCGGATGGGACGATCTACTTCGGTGGGGAGGACGGTACGCTTTACGCACTCAATCCGGACGGAACCACCAAGTGGACCTTCGACACGGGCACTTCCATTTACTCGTCGCCCGCGATTGGCTCAGACGGCACGGTTTATTTCGGTTCCTACAAAGTGCAAAATAACGACAAGGCTTATCTCTACGCCGTGACGAATGGCACCCCACGATGGAGTTTGGAATTGCCAGACAGCACTTTTTCATCCCCTGTCATCGCGCTGGATGGCACCATTTATGTCGGCTGCGATGATGGCAAACTCTTCGCTGTGACGAATGGCGCTGTGAAATGGGCCTTCACCACGGGGACAAAAGCCATTACTGCGTCTCCCTCCATTGGAGCCGACGGCAAGGTCTATGTCGGGGTTGGCTCGGTGACTAATCCACGGTTCTATTCCGTGAACACCAACGGCACCACCAACTGGATTTTCACGGCCGCCAGCCGCATCAGGTCGTCCGCCGCGATCAGCTACGACGGCACGATTTATTTCGGCTGCGATGACACTAATTTCTACGCCCTCAAGCCCAACGGCACTTTGAAATGGTCCGCCACGCTGGGCGGCGCGGTGGGATCGTCGCCCGCCATTGCCGGGGATGGAACCATTTACGTCGGTTGTGACGACCAAAAGCTTTACGCCTTCGACAGCAACGGCTCGAACCTGTGGTCCTTCACGAACAGCGCGAAAGTTTTTTCCTCTCCAGCCATTGCCGCCAACGGCACCGTGGTGGTCGCTTGCGGCGCCTCGGGCGGCAGTGTCGGCGACCTCTACGCGGTTTCGGGAGCTGCGGGTCCGGCGACGACGCCGTGGCCCATGTTCCGGCACGATGCCAAACACACCGCGCGTTTCGCTATTGACCCCAACACGTCGCCGGTGGTGCCGGCTCTCAGTGCCAGTACCGATTTGAACACGCCGTTGACGATTTCGGCCAACAGGTTGTTGAGGAATGCAACCGATGCGGAGGGGGATGCTTTGACCCCCACCGGCGCGAGCAGCACTAATGGCGGCACAGTGATCATCTCCGGCGGCGTGCTCACGTACCGACCGGTGACCAACTACTCCGGGGCGGATCGGATTGATTTCACGGTGTCTGATTCTCATAACGGAGCCACCGGGTACGTCTTCGTGACCGTGCGTCCGGCGAACACGCAAAGCCTGAACATCCTGGGTGTGGTGAACAATGGGGGCAGCACCGTGACCATTACGTTCGCGGGCATTCCAAACCGGTACTACGTGGTTGAATCCACCACCAACCTCTCCGCCCCGGTGCCGCCCATGTGGGTGAAGATTCGCACGAACCAGGCGGGCGCCAACGGCATCTGGAGCCTGACCGACACGGTTGTCCCAGGCTCAAGGTTCTACCGTTCGACGGGCGGAAGCCTGAGCGCACCCTGATGGGAACCAACTCATGAGATCATCCGTGATTACAAAAGTTTCTTGGTTCGCGATAGTGGCGCTGCTGATCAGCCCGCTCGCCGCGCCAGCCGCACTTTTAACGTACAATCAAACGGTTAATCAGTTGATTCCCGATAACAGCGCCAGCGGATACGCGACCACCATCAACATTTCAGGCGTATCGCAGACCGCAATAACGGATGTGAACGTTGTGCTCCACTTGAGCGGCGAATGGAACGGCGATCTTTACCTGTACCTGGTCCACAACAACACGACGACGGCCGTGCTGTTAAACCGCGTGGGCGTGAACGGTTCGGGCCAGGATGGTTTTGGGCACGCCGGCTTTGACGTGGTGTTGAGCGACCAAGCCAGCGGCCACGCGGTCACCGATGACATCCATCGTTATGCGACCGCCGAAAACGTTCCGACCTTCAGTGCCGGAAGGTTGACGGGCACATGGCAACCCGACGGACGGCTGGTCGATCCCAGTGTGGTCGTGAACGGGGACGCCCGAACCGCGTTGCTGGGCTTGTTCAACGGCCAGGATCCAAACGGCACTTGGACCCTCTACGTAGCCGACATGGCGGGAGGATATCAATCCACCTTGGATTCGTGGGGCCTGGAAATTGAGGCCGTGCCGGAGCCGGTGACATCGGCTTTGGTGATTTTTTCGGTGGTTCTGGTTGCGGTCAAAGGACTAGCCCATTGGCGGCGCCGGAGACTGTCACCCAGCGGGCGCGAGCCGAACACGCCATCATGAACATGTCCGTTCGGCCACTTGCTCGGACATCGAAACAAAGCATTGAACTTGAAATGACAACTCCTTCTTGGTTTGGCCGCGGCTTCAGTTTCGCCCTTCTTCCCATCGCCGTAGTCTTGATTAGTTGCGGCAATTTGATTGGCCAGCCGGGCGCTGAGATCTGGAAATACCCGACCTCTGAAGCGATTCTCGCATCGCCGGCCCTTGGCGCGGATGGCACCATCTATGTTGGCTCGTACGACCGGAACATCTACGCGCTGACTCCGCAAGGCAGTGTGAAATGGATCACGAATTTGCCGCCGCCGACTTACATTTACTTTGCCACCTACACGGCGGTTTACGGCACGCCCGCCGTTGGCGCTGATGGAACGCTTTATGTGCCCTCTGAAAACGGAAAGCTTCTGGCGCTGAATCCCACGAACGGCACCGTGCTCTGGACCTATGCGACGACCGCGGTGGAAGGACTTTATTCTTCGCCCGCCATCGCGTCCGACGGAACGATTTACTTCGGTTCGTACGACGCGAACTTTTACGCGATCAATCCGAACGGCACGCGCAAATGGTTCAGTCGTTTCGACTCCACTATTTTTGCCAGTCCCGTGGTCGGACGCGACGGAACAATTTATTCCGGTTGCGATGACGGCAAGCTCTACGCGTTGAATCCAACGAACGGTGCGAGGAAATGGACTTTCGTCACGGGCACGTCACCCATCAGCGCGGCCCCGGCCATCGGGACCAACGGCACGCTCTACGTTGGAGTCGCTTCGGCAGCGAACCCGAGATTTTATTCCGTGAGCACGAACGGGACGACGAACTGGGTTTTTACCGCGGGTGGCCGCATTGAATCCTCGGCGGCGATCGGTTCGGACGGAACAATCTATTTCGGTTGCGGCGATCACAAACTCTACGCCTTGAATCCAGACGGCACGCAGAAGTGGGCTTTCACCGCCGGTGGCGCGGTACGGTCGTCGCCGGCGATTGCCGCGGATGGAACGGTTTACGTCGGCTGCGATGACGGCAAGCTCTACGCCATTGATGCGGCCGGAAATCAACTCTGGACTTTTCAAACGGGTGATTCGGTTTTCGCTTCGCCCGCGATTGGCCCGGACGGCGCGGTGTATATCGCGTCAGGTGATGGCTCCCTCTATGCGCTGCGAGGCTGCCAGCCGGCGATGGTTTCTGATTGGCCGATGTTCGGTCACGATCCCGCGCGAACGGGACGTGCCGATGTCGGCGGGAGCAATCATCCTCCGATGCTGGCGGCCATTTCCGATCGAACCATCGCGGCGGGAACAACATTGACCTTCGCGAATTCCGTGAGCGATCCAGACGCTTCGACACAAATCAGTTTTAGTCTTGGCATCGGAGCGCCCGCCGGAGCGGCGATTGATGCGACGACCGGCGTGTTCCAATGGACGCCTGCGCCCGTCATTGGTCCGACGACCAACGTGATCAGCATCGTCGCCACGGACAACGGCTCACCACCCCTGACCGACGCGCGCTGCTTCAGCGTCGTCGTCAATCCGCGCGTGCAAATCGAATCCATCCAGTATTCCGCCGCCAGTGTCGCGATTCATTGGCGCGGTCTTTCCAATCGAACTTATCGCGTTCAGTTCAAAACGAACTTGGATGCGCCAGCGTGGAGCGACGTGCCGGGCGATGTCGCCGCGACGAACGAAGCCGCGATGAAGATTGACACCACGACGCCAGGAGTGCGGCAGCGTTTTTACCGGGTGGAACTGCGCCCTAGTGCTGATTGAAACTGCGGACGCAGTTTCATGCCATCACGCCGACGGGCAGCAACAAATGGTCTTTTACTTTACCGACCACGGGTACACTGGCATTTACTCGTCACCGGCGATTGGATCGAACGGCACAACCTATTTTGGCGCCGAAGATGTACGGCTCTACGCTTTGACTCCCACTGATGGGACAACCAATTGGATCTACATCGCCGAGGGGCGAACGACAACAACGTGAACAATCGGACGGCGATTTATTCTGACCCTGCGGTCGGGCCGGACGGCACCGTTTATTTTGGATCTCGTACAG
Source organism: Verrucomicrobiota bacterium (assembly GCA_038208765.1). GTDB lineage: Bacteria > Verrucomicrobiota > Verrucomicrobiia > Limisphaerales > SIBH01 > JANNGC01. The sequence continues at coordinate 16,641 of JBBQYK010000039.1, forward strand.
CGCGAAATTTTTCTACCGATTCTCTATACGATCACCAACGGGGTGCTACGCGTTACGCGCCGGCGGATTCGATTTTTTCCGACCCGGTCATCGGTAAACGTGGCCCACCAGTGCGGACACCGCCGGCTCCACCAATACCGTCCGCGTGAGCGTCACCGACGATGGCACACCCAGCCTCAGCACCACGGGATCGTTCAACGTGATCCTCGTCTCGCACCGTTCTTGCAGCCGCCGATCCTTTCCGGAAGCAACGTGACGCTCAATTGGAACTCTATTTCCACCGTGACCTATCGCGTGGAGTTCAAGCCTGATTTGAACGTCACCAACTGGAATGAACTCACGGGTGACGTGACCGCGACCGTTGCCACGGCGACAAAGGACGATTTTGTCACGACGTCGAACCGGTGACATCGGGTGCGGATTCTGCCGTAACATTCCACACGGCCAAGGCCGGACCGACGCGTCTCGTGGGCCGGGTCGCTGAGCTTGGGTCGTAGGCCGCGTTACGCTCACAGAAGTCCAATATGCGATTCAATGAGTTGATGCCAATTGTTCAGGGCGCTGTCAGCCCGGTCATTCTGATCTCAGGGGGCGGCTTGTTGATGACAAACCGATTTGGTCGGGTGCTGGATCGGTCGCGAGCGCTTAACGACACTCTCCGCCTCGCATCCCAGCAGGAGCGGGGACGGTTGAAATCTCAGCTTGAGATTCTGGTTAGACGGGCGCGAGTACTCCGCTTGGCCATCAGCTTCGCGGTCATGAGTGCGCTGGTGGCGGCGATCCTTGTCATAGCTTTGTTCTTGGTGGCATTCCTGCATGTGGAAGTCGTCCTGCTTTGTGTCGTCCTGTTCGTAGTTTGCCTGGTTTCGCTCATCATTCCTTGCTGGTTTTTCTTCAAGACATCAACCTTTCGCTGGCTGCTCTGAAGCTGGAACTTGAGATCAATGATAACCACGCGGCTTAACCAGGCGCTGCAGCGCCTATGAGGGTTGTCAATCTTGCCGTCCGCGTTGGGACGGATTTTTCTTTTAGATTTCGAGGGCGTGCGGAGTCCGGAGTGGAACGGAGCCGGGCGCGTCAGCGGTGGGTGCAAACGCTTCGGCGCTCCGGAACTTCGGGCGGATTGTGCGGCGCGGTGCCCAGCTCGCTAGGCCGCGTCACACGCCATGAGCAATCACACGCAAAGCCATTCTCGGCCAGGAAGATCCCGAGTTTATTTGTCATCGGTTTGCTCCTAGGCTCCGGCGTTTGGTTCCGAGTAACCGGCAGGGCATTCTTTTCTCCAGGCGCAGAGTCCTTTCGCGCGGCGATCCTCTGGGGGGTCTTGGGCGCAACGCCAGTGTCAGCGGCCATTGCAGCGGGGCAGCCTTCCGCGCGCTGCGTGGCCAGTGCCAATGGCCCAGGCCCGGCCCTCGCAGCACGCGGCTTCTCACCTCCGCGCCGGGGCCGCCTATCCGCCCGCCATGCGCGTCCAGAACCAGTCCATGATCGGGCGGCCGGCGAAAATCCAGATCGCCGCCGCCGCCGCGATGTAGGGGCCGAAGGGAATCGGATTCGCGCGCTCGTGGCGCTTCAGCAGAATCAGCACT
>JBBQYK010000040.1:0-18076 GCA_038208765.1 Verrucomicrobiota bacterium
GAACGATCAATCCAGATCGCGGGGCGGCGCGGGGTCGCGCGGGGCCGCATCGGGATCGAAGGACGCAGGAGCGGGAGCGCCAGCAGGGCGGGGTTCGCCACCACGGCTGTCGCCACGCGGGCCACGGTCACCACCACCGAAGCCGCCACGGCCTCCGCGGTCGCCGCCGGGACGAGGGCCACGGTCACCACCACGACCACCACGGTCGCCGCCGCCGCTGCGCGGGCCGCGGTCACGATCGCCGCCGGGACGAGGGCCGCGATCACGGTCGCCACCACCGCCGCCGTTGTCGGGGCCGTGCTTGGCTTCGTAGTCGGCCTTTTCCTTGGCCGCGAGTTCCTGATCTTTTTCTTCCATCGCCGCGCGACGGGAGAGGCGCACGCGGCCCTTCTCATCCACGCCGAGGCATTTCACCCACATCTCGTCGCCCATCTTCACGATGTCCTCGGTCTGGCGGACACGGAAGTTGGCGAGCTCGCTGATGTGGACCAGGCCGTCCTTGCCGGGGAGGAATTCAACGAAGGCGCCGAATTCCTTGAGCGTCACGACGCGGCCACGATAAATCCGGCCGGTCTCCGCTTCCGCCGTCATGCCTTCGATCTCGCGCTTGGCGATTTCGATGCCGTCGGGGTTGGTGGAGAAGATGCGAACGGTGCCGTCGTCCTCGATGTTGATCTCGCAGCCGGACTCGTCCACGAGGCGCTTGATGTTCTTGCCGCCCGGTCCGATGAGCAGGCCGATCTTCTCGGGGTTGATCTTCACCGTGACAATGCGCGGAGCGTACTTGCTCATCTCGGTGCGCGGCTCGGAGATGACCTTGGCCATCTCAGCGAGAATGGCGAGACGCGCGGTGTAGGCGCGGTGGATGGTCTCCACCATGATCTGGGGCGGCAGGCCGCGCAGTTTTAGATCAAGCTGGAAGCCGGTGATGCCCTTGGCCGTGCCGGCCAGTTTGCAGTCCATGTCGCAGAACGCGTCTTCCCAACCGATGATGTCGGTGAGGAGCGTGTATTTGGAAATGTTGTCGCCGCTGTATTCGGCGCAGATGCCAATGCTGATGCCGCCGACGGGGCTTTTGAGCGGGACGCCCGCATCGAGCAACGCCAGCGTGGCGCCGCAGACGGAGGCCATCGAGGAGGAGCCGTTCGACTCCATGATCTCGCTGGTCACGCGCACGGCGTAGGGATAATCCGCGAGCGGAAGCATCGGCTCAACGGAACGTTCGGCGAGCGCGCCGTGGCCGATTTCGCGACGGCCCGGCCCCATGATGCGGCCAGTTTCGCCGACGGAGAAGTTCGGGAAGTTGTAATGGAGGAGGAAGCGCTTCGAGGTCTTGCCGCCGGTGTAGGCGTCGAATTCCTGCACGTCTTCACCCGTGCCCATCGTGACGAGGGTGATGGCCTGGGTCTCGCCGCGTTGGAACAGGGCGGAACCGTGGGCGCGCGGCAGGATACCGACTTCGCAGACGATGGGGCGGATGCCTTCGGGCGTGCGGCCGTCGAGGCGCTTGCCGTCCTTCAACACCAGCTTGCGCACGGCTTCTTTCTGAATGTAGTAGAACGCGTCCTTGAGGACGAAGTCCGTGACCTTCTCCGCGCCGAATTTCTCGACGAGCTTCTTGCTCACTTCGTCGGTGACGGCCTTGACGGCGGCTTCACGGGCGAGCTTGGCGGTGGTGAGGAGGGCGGCGGTGATTTTTTCGCCCGCGAGGTTCTTCGCCTCGGTGAGGATTTCCTCGGGGACGATGTTGACATTGATGGCCCGCTTCGGCTTGCCCACGAGCTTCGCGAGTTCCTGCTGCGCCTTGATGACGGGTTCGCACGCGGTCTGCGCGAATGCGAGGGCTTTGATGAAATCTTCCTCGGTGATTTCCTTCGCCGAGCCTTCATACATCACGACTTCGCCCTTGGCGTTGCCGACGTAAACGAGGTCGAGGTCGCTCTCGGTCGCTTCGGTGTGCGTCGGGTTGGCGATGAACTCGCCGCCCACGCGACCCACGCGGCACGCGCCCAACGGGCCGTCCCACGGAATGTCGCTGACGGTGAGCGCCGCGGATGCGCCGATGATGCTGAGGATGTCAGGATCGTTCTCGCCGTCCGTGCTCAACAGAATCGTCTGCACCTGCACTTCGTTATACCAGCCCTTCGGAAAGAGCGGACGAATCGGGCGGTCAGTGAGACGGCAGGTGAGGATTTCCTTTTCCGTCGGACGGCCTTCGCGCTTGAAGTAGCCGCCGGGGAATTTGCCGGCCGCCGACGCGCGTTCGCGATAGTCAACGGTGAGCGGGAAAAATTCCTGGCCGGGCTTGGCCTTCGTGGCCGCGACGGCGGCGACGATGATGACCGTTTCGCCGAGCGTGACGATGACGGAACCATCCGCCTGTTTGGCAATCTTGCCGGTTTCGATGTGGATGTCTTTGCCACAGACTGTGGCTGTTACCTTATGGGGCATTTGTTTTCTTCTCCTGTGACTGCCGCCCCCGAAGAAACTTCAGTGAACTCCGAACCGAGTCGGAGCTGATTGAAATTACTTAGAGGCGGTCAGGCACCATACGCGTTTGGTTGTTGAAGTCACCGGCCCGCCGCGTGATGCGGCCCGGTGAAACTGAAACGCGCGCCGCAGGTGGCGCGCGTTTCGAAATTATTTCCGCAATTTCAGCTTCTTGGTGATCGCCACGTAACGCGGGGCGTTCTTCTTGTGGAGGTAATCCAGCAGCTTGCGGCGCTGGCTGACCATCTGCAGCAGCCCGCGGCGGGAGCTGTGGTCCTTTTTGTTCTTCTGCAAATGCTCGGTGAGTTCATTGATGCGGCTCGTGAGCAACGCAATCTGGACATCGGAAGAACCCGTGTCTTTTTCGTGAATCCGCACGCCTTCGATAACTTTCGCTTTCTCCATAACAACTACTGCTTCTTTTTTAATTTTGAGTGGCGGAGCCTAGGGGCCGTGATTTGGGGTGTAAAGAATTTTTCCGGGGCTTTTGGGTTGTTCATGTTCCGCGTGCCAACCGATACGAACCGTATCAATTTCGAGTTCTGGCCGTGGTGCAGTCTGTCGCGCAACAGAGTCACTTCACCGCCTCGACTACTCCTGATTCCACCCAATTCGGGTGGTTTCCTATTGAGCGCGCGTGGCCGTCCATTCCAGTCATCTCCGTGAATTGGGAAAAGCCTGGACTCCCCAGCGTCACGCGAAAGGCCAAGGAGCCGAGCAGGGCTGAGAGTGCTTTAGTCGTCCAGACGGCCCTGTGTCCCCAATTCAAAACGATGGAGCCAATGGCCTCTTCGAGCGATCCGCTGCCGCCAATTTTCCGACGCAAAAACGCGGCGTATTCGGCATCGTAACGTGAGGAAATCAGATCAACGCACGGGACAACTATCCTGAGCGCACCGCCCGGCTTCAGTACTCGTCTGGCTTCTTTGAAGAAATGCCAGGCCTCCGCAGGCGTGACATGTTCCACCACATGCTCGGCAAAGATGAATTGCAGCGATTCATCTGGAAACGGCAGGGAATGACGAATGTCCAGGCTCTTGTCGTGATTCCTCCAGCCCGACAACCGATGACGCCCGCAACCCACATGAAGCTTCTCAGTTTCAGTGGCGAGAGGGATGTCCAGGGCGAAATTCTTTGCGAGCGGAGCGACACCCCAGCCAGAACCATAATTGGCGGTGATACGGCCTGCCGCCGCGTTATCCCTCGCAATCCGTTTATGCTCCCGGTCGGAATCCGCGCGCGTTCGGCATTCACTCAGCATCGTCCGGTCTTCATGCGAGTGGTTTAACGCCAGCAAAAATCCCCGGTCTTTTGGAATCGGCAACTCCCGCAAGCCGAAGATCCGGGCGCGATGAATCATGTCCTGATCTTCAAATCCCCAACCGTAACTCATGCGTTCGTCGTAGCCGCCCAAGGTCGTGAAATCTGTTTTCCTGAACGCGATTCGCCCATGCGTTCCCCTGCTGATCGGTGAGCGGACGAAGACGCGCCCGCCGCTGGCAAACGTCTCAATGAGGAATTCCGCGAAGCCCTCGCCGATGAAGTTGTCCGCATCAAGGTTGCAGACGATTTCACCGGTTGCCAGGCGGTGCGCGACGTTCTTGGCGTGTGCCATGCGGAAATGGGTGAATCCGTCCGCCCGATAATAAGCAAGCCGGCCGCGCTGGATGGCTTCACCCATTTCCGCCTTCGCCCAATCTTCCAGTGCGTCCGGGGACGAGTAGTTCAGCAGAATGAATTCCACCTCCGGCAGGTGCGCCGTGCATTCGAGATTTTTGGACAGCGTCTGCTGAAGATGATGCAGCCGACCCATGCAGGGGATGCAGAAGGAAAGTCGCTTCACGCAGGCACGAGATTGAGTTTGTCGAGCGAGGTCATCAGTGTGCCTTCTGTGCTGAGAGCGGAGCGCGCGATGGCAAAATCGCCCGCTGTCAGATGGCGCACCACGCCGCCGTCGAAATACATTTTGATGCGCCGGATCACTTCATTCGCCGTGATCATGTCCATGCAGTGTGGCAATTCACCCACCACAACCACGCAGCGATGGCGCGGCTCGTCCTTCGGATCACCATCGCCCAGCGGCCGCGTGCGTGACTTCCAGCAGCCGCCGTGGTCGCAGCACGGCAGCGCGCCGATGGTGTGAAGGAACTGATGGTGTGGATAGGCTTCCCAATGCGCCGGCTCGCGCCCGCCCGCCACGACCACGCACGGACGATTCCTCGGTTTGCCCCCTTTCACCTCCACCGCCGCCGCCAGATGCATCGCAAACGTCACCGGACACAGGACGCCTTGCGCGTGATACATGAGCCGCACGAACTGCCGCGTGTCCGTCTTGCCGAGCAGGTTGATGACGCCATTCAGAGGCCGATGCGCATGGCTTTTCTCACCCACCTGCACAAAGAGAATTTTCCCGTGAAAGTGATCGACGACTTCCTGAAACCGTTCATGCGACCACCACTTGATCGTGAAGTCGCGCTTGCCGCCCGCCACGATGACCCAGAAGGGAATGTCCCGCCCGAACATTTCACGCACTTGTGAAAACCAGGACTTCTCCCGCGCGGAAATGTGGATGTCCCCTTTGAACGCCGTCGGCACAATCCTCACCCCGAGCCGCTCGCTCAGAAAATCCGTGAACCCCTTGATGAAGTGGCGCGGCAACTGGTTGCTTTTGTGGATGAGCGGATAGTGGCAATCCACGACCTCCACCTCCGGGTCGTGCTCGTCCAGTTTCGTCAGGTAGGGATTGTTGTCCCACAACGGTCCGCACGGCGTCCGCACGGCGGTGAGGAACTGGCCGGGATGGCATTTGTGCAGGTCGCGCACCGCGGCCGTGAGCATCACGATGTCGCCGGGCGAGAGGGAATTTTTCAGGATGAGCTTCCGCATGACTTAGTCGAAGCGATGAAAAATGTCCTCCCCGTGCTGCACGAAGGACTGGTAGCTGAGATGATACACCTTTTCCTTCAGCCAAACCGGATCAGCCTTGCCGCGTTCCAAGCTCACCTGGCGCGCGAGCAACTGCGCGAGGAACCAGTCAGTGTAGTCGTCCAGCCGTTCGTTGCGGACCAGCCCGTTGTTTTCCACAAATTCAACACGGTTCAACTCGCGCGGCGCGTGGCGGGCGTGAACCGGCAGGAACAGCTCGAAATGGTTCGTGAACCAGCCGCGCGCGTATGCGTACACCGGTTTGTGAAACATGAGCCGCGCTTCCAGCAGCACGGTGGAATTCGCGCCCGCCACCGCGTGGCATTTCGACAGCAAAGTTTTCAGGTGCGCCCTTGCCGGAAGCAAAATGGTATTCGGCAGTTCCCGCACCAGTTCGGCCACACCGGCGTTGTCCTGCGGTTTGCTACGCGGATGCGTTTTGATCACCAGTTGAAATTCCGCCGGCAGGCTCGCGCGGAAATGCCGCAGCAATTCACACCAGTTTTTCTCGTTCAAATCCCACTGGTTCACCTTGTCCCCGATCAATTGCAGCGGCCACAGCACGAACGGCTCTCGCACGTCCGTCGGCAATGACTCGGGAGAAAAACCCAGCCAGCCCGTCCGTGCCGCGCTGGCCTTCGCGCGCTGCTCATCCGTGAGGCTGCGGAAAGTCAGTTGCGGCAGCGAGGACTCCCAGCAAAAGCCCAGCGGATCGCCATGTGCGTTGCCGTAATGGGGAAAGAACCCGTCCTCGCAATGAATCACATTGATCCCGTGCTCCCGGCACAGCGCCACGACGCCCGCGCGATCCACGATGAAGTTGCCCATGAACATAAGCTCGGGCCGCTCAGGAATCGTGCGCAGCCACTCGCGAAAGTTAGTCTCGCGCACCACCTTGGCAGGATAGTGGTTCTGAAAATGCCCGCCATAAATCTGGGACAACCACGAACCGTGATAGGGACTGGTTAAAACGAAAGTGGTGTCAGGCGAAAAACGATCCACTGAACCTTCGGCGTGCGAAGGACGAAGTTGTTCAGTCAGCGCAACCATGAGCAGTGGTGGGCAATCAACGAATGGCAGGTTTTGGCACCACCGCCGAGCGACGCTTGGCTTCTTCGATTTGCGCGCGGCTTAAATCACCAGCAAGGTTTTGCAAAACTTGCTCGGCACCGCCTTCGTTTCGTGCGGCAGCCAGTGAAACCCATTTGTAAGCTTCGACGAGGTCTTTCTCGACCCCAAATCCGTTCGCGTAAAGCATTCCCAAATTTAGCTGCGCGAGCGGCTGACCTTGCGCCGCCGATTTGGAAAGCAGATCGACTGCTTTTTTGTAGTCGATGGCCACGCCCACCCCTGTCGCATAAAGCGTTCCAAGACCTGCCTGAGCCTCCGGTTCCCCTTGCTCAACAGCGGCTCGAAGAAGACGAACCGACTCGTCGAGGTTTTTTTCCACTCCCGCGCCCAAATGATACAGCCGCGCCAGTCGCGCTTGGGCTCTGGGCTGTCCTTGTTCAGCCGCTTTGCGCCACCATTTAACAGTCTCGTTGATGTCCTTCGGGACACTGCGGCCCGTGTTATGCAAGTCTCCAAGTTCCGCTTGAGAATCTGCATCTCCACGTTCAGCGCTGACACGGAGCCACTCGAGGTATTTTTCCGGATTCTTCGGCTGCCCCAAGCCGTCGCGGTAGGCAATCGCAATGTTATGAGCTGCGATGGCATCACCTTGTTCGGAAGCACGGCTCCACCAACGGAAGGCTTCGGTAAAGTTTTTTTCAACACCTTCTCCACGGTAATACAAATTCCCAAGCGCCCGCTGGGCCTTGGTGTGTCCGCCTACCGCTGCCCGCTGATACCACTTAACAGCTTCGGTTTGGTTGGTTTCAACTCCCACACCAGCAAAAAGCAATTCTGCCAGATCGTATTGATCCTGCGCCGAACCTGCAGCTGCCCGATTCCGCAAAGGTTCCAGCTCATTCCGATTGGTTGGATGGGCAGGATTTGTGGAGCGTTGCGTGCAGGACGTCACGGCAAGCAATCCGCTCGCGAACAAAGCCACCCCCCATCTGATTTTAAGAAGCGTGTTCATTTGAACGTCACTCCGAACGTGATTCGATTGTCCGTGCCCACTTGGGATGGTGGAAACTCTCCGCTCATCGGAGCCTTGTTCACAAAGGTAAACTGGCTGAAAAGGCTCCATCTCTTGGCAACTGGAAGCTCCAACTTGACACCGATGGACGATTCGACCGATGAAGAATCCGAATCCGCATTAAAGTTCGCCGAGAATCCGTAGCCTCCATTGACAGTAATTGCCGCCGTAGTCGGCACGAACTTGAATGTGGCAGATGCTTCGGCTCCATATTTCAGCGTGATATTTTCCGATGAAGGCATGGTGTCAATCGACCCATACGCGATTGTCGAAAGGGCCGCTTCTGCTGGAAATCCTGTAATCTTGGCCTCCCATAGCGTTCCTGCCGCAGTCTTTTGCCCGATTGTCAAATCGCCCATCGAATTAAAGGATGCCTTGCCCTCCACCCCGAGTTGGCTGTTTATCGTCGTGGAGAGGTCACCAAAATTGACCCCGTCAGCATAAGCCTTGAGCGTGTATTTTGCTGTTGCTCCGAGCATGATCTTTTTTTCATCTGTAGCTTTGGCACCATCTTCTGCTTTGGCCTCAAACTTCAAACCAATGTTGTTCATGCCTGCATTCAAATCGATGCTCTTGCTCTTTAACGTAACTGTTCCTCCGTATGGTCCTTCGATAGTAAATGACTCGAGCAAGACTTGCGGGTTCCCTTCAAGCGTTATGGCAGTCGAACCGCTCTCTAGTTTTTTGCTTGAAGTGAATTTGAATGTCCAAGATTTCCAGTCAGCTGATTTGGAATTGGTCAAATATCCGACCCATGATTCTTCTTCGCCCTCGGCTGCACCTTCCGGCCCTGGAGCTGCCGCCAATCCCAATCCTTCCCCTCCGCCTACCTCTCCAGGCGTTCCAGCAGGTTGTGGAATCAGCACTTCAAACTCTAAATCTCCGGACGAACCGCTGCTCGCGGAACTTTCGCTGGAACCACTGCTTTCGGACGAACCGCTGCTCGACTCGCTGCTCCCCGACGAATTATCACTCGACTCCGAGCTGCCGCCTGAACTCCCTTCACTGGAACTTTCCGAACTGCCCGGGCTGGATTCTGAGGCGCTGCTTTCGGAACTTTCCTCAGAACCGCTCGAACCGGACAGGCCGCTGGATTCAGATGCCGCACTCCCGCTCGACTGACTTTCACCGGAACCGCTGCTTTCACTCTCCCCACTACCGGAGGAGTCGGAAGATTCAGAACTTCCGCTCGGTTCCGAGCCGCTGGATTCACTGCCCTCGCTGCCCGAGGAATCGGACGGCCCCGAACTCTCGCTGTCCTCGGAATCGCCGCTGCCCGAACTCAGCGAACTGCCGCTCGTTCCCGAAAGCGAACTCGCGCTCGATTCAGAGTGGTCGCTGCTCAAACTGGATTCCGAGGATCGGCTGCTTGCCGCGTCCGCCGACGCACTGCTGGAGTCTTCAAGTGGCATAAACGTTTTTCCCTTTGTTGGATGACAGTCGGAGCATATCCCCCCCCCCCCGTTCCAATTGCAACTTGAAATTTTCAACAGCCAAAACTGGAGGGATCAATCCGGGCCACGGCGGCGCGTTGGCTCGACACCCGCGATCAAAGCGGCTACATCGAACGCATGAAATCACTCCGCCTTTTGAGCCTGCTGGCCTTGCTCTGGCCGATGGCGGCCAGAACCGTCTTCACCGCCGAATCCATCATCGCGCCCGGTGCGAAGCTGGAAAAGCTCGGCGGCGGCTACGCCTTCACCGAAGGCCCGGCCGCGGATCGCGACGGCAACGTCCTCTTCACCGACCAGCCGAACGACCGCATCGTGAAATGGAGCGCGGCGGACGGAATATTTTCCGACTGGCTGAAGCCTGCTGGGCGCGCGAACGGCACGTACTTCGACAAGAAAGGCAACCTTCTCGCCTGCGCCGACGGGGAAAACGAGCTTTGGTCCATCGCGCCGGACAAGACCGTGACGCGGCTGGTGTTTAATTTTGAAGGCAAGCTGCTCAATGGTCCGAACGATTTGTGGATTCGCCCTGACGGCGGCCTCTACTTCACCGACCCGCTCTACAAACGGAATTACTGGAAGCGCGATCCCGCCATGCAGCAGGACGGCCAGCACGTTTACTTCCTGACGCCCAACCAGAAGATCCTCCGCCGCGTGACCACGGATTTGAAACAGCCCAACGGCATCATCGGCACGCCCGACGGCAAGACGCTTTATGTCGCCGACATTGGCGCGCGCAAAACCTACTCCTACGAAATCCAGTCCTCCGGTTCGCTGACCAACAAACAACTCTTCTGTGAACTCGGCTCCGACGGCATGACCATTGATAACGAGGGCAACATCTACCTCACCGGCAAAAGCGTGACCGTCTTCGACAAGACTGGAAAGCAGATCGAGCAAATCCCCGTGCCCGAAGGTTGGACCGCGAACGTGACCTTCGGCGGCAAAGACCGCGATCTCCTTTTCATCACCGCGAGCAAGAGTGTTTACGGACTGAAGATGCGGGTGAGAGGAGTAAAATAACTTTGCCGCTCTATTCTCAAGTCCCGACGCAGCAACAAGTCACACCGGGCGGATAACGAGTTGCTAATGGCCGATGTTGTTCGTCTGACGGTTCCGTTCCCAGAACGAAAAGGTTTCTTTCCACCATGCAGACGACTGCGCGGCGACATCGTTATGGCGCGCACCTTCGATCACTTGAAGGCGTTTGGGGCCTGGATAGCTATTGTTTAACTTGAGACCGAGGTCAGACGGAATCACTTCATCCGCGCCTGCGATCAAGAAGCTAACGGGACCGCGATAGTCCTTCAGCCATTCTTGCGGGTTGAAGCGTTCACGAAGAATCATCCTGACGGGTAGAAACGGCATTTGTCGCGCGCCCACGTCGGCCAGGTTGTTGTACGGCACTATCATCATCAGGCCAGAAAGGCGATCCCCACGAATCTTGGCCAAGTGAGCGGCGACGCCAGTTCCAAGAGATTCACTCACCACATAAATTGGAGAATCTTGTGGCAGCAGGTCGAAAGCTTCTTCCCCGGCGTCCAGAAAGTTTCTCATGCCCGGTGAACCGCCTCGTACGCCGTAGCCTGGATACTCCAGCACATACACATCGCATGATGACGCCTCGTGAATCGGCCTGGCGATGTACTCACGATTCAATGCGCAACCCGCGTTGCCGTGGACGATCAGGACATTTCCGTCGGACGGCAATTTTCCAGACAGTTTCCAGCCGATGACTTCCCCGGCGTGGTTACGCCAAGGCTGGAACTGTTCCTTGGCAGCCATTTGGTCAGCGACCCGAGGATCGAGTTTGGTCGGAAAGTAGATCAATCGCCGCTGCCACGCGCAACCGGCCAGGCAGAGCAACAAGTACAAGCCAAACACGCTGACCAACACTCGTAAAAACGCCCTTCTTAACTTTGAGTTCAGACGGAGCGGAAACATGCGGAAAAATGCCGGCTACTCCGGCTTCTTCACCTTCACCTCGATGTAAAGGTCACGCAGTTGGCGCGCGGTCACGGCACTCGGGGAGTCGGTCATCATGCAGGTGCCCTTGGCCGTCTTTGGGAAGGCAATCACGTCGCGGATGCTCGTGGTACCGCAGAGGATGGCGCAGAGGCGGTCGAAGCCGAGGGCGATGCCGCCGTGCGGGGGCGCGCCGTAGCGAAAGGCTTCGAGCATGTAGCCGAAGCGCAGTTGGGTTTCGTCCGGCGGGATTTGGAGGATTTCCTCGAAGACGGTTTTCTGCACGTCGGGCTGATGGATACGAATCGAGCCGCCGCCGAGTTCCACGCCATTGACCACGATGTCGTAGTGCTGGCCGCGGACTTTCTTCGGGTCGGTCTTGAGCAGCGGGATGTCCTCGGCCACGGGCGCGGTGAACGGATGGTGGCTAGAGTACCAACGGTTCTGTTCGCGGTCGAAGCCGAGCAGCGGGAATTCAATCACCCACAGGAAGTTGAACTGCTTCGGGTCGATGACGAGCTTGCCCTGCGTCTTCAACACGTCGGCGCAGTAGAGGCGAATCTTGCCGAGGATTTCGCAGGCGTTGAGCCACTGGTCGGCGGCGAAGAGAATGAGGTCGCCCTGCTCGATGTTGAGCTTGGCGGTGAGCGCGGCCTTCTCGGCCTCGTTGAAAAATTTCACGATGGGCGATTTCCATTCGCCGTTCTCGACCTTGATGTAAGCCAGACCTTTCGCACCAAAGCTCTTGGCGTATTCGGTCATCGTCTCGATCTGGCCTTGCGTCGCGCCGGCCATGCCTTTGGCGTTCATCGCCTTCACCACGCCGCCGTTGGCGACTGCGCCGGAAAAAACTTTGAAAGTGCTGGCGCGGAAATCCTCCGTGAAGTCCACGAGTTCCATGCCGAAGCGTGTGTCGGGTTTATCAATGCCCCAACGGTTCAACGCTTCCTCGAAGCTGATGCGCTGGAAGGGCGTTGGGATGTCGATGTTCAGCGCGGTCTTCCAGACCTTCTTCAACAAGCCTTCGATGAGCGCGTAAATATCTTCGCGATCAATGAAGCTCATCTCGATGTCCACCTGCGTGAACTCGGGCTGGCGGTCGGCGCGCAAATCTTCATCGCGATAGCAGCGCGCGAGTTGGAAGTAACGCTCGACGCCCGCGACCATGAGAATCTGTTTGAACTGCTGCGGCGACTGCGGCAGCGCGTAGAAAGTGCCCGGCTCGCGGCGGTTCGGAACGAGAAACTCGCGCGCTCCCTCGGGCGTGGACTTGAAGAGCGTGGGCGTCTCGACTTCGAGGAAGCCCTGCTCGTCCATGTAGCTGCGCGTGGCGATGGCGACCTTCGAGCGCAGGCGCAGGTTATGCGTCATCTCCGGGCGGCGCAGATCGAGGTAGCGATATTGCAGGCGCGTTTCCTCGGCGACCTTCGCGGCGGCTTCCGGGTCGTCGATTTGGAAGGGCAGGGGATCGGCATTGTTCAACACCGTGAGTTCCTTGACCAGTACTTCGATGTGGCCGGTGGCAATCTTCTCGTTGTTCGTGCCGGTCGGACGCACGCGCACCTTGCCCACGATTTCAATCACCGACTCGGCGTGCAACTTCGTGGCGGTGTCGAAGACTTCCTTCGGCACGTCCGCCGGATCAAACACCGTCTGCGTGCGCCCCTCGCGGTCGCGCAGATCGATGAAGAGGACGCCGCCGAGATCGCGCCGGGAATGCACCCAGCCGGTCAAAGTCACTTCCGCGCCCGCGTGGGCGGGGCGTAATTCGTTGCAATGATGTGTTCGTTTCATGTCGTTGTGTAGCCGCGTCTCGTGAGAGCGCGGCTGACCATGCGCTGCGAGAGATGGCCGCGCTCTTACGAGACGCAGCTACGAAAATGGAGGCGGATAGTTGCCTGCGAACGGGTTGAATTCAAACGAAAGTTTGAGCGCATGCTCTACCAGAACCACTCCGGCCGTTCCTCGGGCACGCTGCGTTGCGGGCGCGGATAGAGCGCGTAGGTCTGGCGGAAGGAAATGCGGTCGCCAGGTTTCATCAGCGACAACGGACTCAACATCTCCAGCTCGACGTATTTCTTCGGATCGGGATTGGTGTAAACCTCGGCGCTCGCGCCGCCGTCGGGGTATTCACCGCCGGTTCGCTCGGGCGCGGTGACGGCGCACATTTCCTTCTCGCCCAGCCAGATCAACCGGCGCGCGTCGTTGCCCATCTTGTGCGGCAACTTCGGATCACGGATGATTTCGAGGCGATTGCCTTGGCGATAAAGCTGCGGCCACAGCTCCTTGCCGAACTGAAAGTAGCCCTCCGCAAAAATGGAATTGGTTTTCACCGGCACGTAAACCGCTACCGGTTCTTTGAACTGCGTGATGACCCACACGCCAATCTTCGACGGCTCGCCCGAGACGCGTTCGTAAGTCGTCTCGATGGTCAGTTCGGACCAGTAAAGGCTGATGCGCCGAATCGTGCGGATGCCGTAGTGCGGATCGACCGGCGAGGTCAGCACCACCTGATTGTTGGTGGTCGCGGTCACTGGCAAGGCGTCGAAGGCCGCCGGCGGCATCCACTGTTTGCGTCCGGTGTATTTCCCCCATTCCGCCTCGGGCGAGGGCCACGTCTTGTCGCCGCCAAAGTTGATCCATTCCTTGCCCGTGGCGTCGCCGTATTGCCCGTCGAGGGAGCGGTCTTCCCAGAAAACATTTTCGCCGTGCAACAGGCGGAAACTCATGACGCGACCGATTTGCGGCACGACAACGACTTCGGCGTGCGTGCTCGTCAGCCGCACCGAGTTCGTCCAGCCGTGATACGTCACACGGTCGATTTTCGTCGGGCGAAAACCGTCCCAGTGCTTCGCGCTGCAACCGGCGAACAGGACGGCGATGACGATCAGTACGAACCGTTTCATTTTCCTTCCCCCGTGATTTCGCGCAGCAGCTTGAAGAAGCCGCGCTTGCGTTCGGAACTGATTTTCCAGTTCACCGGCACGCTCTGGTAGCCGTCATCGAAGCCTTCGCCTTTCATGCGGAAATCAAAGTAGCCCCACGACGCGCGCTCGCCGACGGCGGCGGTGAAGTTGTTCAACGGCTTATCAAATTCGAAGTGGTCGTCCTCGTTGAACACGATGGGCATGGTGCGATAGCCCTGCACAGCGCGCGTTTTGCGCACCATCTCGGAAATCTTCTTCGGATCGGAGACGCCGTTGCCGTGCAGGAGCAGATAGTCCGACGCGCGCACTACGTTCTCCTTCGGAATCGTTCCGCCGCCGTAGGACGTGCTGACGAGCAGACGGCGTCCGGCGCGCTTCGTGTCCTTCACGCGCTCTATCAATTCATGCACGCGCTCCGGTTTCAGGATGGCGTGGTCGTAGCGCACGTTGCACTCGTTGTTGATCTCCACGAGCACGTTGCGCCAGCCGTGATCGAGAACCCATTTCGTGGCCTCGTCCGTGGCGCGCAGCACCGCCGTCTCGTCGCGCACGCGCTCGTCCTGGCCGAAGTAAAAGTAGCCGAGGATGACGACCATCCCCAGTTCATCCGCGCGGTCGAGGATGCGCTCCAACCGCGCCAGGTAATCCGCGCGCAGCGAGCCATCAGTGTTAATGGCGGAGTTATGCCACGGTTGCTGGCTCGAATAACCCTGCGGTGAACCGCCCTGCAAATTCATCGTGATGGCCAGCAGTCCGTGCGCCCGCCAATCCGGCATAGCCGCGATGAACTCCCGAGTGTTGCGCTCCGCGTCCCACCGATTCGTGTCCGGGTAGGCCCACTGCGCAACGGTGTTGGTGTTCAAGTCATCGAAGATGCCCTGCACCATGCGCGAGTTCATCAGCAAACCCTGGATGCGGTGCCCGTTCCACGCGCGCCCGGCGTAAGTCGGCCGGCCATTGATGTGAAACTCCTCGCCCACGATGGACACCGTGGTGCGCCGCTCCGCCGCGGACAGGGAAAGCAGCAAGGCCAGAAAATACGTCGCGCCGATCAACAGTCGTGTGGAGTTCACACGCGCGACGCTACCAAACCGGCCCGCGGCGGCAATCGCGTTCCTGCGCCCGGACGGGCCGGGCGGCGCGGTCAGGACAGAGCGCGCCTTCCCAACCCCAACGGGGTTGTCGCACCCAAGCCCAGGGTTGCGAGCGCCGCGCGAGCTACCCTGGGAACGACGCGTAAAAAAGGACACAACCCTGAAAGGGTTGCCTCAATCCCACACGTAAGCCTCATCGTAAGCCACCTCATACCGTTGCAACAACCGGCGGAACTCGTCCTGAAATGACATCTTCGCATGGTGCTGTTCCTGGTCGGCGATGTAACGGCGCGTGTCGTCGAGTTGCGAATGGCCGAGTGAGAAAACGCCGTAGCCAGGCTGCCACGCGAAATCTTCATAACCCGGCCGCGTCTTCAACCACACCGACGAGCCGCGTTTCACCTCCTTGATGACATCCGCGACGGCGCGCGTTCGGGAAAGAGCGCAGAGCAAATGCACATGGTCTTCCACGCCGCCCACGATGGCCGGCGGGCAATCGTTTTCGATCAGGATGCCGCCGAGGTAACGGTGCATCTCCTGACGCGTGGCGAGATCGCGCAGGAACGGGCGGCGATCTTTCGTGGAGAAAACGACGTGGAGCAGAATCTTGGCGAGAGATTGTGGCATGGGCGCAGGATGCGGCGCGGGAGGCGGTGATTCAACCCTTTCAGGGTTGAAGAAATGTGTGGCATGCGACCCAGGGTAGGTGCGCGGCGCACCAACCCTGGGCTTCGGTGAGGCAATCCCGTTGGGATTGAGGAGAGCGCGCCGGGGTGAGGCGTGGGAAAGTTCGGAAACGCCTCGCCGATTCCGGCGCGGCGCGGCGCGGACACCGACGCCCGACCACGCCGGTGATGCCCACGAACCGCGCGCCTTTCCAACCCCAACGGGGTTGCCGCACCAAAGCCCAGGGTTGCGACGCAGGCGCTACCCTGGGTTCGTGGGCCGGGGATTTTGTCCAACCCTGAAAGGGTTGAATCATTTTCGTCCGTGCGGCGTGGTGTGGCGGTGAGGCAACCCTTTCAGGGTTGGGGAAATTTGCGGGATGCGGACCCAGGGTAGGTGCTCGGCGCACCAACCCTGGGCTTCGGTGAGGCAATCCCGTTGGGATTGGGGAGAGCGCGCCGGGGTGAGGCGCGGGCCAGTTCCAGCGGCCCGTCCGATTCCGGCGCGGCGCGGCGCGGACACCGACGCTCGACCACGCCAGTGATGCCCACGAACCGCGCGCCTTCCCAACCCCAACGGGGTTGCCGCACCCAAGCCCAGGGTTGCGACGCAGGAGCTACCCTGGGTTCGTGGGCCGGGAATTTTGTCCAACCCTGAAAGGGTTGAATCGTTTTCGTCCGTGCGGTGTGGCGTGGCGGTGAGGCAACCCTTTCAGGGTTGGGGAAATTTGCGGGATGCGGACCCAGGGTAGGTGCGCGGCGCACCAACCCTGGGCTTCGGTGAGGCAATCCCGTTGGGATTGGGGAAAGCGCGCCGAGGTGACGCGTGGGCAAGTTCCGCAACGTCTCGCCGATTCGGGCGCGGCGCGGTGAGGACACCGCGCCCTAAACGGGAGGATTTTCAGCATCTGGAGGTATTGGAGGAAGGAGATCTTTCTGCGTCGGCGCACTAGCGTGTTTGAATACGCGAGAGATTGTGAATTCCACTTTGCTTTCGCCATTTTCAAGCCGCTCTGTCGTTTTCAATAACACATCAAGCATGTCGTCTGTGCGGAAGGCTTCCCTTCCTTCCTGAACACGTCTTTGAAATTGAGCATCTTCCATCATTGCCCAAAAAGTTTTTGCGCCATCCCAAAGCCGCCACTTGTTATTCGGCCGAAAACTCGGAGACACAATTCGTAACTTAACTCTATGCTCGTGACTCTTTTCATCCTCTGACGTTTCAGGAGCGTTGAAAAAATCTGCCTCAGATTTATTCGTCTCAAACAAAGCCTGATCATTCTGAACGATTTTGAAAGTTTCTATTCCCTCGTTGCGCACGGGCCTAATGAGTTCTTCCGCTGCTTTCCTGGCCCTCCAATTTTCAAATAGCCTCCATACTGGATTGGACACATCAAGCATTTCACCCTCGACCTCAATGCGAGTGGTGCGGGTCTCGGTTATTTGCACGACTTGCCGGAGCTTCCGTCCTCTCAGTTTTTTCAATAGCGCTAATAGACCAACTAGACCGGGAACTCCGACGATAGCCATTAAGGAAACGCTGATTTAATCACCGGTCATAGATTTAAGACAGACGAGGCCGGGAGTGTTTCCTAAACTTGGGGCATGACGCACCAGCCGAGTTTTGCGCAGGCCGAGTTTGCCACCAAGAAGAAGACCACCCGTCGGGAGAAGTTTCTGGCGCGCATGGAGACCCTCATCCCGTGGACGCAACTGCTCGCCGTCATCGAACCCTTTTATCCGAAAGGCGAACGCGGGCGTCCGCCCATCGGGCTGGAGCGCATGTTGCGCGTCTATTTCCTCCAGCAATGGTATGGGCTGGCCGACGAAGCCCTCGAAGACGCTCTCTACGACAGCCAGGCCCTGCAAGGTTTTGCCCGCATTGATCTCCAAGCCGAGGGCGTGCCCGACGCCACCACGCTCCTGAAGTTTCGCCGCCTGCTCGAGACGCACGATCTGTGCAAGGGCCTCTTTGCGGCCATCAATGCCGATCTCACCGCGCGCGGCCTGCTGTTGCGTGAAGGGACGCTGGTGGACGCCACGCTGATCGCCGCGCCGTCCTCCACCAAGAACAAGGAGAAGCAGCGCGACCCCGAGATGCACCAGACGCGCAAAGGCAACCAGTGGTATTTCGGGATGAAAGCGCACATTGGAGCAGACCGCGACAGCAAGCTGGTGCACACCGTGGTGGTCACTGCGGCCAACGTGGCGGACGTGACCAAGACGGCGGAACTCTTGCACGGTCAGGAACAGCAGGTGCATGCGGACGCGGGTTATACCAACTACGTTAATAGAGTAGTATAATGGTTCGAGAGGAAGTGTTTGCTTGAGCCAGGAGCCAGTCGAAAATCAGGGAATGCACGCGGCGGGCGTCCTGCCAGAAGCGTTGTAACTCGGCCTGCAAGACCACTTCGAG
>JBBQYK010000041.1:0-18012 GCA_038208765.1 Verrucomicrobiota bacterium
AGTTTCTTGTCGCAAGTGAAAGTTGCCCTTGGACGAGATGACAACCCCGTTCGCCGATTCTGGTCTGCCTTCTGAAATCTCGTCAGTTTTATCCTACAGAATTTTGAAGCTTCCGCCGATGTCTCGCTCTTGTAATGAGCTTTTACGCCTTTTCAAAAAGTTTGCGTCATCAGCATCTAGGTGCTGATGACGGCAAATCTGTCTGCCTTTTGCGCCGCGTTTTTCAAAATACGCCGCTTGGAACTTCCATTCGGGAGTGCAGTGACTTGTCAGTCGGTTCTCCATGCCAGCAAATATTTCCAATGAAAATACCTCTCATTTCCATAAATTGTTTGGTGGCGCAGGCCATCTCCAAGCACCTTCGCGCGAGCTTCTGTATTGCAGGGTTGCTCTGCCTGTTCGCTGGGAATAACGCGCCGGCCGCCATCGTCCCGGACGATCCCACCACGAAATGGGTGGCGTTCCCTTTCAAGGCCAGCGTGGTCGTGGACTACATCACCGATCAGCAAACGGGATCGGCGGAGGGTGACATCGTCGGCACTAACGGATTGCCGGCCAGCTACATCGCTTTTAATCCGGGTAACAGCGCCACGAACGGCCTGATCGGGTTTCGGGTGCGAGTCGGGAAGGATGCCAGCCCGCTGGGGTTCAAATCTGTGCTCCACGTGGGGATCGATGGCGATACCAACGGGACGCTGGATTTGTTCGTGTCCGTGGACAACTCCGGTGCATCGGATGCCATTCGCATATTCCGTGCAGGCACGGGGCTGAATGTTTCGCCCTCGACCACTTCAATTGATTCGCAGAACCCGCTCCTCAGCTACGCAACGGGAGTGAGCAATTATAACTGGCATATGGTGGACAGCGTCATCGACCCGGCCGTGACGAATAGCCCAATCCCAAACCCCACGAATATTGACAACGCGGCGGGGGCGGGTGAGACGGATTATTTTCTCAGTTATTTTGTCCCGTTTGCGGATCTCGTGAGCGCGCTCGCCAATGTCGGAATCTCCGGGGTCACAACGAATACCCGCATGCGCTATCTCATCTCGACCGCCACGCAACCGAATTCGTTGAACCAGGACATCGGAGGATTGAAAGGTGGCGTGAACAATCCTACCAATTATCTGGATTTGGATATTCTCACGCCGCCCATCACGCCATTCGGTCAGAGTTTTCCTCCCTCGGCGGCGAATGATTTTGCGACCACGCCCATGAACACGGCGGTGAGCATTCGACCACTCACCAACGACAGTGCGGCGGACAGGATGCTGCTGACGATCACGAACGCTGTGAGCACGAACGGCTCGGTCAGTATCATCGGCGGCACGAACCTCCTCTTCACGCCCGCGACGAATTTCACCGGGACGGCGACCATTCTCTACACGGTGCGTGATGAGATTGGCGGCACGGCGTCGGCCACGGTGTTTGTCACGGTTATTTCCACGGCCGCCGATTTGGTCGCGTTCAAAACCGGGCCGGCCAACGTCCTTGCGGCGCAACAGTTCAGCTACACGATCACAGTTTCGAATCTCGGGCCGGCGGCAGCCACGAATGTCGTAGCACTGGATTATTTGCCGGGCGCGCTGACGTTCGTTGCCGCGAGCGGCGGCGGCAGCTTCGCCAGCAACACGGTGACGTGGCCCGGCGTGAACCTCGCCAGTAACGCCACGGTTAGCTACACAGTGACGGTCACAGCACCAGCCAACGGTGTCTTCACGAACCGCGCCGCAGCTATGTCGCCGACCTTCGACTCGAACCCCACGAACAACAATGGCAGCGCTTCGTCGGGGATGGTGGTCACTACCGTGACGCCGCAAGCGGATCTTGTCGTGCGGAAGAGCGGGCCGGTCACGTCCGTCCTGCCGGGAGCCAATTTCAGTTACACGATTTCCGTATCAAACATTGGTCCGTCCACTGCGACTGGATTATTCGCGACGGATAGTTTGCCCGCCAACGTCACTTTTGTTAGCGCCACGCCGCCCGCCTCGCTCAACGGCAGTGTCTTGACGTGGACGAACCTGGGAAACCTGTCGGCAGGCACGAGCACCAATCTCACCCTCACGGTCACCGCTCCCTTGCGCGGCAGCGTCACCAATACGGCGAACGCAGGCAGCGACACTGGCGACCCTGACCTCACGAACAACGCGGCGCCGCCGGTGTTGACGGCCACCAGCAACCTGCCTCCCTCGGCTGTGCCAGACACGGCTTCCATACCCAAGAACACCGCGCTGACCCTTAATCCATTGACGAATGATACGGACCCAAATGGAGACCCGTTGACCGTTACGAGTGTTACCGCCACCAACGGAACAGCCACCATCCTGGGCGGAACGAATGTGCTGTTCGCTCCGGCTACCAATTTCATCGGAACGGCGACGATCGGATACGCGATTGCCGACGGCGCGGGCGGCACAGCGTTCGGCCTCATCACGGTGACAGTGACGAACCGCCCGCCTGTCGCCAATGACGACGCCGTGACAACGCCGGAAGACACCGCGCTCACTTTCAATCCACGCACCAACGATACGGATGCCGACGGAGACGTCGTCATCATCACTGTGGCGACCGCGACCAATGGCAGCGTGACCATTGTGGGCGGCACGAACCTCGTCTTCACCCCGGCGCCAAACTTCAGCGGCACGGCATCCATCACTTACCAGATCAGCGATGGGAGCGGCGGCTCGGCCAGTGCGATCGTCAGCGTCACCGTCACGCCGGTGAATGACGCGCCGGTCACCACCAGCCAGATCGTGACCACACCGGAGGACACCGCCCGCAACCTGTTGCTCACCGCCAGCGATGTCGATAGCACCAATCTGACCTTTACGATCTTGAACGCGCCCACCAATGGACTGCTGAGTTCCTTTGACTCTGTCACCGGCGCGCTGACGTACACACCGAGCACGAATTACAATGGTCCCGACTTCTTCTTCTACACGGTCAGCGATGGCTCACTGCTCGCGACCGGCACGGTAGCCATCACCGTGACGCCGGTGAACGACGGGCCGGTCGCGCTGAATCAAAACCTGACGACTCCAGAAGACACGGCGACGAACCTCGTGCTCACGGCCAGCGACGTGGACAACACCAACCTGGTGTTCACCATTCTGAGCGGCCCAACGAACGGCACGCTGTCGAACCTCGACACCAACTCGGGCGCGCTGACGTACACACCCACCACGAATTACAGCGGGGGTGACACAATTATCTTCACTGTGTTTGACGGCAGCCTTTTATCCACTGGCACCGTCAGCATCACTGTCACGCCGGTGAACGACACTCCGCTCGCCAATAATCAGAGCGTGATGACCCCAGAAGATACCGCGCTGCCGATCACTTTAACTGGCTCCGACGTTGATGGCCCATTGACCAACTTCACCATCGTCGCCCTGCCCACGAACGGCACCCTGACTGGATCAGGAGCCAACGTCATTTATCGGCCAGCCACCAATTACAACGGCCCGGACTTCTTCAGCTTCACGGTCAATGACGGTTCGCTGACTTCGTCCGTGGCGACAGTGTCGATCACGGTGACGCCGGTGAACGATTCGCCCGTCGCGGTCAACGACTCGACTTCGACATCGCGCAACGTGCCGGTGACGATCCAATCACTGCTCAATGACTCGGACCTGGATGGCGACACGCTAATCATTACGGGCGCGACCCCGACGAATGGCATCGTGAGCATCGTGGGAGGTACAAATCTGTTCTTCACTCCGGCGAGCAACTTCGTGGGTGTGGCCACTATCGGTTACACCATCAGCGATGGAAATGGCGGCACCGCCTCGGCTCTAGTGACAGTGAACGTGACGCTCGGCACCAACACGCCACCCGTGGCGGCAAACGACTCAGTGACGACGCCAGAAGACACCGCGCGCACCATTGCTCCACTCGGCAATGATTTCGATGCGGATGGTGATCTGCTGACGATCACCGGCGCGACCGCGAACAACGGCACGGTGACCGTGCTCGGCGGAACGAACTTGGTCTTCACGCCCGCGACAAACTTCAATGGGACGGCAACGGTGGACTACACCATCAGCGACGGTCAGGGAGGAATGGCCAGCGCTATTGTAACGGTCACGGTTACGCCTGTGAACGACGCGCCTCTGGCGAATTCACAAACCGTCACGACACCGGAGGAAACCGCGCTGCCCATTGCACTGACGGCTCTTGATGTCGATGGCCCGGTGACCAATTTCACCATCGTGACGCTGCCCACTTACGGTTCACTCACTGGCTTTGGTGCGAACGTCACCTATCTGCCTGCGACGAATTACAACGGCCCGGACTCATTCACGTTCACGGTGAATGACGGTTCGCTCACTTCGGCAGTCGCCACCGTGAGCATAACAGTCACCCCGGTGAATGATGCGCCACTGGCAAATGGCCAGAGCGTGACGACGCCAGAAGACACGGCGCTGCCGATCGTCTTGACCGGTTCGGATGTCGATGGGCCGGTGACCAACTTCACCATCGTGACGCTGCCCACTTACGGTTCGCTCACCGGCTCTGGTGCGAACGTCACTTATCTGCCTGCGACGAATTACAACGGCCCGGACTCATTCACATTCACGGTGAATGACAGTTCGCTCACTTCCGCCGTTGCGACGGTGAGCATCAGCGTCACACCGATTAACGACGCGCCCGTAGCCTTGAATGACTCAACTTCGACACTCAGGAACGTGCCTGTGACCATTCTGCCATTGGCCAATGACAGCGACGTGGACGGGGACGCGCTGAACATCACAACGGCCAGTCCCACCAATGGCACGGTCAGCATTTTGGGCGGGACTAACTTACTGTTCACTCCGTCGAGCAATTTCGTAGGCACGGCCACGATTGGCTACAGCATCAGTGATGGCAATGGCGGCACAGTCTCGGCGCTGGTCACGGTGAACGTCACCGTCAGCAGCAACACTCCGCCCGTGGCTGTAAATGATTCGACGACCACGCCTGAAGACACGGCCGTGACCATCGCGCCCCTGGGCAATGACTTCGATGTGGATGGCAATCCTCTCACGATCACCGGGGCGACCTCGACCAACGGCACGGTGAGCATCCTGGGCGGGACGAATCTGGTCTTCACTCCGGCAACAAATTTCAACGGAACAGTTACGATCAGTTACACCATCAGCGACGGACAAGGTGGAACAGCCAGCGCCACGATTACTGTCACGGTGACGCCGCTGAATGATGCGCCGGTGGCGTTGAGCCAGAGCGTCATCACCCCTGAAGACACGGCGACGAATCTCGTGCTCACGGCGACTGACGTGGACAACACGAATCTGGTGTTCGCGATTTTGAACGCGCCGACGAATGGCTCCCTCTCCGGCTTCAATACGAACACCGGAACGCTCACCTACGCGCCCAGTACGAACTACAGCGGACCGGACTTTCTCCGCTTCACCGTCAGTGACGGTTCGTTGCTTGCCACGGGCACCGTGAGCATCACAGTGACACCGGCGAACGACGCGCCGTTGGCCAACAACCAGACTGTGACAACGGCCGAGGATACGGCACTGCCGATCACGCTGACTGGTTCCGATGTGGACGGCCCAGCCACGAACTTCACCGTCGTGACGCTGCCGACGCACGGCACGCTCACGGGTTCTGGCGCGAACCTGATTTATTCGTCGGCGACAAATTATAATGGGCCGGACTCGTTCACGTTCACCGTCAATGATGGTTCGCTGACTTCGAGTGTCGCGACGGTGAGTATCACCGTCACGCCGGTGAATGATGGACCGCTCGCTAACAGTCAGAGCGTGACGACGCCAGAAGACACGGCGCTGCCGATCGTCTTGTCCGGTTCGGATATCGATGGCCCGGTGACCAACTTCACCATCGTGACGCTGCCCACTTACGGTTCGCTCACTGGCTCCGGTGCGAACGTCACGTATCTGCCTGCGACGAATTACAGCGGCCCGGACTCTTTCACGTTCAGGGTTAACGATGGTTCGCTCACCTCAGCGGTTGCCACCGTCAGCATCACAGTCACGCCGGTGAATGATGCGCCGATCGCCGACAGCCAGAGCCTGACCAGTGGCAGCACTTCGCCGCTGCCCATCACGCTGACCGGCTCGGATGTCGATGGGCCGATAACTAACTTCACCGTGCTCACGCTGCCTGGCGGCGGCACTTTGAGTGGCAGCGCCCCGGCCCTGACGTTCACGCCGTCGAACGGTTTCTCGGGCGTCGTGAACTTCACTTTTAGCGTCAATGACGGCTCGCTCACTTCGAGCGTGGCGTCTGTTAGCATCACCATCAACGACACGCAGTTGCCCAGCGCGGACGTCGCGGTGTTCAAATCCGGTCCGGCCAGTGCCACGGCGGGTTCCAATTTCACTTTCACGATTGTCGTCACCAATCTGGGCTTCAGCACGGCGACAAATGTTTTGGTGAGTGACCGATTGCCCGACGGTTTCACATTCATCAGCGCCACGCCTTCCACTGCGACGGTGTCGAACAATCTCGTGCGCTGGCCCGTCTTCGATCTGCCGGACGCATCTGCGAGCAACTTTGCCGTGACAGTACGTTCTGCGGAAGGCGGCGCTTACACGAATGTCGCGTTTAGCACGGGAACGACGTCCGACCCCAACCCAACCAACAACAACGGCACGGCGACCAATTCACTGGTCACCACGACCGTTGATCCCCTGGCCGATGTGGTGGCGACCATAGCCGGTCCTGCGACGGTGCTTGCAGGCTCGACTTATACTTATACGGTGTTCGTCACGAATCTCGGCCCGAGCAGCGCGACGAATGTATTCACCACGAATTTGCTGCCAGCCACAGTGACGTTCGTGAGCGCCAACAGCGGCGGCACGTGGTTCGTCGGCCGCGTGTTCTGGCCGGCGGTAACGCTGGCGGCGGGCGCCGGCACGAGTTACACGGCGACGGTGACGGCACCGGCGAGCGGCGTGTTGACGGGACGCGGGTCTGCGGGTTCGCGCACGCCCGATCCTGATCTGGGCAACAACAGTGGTTTCTCCACGGGCGGGTTTGTGAACACGACCGTCATTCCGCAAGCGGACGTCGCAGTGCGCAAGTTCGGGCCGTCGAGCGTGCTGGCGGGCGGAAACTTCACTTACACGATCCGCCTGACGAACTTCGGTCCGTCCACGGCGAGCAATGTGACGGTGCTGGATAATCTGCCGAGCGGCGTCGCGTTGGTCAGCGCGAGCGCGGGCGCGTTCGAGGATTCTGGAAATGTTTCCTGGACGGTGCCGTCACTGCTCGCGGGCGCGGTGACGAATTTCACCATCACGGTCACGGCTCCAGCGAGCGGCTCGTTCACAAATCGCGCGTCGGCTTCCTCGCCCACGGGTGATCCGAATCCGGGGAACAACGTGGTGACGAACGGCGGCGGGCAAGTCAGCACCACAGTTGCCGAACAAGCTGACGTCGCGGTCGGCAAGAGCGGCCCACCGACGGTGCTGGCGGGCGCGAATCTTACCTACACGATCAGCGTGACGAATTTTGGCCCGTCCACGGCGAGCAACATCGTGACGGTGGACACGCTGCCCGCGAACGCAACGTTCGTGAGCGCGAGCGGCGGCGGGACTTTGGGCGGCGGCAACGTGGTGACGTGGCCTGCGACCACACTGTTATCCGGCACGACGGCGATATTCACGGTGGCGGTGACGGCACCGGCGAGCGGTTCGCTGTTCAACACGGCGTCTGCTTCAACGCCGACCAGCGATCCGAATCCCACGAACAACGTCGGCACGAACGGCGGCGCGCAAGTCACCACGGCGGTCACGCCGCAGGCGGATGTGGTCGTGACCGTGAGCGGTCCGACGAACGCGGTGGCCGGATCGAACATCACTTACACAATCAGCATTACGAACTTCGGCCCATCCATCGCGACAAACGCGGTGGTGACGAACACCCTGCCGGGCGGCGTGACCTTCGTGCGCACGGACGGCGGCGGCACGCAGACGAACGGCGTGGTGACGTGGCCGGTGTGGCCCACGCTCGGCGCGGGCGAAGGCACGAACTTCACGGTGACGATCACGGTGCCAGGCAGCGGCGTGCTGACGAACAGTGCGGGCGGTGGCTCGTTCACGGCGGACCCGAATCTCGCGAACAACAACGCGAGTTTGCCCGGCGGCATCGCGACCACGACCATCACACCGCAAGCCGACATCGCCGTGGGCAAGAGCGGCCCGGCCACGGCCACGGCGGGATCGAACTTCGTGTTCACCATCAGCATGACGAACTTCGGCCCCTCGACGGCGAGCAACGTGGTGGCGGTGGACAATCTCCCGGCGACGGTCACGTTCGTGAGCGCGAGCGGCGGCGGCACACTGGGCGGCGGCAACGTGGTCACCTGGCCCGCGACCACGCTCGCGGCGAACGCCACGACGAACTTCACCGTCACGGTCACGAGCGCGGTGCTCGGCCCGATCACGAACCGCGCCTCGGCCACATCGCCGACCGCCGATCCGAATCCGGGCAACCACTCCGGCACGAACACGGGCAGTCGCGTGGTGACGACGGTGGTGAGCGGCGTGCAGTTCGGCCTCCTGGCCGGGCCGGCGGTCTTCAATCCGCAAACCGGCCTGTTCGAGCAGCGCGTCACGGTCACGAACATTGGCTTGAGCACGGCGGCGGCGATTCGCCTCTCCGTGACGAGCCTGAGCACGAACGCGACGTTCCACAATCCGTCCGGGACGAACAACGGCGTGCCGTTCGCGCAATACAACGCGCCGTTGAATCCCGGCCAGACGGTGCTCTTCACGCTGGAGTTCCTGGTGCCGAACCGTCGTCCCTTCACGAACACGCTCGCGGTCGAGGCGGTGCTGCCGGCCGCGGCTGGCACGAACAGCGGCGCAGGCAGCATCGCGATCAGCCGCGCGTTTGTGGATGCGCGTCCGCCGAACGCGCCGCGCTTCGTCATCGAGTTCCCGAGCCAAGTGGGCCGCGTCTATACCGTGCTCTATCGCGACAACCTCTCGTCGCCGTGGAAAGTGGCGACGCCTTCTGTCACCGCCGGTTCGACCCGCACGCAGTGGTACGACGACGGCCCGCCCAAGACGGACGGTCCGCCGCTGACGAATGGCAGCCGTTACTACCGCGTGATCGTCGCGCCCTGAACTGAATCAACTTGGAAATTCCTATGACCAACCAACACTTACTCGCCCCGAACCTTCCAGGTGGAGCCGCTCGCGCTGCGAGCGGTGTCACGCGCGCACTCGCCTCGCAGCGCGAGGCTTTCCACCCCGCTCTCCGGCGCTTGCTGACGCTGGGAGTGATGCTCGCCACTCTCACCGCTGTCGCGCACGACACGAACCAGTTGAACCGGTTCAGCCTGAACGCGCGGATCGGGTTCAACATCACGGCGCGGTTCAAAGACCTCGGGCGGTTGACGCTCGCGCCTTCGACGCGCCTCACTCCGAATGGCGACGTGCGGAATTACGACGACGGCTACGTGCTGCGCGACATCAGCGACAACTTCGGCGGCGAGACGTGGTACTGGGGCCACGACAACGACAGCCAGGTTTCCGGCGACACGATTTTGATGAGCCGCTCGACGCCGCTGCGCGGCAGTTCCTCATCGTTCGGCGTGGATGATGACCAAGGGCAGCTCGGCGCGGAGCTGGCTTACAATCGCGAAGTGTTCCGCCACGAGGAGCAACACTACGGCCTCGAACTGGCGGCGAACTACATGAACATCAACTTCGATGACCGCGGCAGTCTCCGCGTGGCCACGCGGCGCACCACGGACGCGTATCCGTTTCACGAAGGCACCACGCCGCCGCTCGCGCCGTACGAAGGTACGTTCGGCGGG
The DNA here is from genome assembly GCA_038208765.1 of Verrucomicrobiota bacterium. GTDB lineage: Bacteria > Verrucomicrobiota > Verrucomicrobiia > Limisphaerales > SIBH01 > JANNGC01. The sequence continues at coordinate 9,800 of JBBQYK010000041.1, forward strand.
CCGGGCTTCGTGCTGGGCGACACGCCGGTGAGTTCCACGACGCGCCGGGTGGCGGGCGGCGCGACCGTCCAGGGCCGACGCGAGTTTGATGCGAACGTGTGGGGCTTTCGCCTCGGGCCGTACGCGGATTTCCCGATGGGCACGAACTGGAATTTTTCCCTGAGCGCAGGTCTCGCGGTCGGACTCGTGGATGCGAGCGCTAAATGGAACGAGCGCCTCTACGTCAACAACCGTCTCGCCGCGCGCAGCCGCGGTGACGGCGATGATCTCGGCTTGCTCTGGGGCGGCTACGTGAGCGGAAAGCTTTCGTATCGGCTGTCCGACCACTGGCGCGTGGAAGGCGGCGCGCAGTTCCAGGCGATGGGCAAGTACGACGAACGCATCGACGGCCGCCGCGTGGAAGTGGACTTGGGCAAGGCGATCTTCGTGACGGCGGGGGTGAGCTACAGTTTCTAAACGCGTCCCCTGCGGTGGGAATGGTCGTGCTGCGACCATCCCTCCGTGAAGAGTGGGAGGCACGAATTGGACCGAGGCGTTCTTGTTTCATTCCCCGCGCACTGCTCGGCGCGATGCGACGGCTCGCAGCGCGAGCCACGCCATCATTGCTTAAGGCACGCGGTTAATCGTGTTGTAAATCTCCCGCTCGACGGGGGCGCCGTCGGCCGACTTCAGAGTGAACTTGATCTTCATCTGCATTACGGGTTGGAGGCCGGCGATTTCGAGGAGCACGCGCCGGCCGTCGGGTGAAAGTTTTGCGGCGCGCACGTTCACCACGTCGCGGCCTTTCTTCTCCGGGTTCACGACCGAGAAGTCGTCGCTGCCGTATTTTTCCGTCCAGCGGTAGTTCCATTGCTCGAGGCTGTAATTCTGCAAATCTTCGGCGGTGGCGCGATCGAGCGGATGGTGGAAACCAATTTCAATTCCGTGGTGGCGAACGTGCAATTCCGTCGGCATGTGCAATGGCTGGCCCGTGGAGCGCACGCGTTGCAGTGCGCCGTCGCGCACGCCTTTGGTCTGCCAGCCTTTCAAGCCCGTCACCCAAAGTTGTCCGTCCTGCGGATTGAAGCGTGCGCGCTGGATGCCGGAGTCGAACTTGAGCGGAAATTTTACCACGCCGCCCTGCGCCACCCCATCGACCGTCTCCCACAGCACGTCAAAGAGTGCGGCCATGCCGTAGGAGGTGTGCAGCAAATGATTCGTGAGCGCGCGCGGCCAGCCCGCGCCAGTGACCCAGACCTGGCCGCCCCCTGAATTGTCCAGCGCGATGGGCAGCCAGCAGAGCGGCGGCTCGTAAGTTTTCGGCGCTTCCACCGTGTGCGCGTGCGGTACGTAGCCATAAAAACCACCGGGCTTGAGCAGGTTGATCCGCGAGGAGGGAATCCAGTTGCCTTGATTGTCGCTGCAAACGATTTCGTCGCGCGGCCCGATGCCCAGGCCGTTGGCGGCGCGCAGCCCGTGGGCGATGAGTTCAGCGCGCGAGCCATCGGCGGTCACTCGAACCAGGCCGCCGTTGAGCGGATATTTCTCATCCACCCGTTGGCCGGCGCGGGCGTAATAAAAATTCCCCGCGCGGTCGGTCTGCAAATCCATGGCGAAGGCGTGATAGCTCGGACTCACGCCCGCGTCGTGATTGAAGTTCTCGTAGAAGTCCGCCTCGCCGTCGCCGTTGAGATCGCGCAGTCGTGTGATCTGATGGCGCTCCAGCACGAACACCTCGTCGTGCAGAATTTTCAGCCCGAGCGGATCGAACAATCCGGCGGCGAAGCGTTTCCACTTCACGTTCTGCAACTCGTCATCGAGACCGGAGACGATCCACACGTCGCCGTTCCAGGTCGTGACTGCCGCCCGGCCGTCGGAAAAGAAATCGAGCGCCGTGAGACGCATCCAGGAGTTCCACGGGTTCTGCTCGGGAATCCCGACGGTGTCCACGGCGAACGGCCCGGCGTCAGCGCCGCGCCGGCCGGAGGTGGTGAGAACTTGCGGCCATTGCGCGGGGCCGCCCTGGGTCAGCGCGCGCAGTTCCGTGTGATTCACCGGCGCTTGGCCCGGCAGGTCGGAGGCGTTGAGCGGCGTGACGGTGGTGCCAGAGCCAATGTTGGGTGCCGCACCACGGCCCGTCACCCGCATGGTCAACGGCGCCCGCGTCTCGCTGACTTGCACGGTGCGGGTGAACTGTAGGTCACCGTTCGCTTCGAGGAGTCCTGGCGAGTCGAGCACGTCCACGTCGCCGACGGTGTAACTGAAAATCACATTGCCGCCGTGCCGGTAGAATCCGCGGTAGCGCGCCCAGCCGCGAGGCAGAGGACCGAGACCATTCGTGCGTGGATCGGCAAAGCTGCCGTGCTTCGCCCACCCCGGCCCTGGTTCATTCGTGAAGGAAATTTTCCCGGCCACGCGTGGCGGCAGTTCACCTTTGTAGGTCGCGAGATGTGTCTTGCTCAGATCGAGCCAGCCGCCGGTCCAGCCGGCCGCGTAGCGAAGCGTCTCCGTGTCGAACAGCACTGCGCCCGTGTTCGTGCCGGCGCGCAAGGTGACGGTGACGCCTTTGCTGACGAAGCTGTTGGTGCCGCCGAGTTGCACGGTGTAGGCGAGCGCCGGGCCGTAATCCATGTCATGGCCTGGTCGCGGCGCGGCGGCCCGGGCCGAGCACAGGAACACGCTGAGGGCGAGCGTCGGCAAGTATTGGTGGAACACGCGCCGGAGTGTGGGGAACGCGCGCGGGAGATTCAGCGAAAAATATTGGCGTGCGGGTTAGGCGATTCGCCGGATCCACGGTAAGCTCGCGCATGGCAACAAAACCGACCGCCCCCGTTCTCCCTCCGGCTCCTGCGCTTGTGAAAGGGCAACTGTGGAAGTTCGACACGCGGTGCATCCAGATTGGACACGTCGGCAAACATTTGGTGGAGCATCGGGGCGTGTCGCTCGAACGTCCGCAACAGCGCGCGCCCAAGCGGATGATTGCCATCACGGAACTGCAAAAGTTCCTGGCCGCCAATGACGCCATGCTGGTGGGCAACTAATCGGCCGGGCGGAGCATCCGCTCCGCCGCGGATCAGACGAATTTCACCTTCGATAAATCTTCCTTCGACACCGGCCACTTCATTTTCAGCCCCTCCAAGGCCTGAAGAGTGGTGCGCGCGATGAGGTGGTCCCGATACCAGTTGCGATCCGCCGGGACGAGATGCCAGCGGGCCGCGCGGTGGCTGGTGGCGTTGAGCATGTCCTCATAGGCGACGATGTAATCATCCCAGCGCTGGCGGGTCCGTAGATCGGCGTGGGAGAATTTCCAATTTTTCTGCGGGTTGGCGAGGCGCTCTCGGAACCGCTCGGCCTGTTCCTCCTTGCCGAGGTGCAGATAAAACTTCAGCAGCACGACGTGGTTCGCCGCGAGGATTTTCTCGAAGTCCACGATCTGTTCGTAACGTCGGGACCAGACGGCGCGCGGGACGATTTCCAAAACCCGCTCGGCCAGCACCGCCTCATAATGCGAGCGGTTGTGAACCCCGATATTGCCGTAGCGCGGCAGCGCCAGGTGGTGACGCCAGAGAAAATCGTGCGCGCGCTCCTCGTCGGAGGGGACTTTGAAGTTCGCGGTCTCGACGCCGGCCGGGTTGACGCTGGACAGGACGCGCCGCACGGAGCCGTCTTTGCCGCTGGCGTCCATGCCTTGAAAGATCAGCAACACGGAATGGCGTGAGTTGGCGTAGAGCAACTGCTGCAACTCGCCGATGCGCTGGCCGTATTCGGCGGTCTTCAGTTTCGTCTTCTCCTTGTCCAGTCCGCCGCAGTAGCCGGAATCAAAATCTTGGAGGCGGATCTTTCTCTGGAGGACGGTCGATTGCGCTTTCATGCCGGCCACCCAAGCACAATCCGGCGCGGTGGGCAATGCGCGCTGAACTGTTGGGCCGCGCCCGGATCGCCGCGTTCCACCGGCCGTCCACGTTTCAGCGTGGGCGGTTGTTTTTTTTCGCAGGCTCGCTGAGGTGGGCATTTTTTGTACTGACATCCCTTCGCATTCGCCAACAATCCGGCGCATGAAATTACTCCACGCCACGCTCGCGCTTGCTTTGCTTTTTTTCCTGCCGTCTTTCGCCGCCGAGAATCCGTATCCCATCGGGCCGGATTCCAAACCGCAGGACGGCGTGCCCAAGGGCGAGCGGATTCGCGGCACGTTCGCGGGCAGCAAAATCTTTCCCGGCACCACCCGCAGCTACACGGTTTACATCCCCACGCAGCTCGATAAGTCGAAGCCCGCGCCGTTCATGGTCTTGCAGGATGGCGGCGGCTATCGCGCGGATGTCGTCTTCGACAACCTGATTCACAAGAAGGAAATCCCCGCGTTGGTCGGCATCTTCGTCATGCACGGGCGGGTGGTGGCGGCGGAAACGAACGCGGCGCTCGACCGCTTCAATCGCAGCTACGAATACGACGGCCTCGGCGACAACTACGCGCGGTTCCTCATCACCGAGCTGTTCCCGTTCATCGAGCAGAAGCACGGCGTGAAGCTCTCCACGAATCCGAACGACGGCAGCATCGGCGGCGCGAGCAGCGGCGCGATTTGCGCGTGGACGGCGGCGTGGGAACGGCCCGACCGTTTTCGCCGCGTGTTCAGCAGCATTGGCACCTATGTCGGGCTGCGCGGCGGCAACGAATACCCGACGCTCGTGCGCAAAGTGGAGCCGAAGCCCATCCGCATTTTCATGCAGGACGGCGAGAATGATTTGAACATCTACGGCGGCGACTGGTGGATGGCGAACCAGGAAATGCAGCGCGCGCTCGTCTTCGCCGGTTACGACGTGAAGCACGCGTGGGGCGTCGGCGCGCACGATGGCCACCAATCCACGCAGGTTTTCCCCGAGGCGCTGCGCTGGCTGTGGCGCGATTATCCGGCGGAGATCGCCGCGAACCCGGAGAAGAAATCGAAGCAGCGCACGGCGCAAATCGTGAGCACGGACGCGCCGTGGGAACTGGTGGGCGAAGGCTACAAATTCACCGAAGGCCCGGCAGTGAACGCGAAGGGCGAGGTGTTCTTCAACGATGTGGGCGCGAGCAAAACTTTCAAGGTCAGCCTCGATGGCCAGGTCACGGAATTCCTCGCCGATTCAAAGAAGGGCGACGGCCAGGCGTTCGGTCCCGACGGAAAACTTTACGCCAACGCCGGCACGCAAGTGCTCGCGTGGGACGAGAACGGAAAGAGCACGGTGGTCGCCGAAGGTTTTCGTGGGAACGACATCGTCGTGTTGAAGAACGGGAACATCTACGCGACGGAGCCGGGCTGGGACGGCGTTTCCCCGAGCAAGGTCTGGTTGATTAAGAACGGCGAAAAGAAGGTCGTGGACACGGGCTTGAAATTCTCGAACGGCCTCACCGTCTCGCCCGATCAGACGCTGCTCTACGTGGCCGACTCGAAGAGCCACTGGGTTTTCAGCTACCAGATTCAGGCCGACGGCACGCTCGCGCACAAGCAGAAGTATTTCTGGCTGCACGTCCCGGACACCGCCGACGACAGCGGCGCGGACGGGATGCGTGTGGATCGCGGCGGCAATTTGTACGTGGCCACGCGGATGGGCATCCAGTTCTGCGATCAGCCGGGGCGTGTGAACGGAATTATTCCCACGCCGAACGGCAAGGCGGCGAACCTCGCGTTCGGCGGCGCAAACTTCGACACGATGTTTGTCTGCGCGGGCGACAAGGTTTTCAAACGCCAAGTGAAGGTGAAGGGCGCGCAGGCGTGGGACGCGCCGAACCGCCCGCCGGTGCCGGGGCTGTGAGGGTGGTTCCGCTCGCGCTGCGAGCGGAGTCAGCCCTTCAGTTCGATGAGGCCGGTGCTGTCCACGATTGCGCCTGTTCACGAGGCGGGTGTCCGCGATAGGCTCGGGCGTGCGCTTGGTTGAGAATTTGGTTCTGTCGTTGCTCGCTCTCGTGTTGAGCGCGGGCTGTGGACAGAAGCCATCGTCCGCCAAACCTGAGCCGCACACCGGCGCAGACGCCCACTGGTTTGAGGATTTCACCGCGTCTGCAGGCGTGGATTTTGTGCATCAGGCGGATGCGCCCGGGAATTTTCTCTTCTACGAGTCGATTGGCTCCGGCGCAGCGTTCCTCGATTTCGACAACGACGGGCGACTCGACCTCTACTTGATTCACAACGCCCATCCCACCAACCGCGCCCGCAACCGTCTGTACCATCAGCAAGCCGATGGACGTTTCCGGGACGTAAGTGCCGGCTCGGGACTGGACGTCGCTGGTCATGGTCAAGGGCTGGCGGTCGGCGACATCAACAATGATGGGCGGCCGGAAGTCCTGATTACTGAATACGACCGCGTGCGGCTGTTCCTGAATGAAGGGCAGGGGAAGTTCACCGACGTGACGGCGGCGGCGGGGATCACTAATGCGAACTGGAGCGTGCCGGCGTCATTTTTCGACTACGACCGCGACGGCTGGCTGGATCTCGTTATTGGCAACTATCTCGATTTGGATCCCACGCAGCAATGTCCCGACGCGAAGGGGCAACCGGATTTCTGCGGGCCGCACGGATTTCACCGCACCATCACGCGGCTCTATCGCAATCTCGGCGCGGGTTTGCCGCCTGGTTCGCCGCCGCGTTTTGCGGACGTGACCGTTGCTTCGGGACTCGCATCAGCGCCGGGCAAGGCCATGCAAATCGTTTGCGCGGACTTCGATGGCGACCGTTGGCCGGACATTTTCATCACCGACGACGGGCTGCCGAACCGGCTGTTCGTCAATCAGCGCAACGGCACTTTCAAAGAGGAGGCCATCGCGCGCGGTGTGGCTTACACCGGGCTGGGCGGCACGGCGGCGAACATGGGCATCGCGATCGGCGACACAGACGGCGATGGCTGGTTTGATCTTTTCGTCCCGCATCTCGGCGAGGAGAACCACACGTTGTGGCGGCAGGGGCCGCGCGGTTTGTTTCAAGATTTCACCGGGCCGTCCGGCTTGTTGAGCGGGCCGCACGGGACAGGATTCGGCGCGGTGTTCGCAGATTTCAATCACGACGGCGCGCTCGATCTCGCCGTGGCGAACGGACGGATTCGCCGCCGCGCCACCAAGACGCCGCCCAAGATCGCGCCGGGCGTCACGCCGTTCTGGTCGGCCTACGCCGAGACAGCGCAGCTTTTCGCGAACAGCGGCGAGGGACGCTTCCGCGAGATTTCATCGGCCAATCCCTCTCTTTGCGGCGAGGCACTGGTCGGACGCGGCTTGGTCGCGGGCGATTTTGATAATGACGGCGCGCCCGACTTGCTGCTCATCGGGCTGGCCAGTCCGGCGCGTCTGCTGCGCAACACCGCCGCGCCGCGCGGCCACTGGCTGGGCGTGCGCGTGATTGATCCCGCGCTCGGCCATCGCGACGCGTATGGGGCCGAAGTGATTTTGGAAGCGGGCGGCCGGCGCGCGTGGCGTCTGGTGCAGCCGGCGTTCAGCTACGCTTCGAGCAATGATCCCCGCGTGCAGTTCGGCCTCGGGAAGGTCAGCACGGTGGATTCAATCCGGGTGCGCTGGCCGGATGGCGTGGAGGAAACTTTTCCCGGTGGCGCGGCGGATCGATACGTCACGTTGCGCCGTGGGACGGGAACTTTGGTGAAAGAATAAACCGGACGTGTGAGCCGAAATTCCAAAAACAAATTGCCCGCGCCGGGCAGCGCGACGGCTCGCAGCGCGAGCCGTTCCACCATTCGGCCTGCCTGGATACTGGCGATGTTACTGGTGGTCGCGGTGATCGCCTTTATCGCGCTCCGCCCGAAGGCTCCGTCACCACCGGACATTGACACCTCCGCACTGGATCACGTTGTCGCGGGATTGATCCAGACGAACGTGCAGGCGGTGCGCGCCTCACCGCGTTCGGCGGCGGCGTGGGGCCAACTCGGTTCCGTGCTCATGCACTACGAGTTCACGGACGAAACGGAGACGGCGTTTGAATGGGCGGAAAAGTTCGCGCCGCAGGAACCGCGCTGGCCGCATCTGCATGGGCTGGTCCTCGGCTCGCGCGATGTCGTCGCGGCCACGGAAAAATTTCGCCGCGCCACCGCATTGAGCGGCTCGACGCCGGACGCACCCCGGGTCGGGCTCGCGCAAAACCTGGCCGAACGCGGACTGAATGATGAGGCGACGAGACATTTTCAAACGCTGCTCCAGAATACTCCGGGGCATCCGGCGGCGCGGCTGGGGCTGGCGCGGATTCGCCAGGGCGAAGG
>JBBQYK010000042.1:0-17884 GCA_038208765.1 Verrucomicrobiota bacterium
TTTCTGACCACCCGACGCCAACAACAGGTTGAAACTTCACTCCGTGACCTGCGTCTTTGCCCACGCCGAGAGTGACTTTTCTTTCCAGAGGCTCACACTCGCACCCGAACACCATGAAATTTGCTTCAGTCGCACGCACGCCGGCTCTGCTGGCGGCCCTTGTTTTTTTAGGCGCGGGCTGCTCGAAAGAGGGCGGCAAGAAATCCGCCGAAGCGCTGAAGGCCGCCAAGAAGGCCGTCACCAACGAGTATCACGGCACCGCCGTCGTGGATGATTACCAGTGGCTCGAAAACGCCGCTGACCCAGCCGTGAAAAAATGGAGCGCGGCGCAGAATGCGCAGGCGCGCGGCTATCTCGACAAGCTGGAGACGCGTGCGCTGGTGCAGGAGCAACTCACCCGGCTGGTGGCGAAAACGTCGCCGAACTATTCCTCGCTGGCGTGGCGCGCGGGGAAGTTGTTCCTGCTGAAATTCCAGCCATCCGCGCAGCAGCCGGTGCTCGTCACGCTCGATTCACCGACCAATCTCGCCTCGGAAAAAGTCGTGCTCGACTTGAACAAACTCAGCACAAGCGGCGCGGTGAGCATCGACTGGTTCGTGCCTTCGCCGGACGGCAAACTGGTCGCGGTGTGCCTCTCGGAAAACGGCAGCGAGGACGGCACGCTGCATTTCTACAACGCGGAAACCGGCGCGGCTCTGCCGGACAAATTGCCACGCGCGCAATATCCGACCGGCGGCGGCAGCGCGGCGTGGAACGCGGATGGCACCGGCATTTTCTACACGCGCTATCCGGCGAAGGGCGAGCGGCCGGACGCGGACCTGCATTTCTTCCAGCAAATATATTTCCACAAGCTCGGCGCGCCGGCAGAGCAGGACACTTACGAATACGGAAAAGATTTTCCGCGCATCGGAGCCATTGACCTCTCGGCGAGCGTGGATGGAAAACGCCTGCTCGCGCGCGTCGCGAACGGCGACGGCGGTGAATTCGCACACTACCTGCGCAACGCCCGCGGCGAGTGGAAACAGATCGCGCGCCACGAGGACCGCGTGAAGCAGATCGAGTTTGGACGCGACCCGCTCTACATCGAGTACGGGCGTGATGATTCGCTCTACCTACTCTCCACCAAAGGTGCGCCGAAGGGGCAAATCCTGCGCGTGAAACTGAGCCAGCCCGACTTGGCGTCGGCCAAAGTGGTCATCAAGGAAACCACCAACACGATTGCCGACTTCAAGCCGACCGCGAGCGGCATGGCGTTGGTGTATCTGCGCGGCGGGCCGGCGCAGTTCGTTTATCGCGACTTTCTGAATGACCAGTTGAACGGTCCGAGCGGCCGTTCGGATCGTCCGAGTTTCCGCACGCCCACATCGGTCGGCCAGATGCTGGTGGCGCGCGGAGATGAAGTGCTGTTTCGCGCGGAGACGTACACCGCGCCATTCGCGTGGTGGAAGTTTGACGCCAACAAATCGCGCGACAACGCCGAGGCCACCGCCCTCAAGGGCACGTCGCCCGTGCCTTTCAGCGACATCGAGGCCGTGCGTGTGACCGTGAAATCGAAGGACGGCACGTCGGTCCCGATGACGCTGATCAAGCGCGAGGGCACGCGGCTCACGGGCGACAACCCCACGCTGCTCTACGGCTACGGCGGCTACGGCATCAGCATGACGCCGCGCTTCGACGCGACGCGGCGCGTGTGGTTCGACCAAGGCGGCGTGCTGGCGATTGCGAACCTGCGCGGCGGCGGCGAGTTCGGCGAGAAGTGGCATTCATCCGGCAATCTCACGAACAAACAAAACGTGTTCGATGATTTCGCGGCGTGCGCGGCGTGGCTGGTGAAATCGAATTACACGAAGCCGGAGAAACTCGCGGTGCAGGGCGGCAGCAACGGCGGCCTGCTCATGGGCGCGATGCTCACGCAGCATCCCGACGCGATGAAGGCGGTCGTGTCCCAGGTCGGCATCTTTGACATGCTGCGCGTGGAACTCGATCCGAACGGGGAGTTCAACACCACCGAGTTCGGCACGGTGAAGGACGCGGAGCAATTCAAGGCGCTCCACGCGTACTCGCCCTACCATCGCGTGCAGGACAGCAATCAATATCCCGCCGTGCTGATGATGACCGGCGAGCACGACGGTCGCGTGAATCCAGCGCATTCGCGCAAGATGACCGCGCGCCTGCAAGCCGCCACGGTGTCAAAGCAGCCGGTGCTGTTGCGCACCAGTTCCACGAGCGGTCACGGCATGGGTATGTCGTTGAACGAGCGCGTGGACCAGCTCGCGGATGTGTACAGTTTTCTGATGGAGAAACTCGGCGTCGAATACACGCTGGTCGAGCGCGGACCGTTGAGCGGAGGCGTCACGCCGACGTCCGCAGTCGTGAAGGGCAAGGTTGCGCACGAGGGAATGTCGGTGCGGCTTGCGGTGAGCCGGAACGCGCTGCTCACGTCACCCACCTTTACGGCGGCGGTCACGTCGGACACGAATCACAACAACGTGGTCGCGTTCGATGCGACCGGCCTGAAGCCTGACACGCAGTATTACTACGCGCTGGAAATTAACGGGCGGCTCGACCGCAAGACGCGTGGCCTGTTCAAGACCTTTCCCGCGCCCGGCCCGGCGTCTTTCACGTTTGCGTTCGCCTCGTGCGGGCGCACCGGCTCGACGCGCGACGTGTTCGACCGCATCCGCGAGCATCGTCCGTTGTTCTACATGAACATGGGCGACTTCCATTACGAGGATATCAACACCAACCGTCCGTCGCTTTTCCGCGCGGCCTATGATTCCGTGCTGGCCTCCCCGCAGCAGGCGGATCTCTACCGCTCCACGCCGCTGGTCTATATGTGGGACGACCACGATTACGGAGGGAACAATTCGAGCAAGAAGTCCAAGTCGCACATCGCGGCGCGCAGCATTTACGACGAATACGTGCCGCACTATCCGTTTCACGATCCGGCCATGGACGGGCCGATCAATTATTCGTTCACCGTGGGCCGCGTGAAATTCATCATCACCGACCTGCGCTCCGAACGCGATGAGCCGAAGACCAAGGACGACGCCAAAAAATCCCTGATGGGCGTGGAGCAGAAGCAGTGGTTCAAGGACGAACTGCTGGCCTCGAACGGCAAATATCCGCTCATCCTCTGGATGACGTCCGTGCCGTTCATCGGCGAGCGCGGCCAGAGTCCCTACAGCACGGTCAAGACGAACGTGTACGGCTACATTCACCACACGCAGTCGAACTTGTTCAACGTGGGGACCAACCGTCCGGGGCGGAACCCGAACGGCGGCGGGGGCGACGAGGATCATTGGAGCGCGTTCACTTTCGAGCGGCGCGAGATCGCGGACTTCATCAAGTCGAACCACATCTCCGGCGTGGCCATCCTGCACGGCGACTCGCACATGATGGCGGCGGATGACGGGAGCAACGCGGATTACGCGACGGGCGGCGGCGCGCCGATCCCGGTGATGTGCGGCGGGCCGCTGGATCAAAATCCTTCGCTCAAGGGTGGCCCGTACAGCCAGGGCGTGTATCGCGTGCGTGACAAGGACGGCGAGAGCGGCTTTGGTCTGCTCACGGTCAAGGATCAGGGCCACGAGATCGCCGTGGCTTACAGCGGGCGCAACCACACGAACAAGGAAACCATTTCACTGAAGTTCACCGTGCCTGCGCGCGCGGCCGCACGCCCTTGAAGGAGAATTGAATTATGAACACCCGCATGGTCATCGCTTTGTTCCTCGCGCTTCCGGTCGCGCTCCTAGCCGCCGACGCCCCGCCCCGCCCGTCGCTCGACGGCACCTGGCGCTGGGATTTCGTCATGCCGGATTCCGGCGTGGCCAAGCCGACCCTGCGCGTGAAGACGGAGGACGACGGCAAGCTCACGGGCCTCGCGCGCTTCCGCTCCGGCTCCTCGACGCCGGTCACCAACCTCAAACTCACCGGCGATCAAGTGAGCTTCGAAGTCGTGCGCGAACGAGATGGCGAGAAGACGGTCACGCACTACAGAGGCACGCTGCAAGGCGACAGGATCACCGGCAAAGTGGTTTCCAAATGGACGGGCGAGGAGCAGAGCTACGACTGGCTGGCCACCCGCTTCAGTGACATTGAAGGCGTCTGGAAGTGGCGCCTGGCCCGCGGCACGAACGCTCCCGGTGGTGGTCGCCGGGGCGGTGGTGGCGGCGGACGAGGCGGCGTCGTGGAGGTCACGCTCACGCTCAAACGCGAAGAAGGCGACAAGATTGCCGGGAAGGTAAGTCTGGGTGGCGGCGATCAGGAAATCAAACAGGGCGTCTGCAAGGACAACCACGTCACCTTTCAAACCGAGCGCCAGCGTTCCAATGGCGATCAGAGCACGAATTGGTTCTGGGGAACACTTGAGCGCGACATCATCATCGGAAAACACACCACGGATTCCGGCGGGCAACGGCGCACCAACGACTGGCGCGCGGCGCGGCGGGACTGATGGGATTTTCGAGCGGATGTCCGTCCGGCTGGGGGCGCATTCCGACCAGGCGCTTCGCAACGGCCACGAAAGCCGTTGACGGGCAAAGCTCAGTTTGTAAATTACGCCCCCTTTGGAATCCAGAGTAGCTCAATGGTAGAGCACGCGGCTGTTAACCGTGGGGTTGAAGGTTCGAGTCCTTCCTCTGGAGCCATCTTCATTCTCGTGGAAACGAGGCTTCTCCATCTGAAGCGGGCAACACTGGCGAACCACTGTCCCACTCCTGGCATCAACGAAAACAGGGTGCATTTGATGGTCGTGTAGGCTTTGGCCCGCTCTCTCCTCAGCTCGCAGACCACTTGCAGCAAGCAGGATTATTTTTCGGTAGGTGAACACCCCATAGCACTTCTCGGAGGCTGCGCTCAGGCTGATTAGCGTGAACAGCCTTCCTGACTTCTCAGGCTGCGTCTGGGGCTGTTTTTCGAGGAACCAATATGAGGAAATGGGATGAGAATTCGTCTCGGGACTTATCGGTCACGCCAACTGTGACTTCATCGCCTGTTAACTTCAGCGGGAGTTGCCGGGGCTTCACCAGGAGAGACGAATGAAGCATAAATCTTTTCGCATCCTCCTGATCGAAGACAATGCCGGCGACGCCCTTCTTGTGCGGGAGGCACTGAAGCAGCGTCTCGTGCCCGCGTTCGTGCTCACGCACGTCACGCGCCTAGACGACGGCTTGCAGAAACTGCTGGAGGCGAACTTCGATCTGGCGGTGATCGATCTCGCCCTGACCGATTCCCACGGGCTGGAAACTTTTTTCACGGTTCGGGATCACGCCCCGGAGGTTCCCATTGTCATCCTTACGGGACTGGTGGGCGACGAACTGGCCTTGCGGGCTTTTCGGGAGGGCGCGGCGGATTGCCTGCCCAAAAGTTATTTGTTCAACGGCGAGTTGCCGCGCGCCCTGCATTACGCCATCGAACGGACGCGCATCGATCAGACACGCCACGAAACGGAGGCAAAACGCCGGCACGTCGATCGCCACACCCCCGATATGTTCGGCTCGGCGTATCAAGGGCATGCCGCCGGGGTGCCGACCGGGGTGGACATCACCCACCGCAGTGATCTCGCGGTGTTGCAAGCCTCCGAGGTCAGTTACCGCCGGCTATTTGAAACGGCCCAGGACGGCATTCTGATTCTCGACGCCGAGAACGGGCGCATCAAAGACGTGAACCCGTTTTTAACCAAAATGTTGGGGTTCTCGCGCGACGAAATCATCGGCCAGACTGTCGGGGAGTTGAGTCCGTTCAAGGACGTCGTGGCCAACGAGGTCATGCTCGCCCAGCTTCAGGAGCAGGGTTATGTCCGCTACGCAAACCTGCCGCTGGAGGCGCAGGATGGCCGCCAGATCGCGGTGGAGTTTGTCAGCAACCAGTATCAAGCCGGGAAGGAATCCGTCATCCAGTGCAACGTGCGTGATATCAGTCAGCGCAAACGGCTGGAGAATAAACTGCGGCAGAGCGCGCAAGAACTCGAAGGGCGCGTCGCGGCGCGCACTGCGGAGTTGCAGGAGGTCAACCGGGAGCTGGAGGCGTTCAGCTATTCCGTCTCCCACGATTTGCGCGCGCCGCTGCGCCACATCACGGGTTTCGTGGAACTGTTGCACAAAAGCGTCGCAACCAAGCTTTCGCAAAAAGATCTTCATTATCTGACCACCATTACCGAGTCGGCGGAACGGATGGGGGAGTTGATTGACAACCTGCTGGCGTTTTCCCGCGTGGGCCGGACCGACCTGCAAAAGGTGGACCTCGATCTGGAGCAGTTGGTCAAAGACACGGTGAGCGGCTTTGCCGCAGAGATGGTAGGGCGAAAAATCGCCTGGCAGATCGGCCCGCTGCCCACGGTCTGGGCCGACCCTTCCTTGCTGCGCCTGGCCCTGGTCAATCTCCTGTCCAACGCGCTGAAGTTCACCAGCACGCGCGCGAAAGCCAAAATTGAAATCGGCTGGCGTCCCGACCACACCGGCGAGCCGCAAATCTTCATCCGCGACAATGGCGTGGGCTTCGATCCGAAATACACCGACAAACTGTTCGGCGTGTTTCAACGCCTGCACAGCAGCGATGAGTTCGAAGGCACGGGCATTGGACTGGCCAACGTCCAGCGGATCATTGCCCGTCACGGCGGCAACATCTCCGCGAAAGGCATCGTGGACGGCGGCGCGACGTTTTCTTTCTCCCTTCCAGCAAGGAGCATCCAATGAACCCCCGAATAAAAAGCATTCTGCTGGTCGAGGACGATCCGCGCGATGTGGAACTGACGCTGAACGGACTCGCGGAACACAACCTGGCCAACAAGGTCGTGGTTGCCCGCAACGGCGAGGAGGCGCTGGATTATCTGTACCATCGGGGAAAGTTCAGCGCCCGGGAGGGCGGCAATCCAGTGGTCGTGTTGCTCGACATCAAGATGCCGAAGATCACCGGATTGGAAGTGTTGAGGGCCATCAAGGCCGACGAGCAATTGAAGATGATTCCGGTGGTGGTGCTTTCCTCTTCCAGGGAAACGCCGGACCTGACCGAGTGCTATCGGATCGGCGTCAACGCCTACGTGGTGAAGCCGGTGGATTTTACGGACTTCATGCAGGCGATCAAACAACTCGGCCTCTTTTGGGCGGCGGTCAACGAGCCCCCCCCCCCGGACGCCTTGCAAAAAGTAACCCCGGTCGGAACCACCGATGAAATGTTCATCGCGGGGAAGGATGGAACATGAAATCCAAGCTCTGCATCCTGCATCTGGAGGACGATCCGAACGATGCTTCGCTGGTGGAAGCCATGCTTCAGACCCACGGCTTCACCTGCGGAACGACATGCGTCCAAACACAGGCGGATTTTGTGCACCGCCTCGAACGAGGTGACGTGGATCTGATTCTCTCGGACTTTTCGTTGCCACAGTTCGATGGAATGGCCGCGTTGGAAATCGCGCACGCCAAGTGGCCGGACATCCCTTTCATCCTGGTGTCGGGGACGGTGGGTGAAGAATTCGCCATCGAGTCGCTCAAGAGCGGCGCGACGGATTACATCTTGAAGGAGCGCCTGGCTCGGCTGGGGCCTGCGATTTGCCGCGCCCTGCAGGAAGTGGAAGATCGGGCGAAGCGCAGAAAGCTCGAGCACGCGTTCATGCAGTCGCAAAAAATGGAGGTGCTGGGTCAGCTCGCCGCCGGCGTGGCGCATGATTTCAACAACATCCTGGCCGTCATCATGGGCTACAGCGATATGATGGCCCAAACCATCGCACCCGGCGATCCCCTGCGCAAAGATGTCGAGCAGATCCGGCTCGCAGCGGAGCGGGCGGCTGCGTTGACGCGCCAACTCCTTGTCTTCAGCCGCAAAGAAGTTCTCCAACCCGTCGTGCTCGATCTCAACGAAGTGATCGAGGGCATCGACAAAATGCTGCGGCAACTCATCGGCGAGAATATTTTACTGACCGTAACGCTCGGAAAAAAGACCGGAAGCATCAAAGCCGACGCCGGCTATATCGGACAAGTGCTGATGAATCTGGTCGTCAACGCCCGCGATGCCATGCCCCACGGCGGTCAACTCACCATTTCGACCAGCCACGCCCGGCTGGATGCGAACGACGCGCGCACGCGCACGAATGTGACGGCTGGCGACTATGTGATGCTCAACGTCAGCGATACCGGCACCGGCATGACTGAGACCGTCAAAGCGCGCTTGTTCGAACCGATGTTCACGACCAAGCCGAAGGGCAAGGGCACGGGTTTGGGTCTCCCGACCTGCCAGACTATCGTCCAGGAATCTGGCGGCCACATCGTCGTCCAAAGTGAGTTGGGCCGGGGCACGACGTTCCAGGTTTATTTCCCCTGCGTGGATCAACCGGTGGTCAGTCCCGCGCGCAACGGTCGCAGTGATCCGATGCCGCGAGGTAATGAGCGGTTGTTGGTCGTCGAGGATGAGCCAGCCTTGCGGCAACTGGCCCGCATGGTTTTGCAGTCCATGGGTTACGACGTGCTGTGCGCCTCCAGCGGCGAGGAGGGCTTGCGTGTGGCGGGCGCACCGGGTGGATCGCCGATTCGCCTGGTCATAACGGATGTCATCATGCCGCAAATGGACGGCAACGTGATGGCCGAGACTTTGAAATCCACCTACCCCGAAATGAAGATTCTTTTCACGTCCGGGTACAACGATGACGCCATCGCGCACCACGGCGTGCTCAACGCCGGGGTGGCCTTCCTACCCAAGCCGTACACGCCATTGACGCTCTCGCAAAAAGTGCGCGAGATGCTGGATCAATAACGCTGCGGTAGCTTACACCGTCAGGGGAATGCTTTCGGGTCGTGCGCGCGCACTCTGCAAGTAATCCGGTGGGTCAAGGTGTGCCTGGACCAGGGCGAGCAGTTCTTCCATCCGAAAGGGTTTGGGCAAAAAGGCGTCTGGCATCGGATAGCTGCTGCGCGCGATTTCCAGTCCGCTCATCAGCACAAAAGGGATCTGCTTCGTGATCGGGTTGACCCGCAGGGTGGCCAGCAGAGCCAACCCGTTCATCTCGGGCAGGCACGCGTCGCACAGGATGAGCGCCGGGGTGAGCATGCGCGCGAGTTGTAATCCTTCCAGGCCGTCGGCAGCGATCACCGGATGGTAATTCGCCCGCCGCAGGAAGTAAGCGGCCAGCTCGGCAATTTCTTCGTGGTCTTCGATGATTAGAATGATCGGGGCGTTGTTTTTCATAAAGTGTTTGGACGTTATGGATGTGATCCGAGGACGCGATAAAAGCGCGCGGGATAATTGGGCGCATCGGCATCGGCCCATTCGTTTGGGCCGTCGGTCGATGCGGTGACGGTTTGAATGGTCTGCCAGGAGGTCAAATTGGCGGACGCCTGAATCAGGTATGGTTGGCCGGTTACGCCGAGGTAGGAGATCACCACGGGCAAGGCCGGGTCGGAGACCGTAATCCGGATCGGCACGGGAAGCGCGTTCGTCCCGTTCATGGTGATCGTCACCATCATCGGCGCGGAAATGGCCAGTCCATCCAGCACGCGATACCTGAAGCTGTCCGTGCCGGTAAAATCATTCGTGGGCGTGTAGGTGAAACTGCCGTCCGCGTAGAGCACCACCTCGCCGCGGCTGGGCCAACCGTATTGCACGACTGAGAGCACCTGACCGTCCACGTCGGTGTCATTGGCCAGCACTCCGGCGGCGGCATTGATGGTGAGCGTGGTGTTCTTGACGGCGACATATTCATCCGGTTGGGGAACGGGCGGCGAATTGGGCAGCGCGGTCCCGGTGACGGTGAGCGTCACGGTGGCGACGCTGGAAGTCAGTCCATCACTCGCCCGATACTGGAAGCTGTCGCCGCCGGTGAATTCGTTCAGCGGAGCGTACGAGAAACTTCCGCTGGCATGGAGGGTGAGCACTCCGTTATTCGGAGCGTTGACGAGTTCCGCAGTGAGCGGCTGGCCGTCCGCATCCGAATCATTCGCCAGCACGTTCGCACCGACGGCGTTGAGCGTGGAGTTCTTCGCGATGGTGAAATTGTCGTTGCGCGCCACGGGCGCGGTGTTGAGGAAGGACGGAGCGTTGATGGTAAGCGAAACCGTGGTGGCGGGCGACGCGGCTAGCCCGTCACTGCACTGGTAAGTGAAGCTGTCCGTGCCGGTGAAATTCAGCGCGGGCGTATAAGTGAAGCCGCCATCGGCATTCAAACTCAGCGCACCTTGCGCCGGTGCCGCCAGCAACACGGCGGAGAGCGGCTGGCCCTCGGTATCCGAGTCATTGGCGAGGACGCCGCGCGCGGGCACGGTCAGTGTGGTGTTTCTAAGCGTGGAGTATTGGTCCGCTCCGGCTGAGGGCGGGACATTGATCAGCCCATCGACGTAGGTGACCTCGGCGGAGAAGCCGCTCTCCAGCCCGTCGCTGTCGTAGGCGGTGACGGCGAAATAATTCATCCCGGGACTGGTCGGAACGACGGCGGAGATGGCATTGCCCATGTCCATCACGGAATCGTACCCACGAGACAATGGCCCGACGTACACACGGTAGCCCACCACGTTGGGTTCTGGGTTTCGATCCCATTCGAGCGTCGCTCCGCAGAGCTGGGCACATGGCAGGAACAGGGTGAGAGTGATCGCGAGGAGAACGAAATTCCCCAGGCGTCTCGTCGGTAAAAATGGTTTGGAGCACATCTTGTAGAAACCAGCGACAGGCCTTCTTCACTGTTTCATGGGGTGGATTCCTCAAAAGCGGCGGGGATTTTTCCTCACGAGCAGGACTCGGAAAATGGACCAGAGGAGCAGGGGGAGCCGGCCTGAGCGCGAATTCGAATCGGTTGGAGTGAGGTGATGCGGGCAAATCTTTGCGCGGGATGCGGGTTGCCAATGGTCGGAGAATTTCGCTATTCTGCTTGGCACTCGGGGAGTTCTATGTCGCGTCCAACATCAATTCGTGTCTCCACCGCGCTGCCGCGCGCGGCGCAGAAGAAGATCACGCTCGCGCCGCAACCCAAGAGGAGCAAGACCGGGCGGATCGAGGACCAGCCATTTACGCCAGGTATCCCGAAACGAACGGACTCGCCGCCCTCCAAACTGAAGCTGCGAATCCTGATGCTGGAAGACGATGTTCTGGACCGGGAGTTGATTCGTTCCAGGTTGGAGAACGAAAATATCGAGTGCGAAATGATCTTCGCGACCGGGCGCCGAGATTTTGAGGCGGCACTTGGAGAGGGAGGTTTTCATCTGATTCTTTCCGACTACGCGCTGCCGCAGTTCGATGGTCTCTCGGCGCTGCGTCTGGTCCGGCAGAAGGAACCCGACCTGCCGTTCATCCTCATTTCAGGAACGCTCGGCGAGGAGCAGGCCGTGGAATGCCTCAAGCTCGGCGCGACGGATTACATTCTCAAGCAGGGCCTGGCACGGCTGGGGCCCGCCATCCGCCGCGCGTTTCGGGAAGGTGAAGCTCGCGCCCGGCAACGGCAGACCGATGAGGCGATGCGGGAACTTTCCCGCCGCTTGCTCCTACTCCAGGACGAGGAGCGCCGGCGGATTGCGCGTGAATTGCACGACAACGTGGCGCAGAACGTTTTGGCGCTCTCGCTCAACCTGAATTTTGCGCAGCGCCTCGTGCCCAGCGAAAGCGAACTGGCCCGGATCGTCGTCGAGTGCGTGAACATGGCGGACCAGACTGCCACCGCGCTGCGGCGTATTTCCTATTTGTTGCACCCGCCGGTGCTGGACTCACTGGGCCTGTCCGTCGCGCTCCAGGACTTCGTCGCCGGTTTCAGCCGGCGCAGCGGAATCCAAATCGCGCTCAAGATTTCAAAAAAGTTTGGCCGCCTGCCCGTCGAGATGGAAACCGCCCTGTACCGTGTCGTGCAGGAATGTTTGACCAACATCCATCGTCACTCGGGCAGCGCTTCCGCCAGCATCAGGCTGCATCGGGGCAAGGAAACGATCCTCCTCCAAGTTCAGGATGCTGGAAGCGGCATTCCCTCGGAGACTTTGCGCCGGCCGCGCACGCCCGGCAGCATCGGCGTCGGCATCGCTGGCATGCGGGAACGGTTGCAATTGCTCGAGGGACGGCTGGAAATTGAGAGCGGCCCGACCGGGACACGCGTTCGTGCGGTCGTGCCGTTTCGAGTGACCCCATGAAAACATTGCGCATCATGCTGGCCGATGATCATGAAATGCTGCGTCGCGGTTTGCGCACCATTCTGACCGAACAGCCGGGCTGGGAAATCTGCGGCGAAGCCGTGAATGGCCGTGAAGCGGTGGAACTCGCGATCAAACTTCGACCGGACGTGATCGTGATGGACATCGCGATGCCGGTACTCAACGGACTGGAGGCGACGCGCCAGATCCGGCGTGCATTGCCGAAGGCTGAGATCCTCGTCCTGACCTTCGATGAATCCGAGGCCCTCGTGCGCGAAGTGCTGGCGGCGGGCGCGCGCGGTTACGTGCTGAAGAACGACGTGAGCCGCGTGCTCGTGCATGCGGTGGAGAGTTTGAACCAGCATCGCCCCTATTTCACTTCCAAGGTGGCGGAAGTTCTTTTGCAGGGCTTGGGCCAGAAGGTAAAGATCCCGGACGCACCTTCTCTCGACGACCCGCTCACCGCGCGGGAACGGGAAGTGGTGCAACTGGTGGCCGAAGGCAAGAGCACCAAGGAAGTGGCGCAGGTGTTGAACATCAGTGCGAAAACGGCGGAGAACCACCGCACCAACATCATGCGCAAGTTAAAGGTCAACTCCGCCACGGAGCTGGTGCGCTACGCCATTCGCAACAAGATCATCACACCTTAGAAAGCCAATTTTCCGCCACGGGCCGCGCTGACGATGCAAAACGCTGCCGTCATTCTCCATCAGTAACAACCTCGGGGACCGTTTCCGTCCTGAGCGCGGTCGAAACCGCGTGACGAAGTGCGGAAAGAAGTTCTGATGGGGTGAACGGTTTCCCTAAGAAGCCCGTCCAGCGAACATGCGAGAACATATCGGGATCCGAGAAGCCCGTCATGAGCACCACGGGAATCCGGGCCGTGGCCGGATCGGATTTTAACATCTCGATCAGTTGGGGGCCGCTCAAGTCCGGCATGTCCGCGTCACACAGTATGACATCAGGATTTATTTTGCGGGCGAGCGGCAGACCCTCTTTCGCTTTCAAGGTCGAATTCAAAATGCAACCGGAACTCCGCAGACAGGTGGCCACCAGACGGGCGATGTGCGGATCATCGTCGATGATGAGAACAGAAAGAAAATGAGTTTTCACGTCAGGCGGTAGCGGCAGAAACGTGCGTCCACTGAAGGAAGGGAGCATTTGGAAAATGAGAGAAGGCGGGACATCCTGTCGGACTTGGGCCTTACGCCTTTCACATTAGGAGCATGACACCGAAGAAGGTGGGGCTTTTGGCGCCACGCTTCCATCCTCTCGCCTCTGGACTGAAGATAATTCCCGGCTGCCTCTAGGGTTTTAACCCTATTTAAGGGCGGGGCTGCCCTGCCGCTAGAAGGGGCACAATGAACAACGTGCCGTTCAATCTGAAGGTACTTGGCCGTCAGCATGGAGAAAGAACAGTCCTTTCCCATACTGGCCGCTACGGACGAGCCGTAATCGCGATGGCGCTGTCCGTGTGGCTGGCCACTGACATCCGGGCCGAAGATCCGCAACCTGAGAAAAACAGGCGCAGTTTTGCCGACCTTAGTATCGAGGAATTGATGAACGAATCGGTGACTTCGGTCTCCAAAAAGGAAACGAAGCTCAAGGAATCTCCCGCCGCCGTTGCGGTCATCACGCAGGAGGACATTCGTCGGTCGGGGCTTACGAGCATTCCCGAACTGCTGCGCACCGTGCCGGGGCTAAACGTCGCGAGAATCAACGGGAACCAGTGGGCCATCTCTTCGCGCGGCTTCAACAATCAGTACGCCAACAAGCTGCTCGTGCTGGTAGATGGCCGCGCGGTTTACACGCCCACGTTCGGCGGCGTTTTTTGGAATGCGCAAGACGTGGTGCTCGAAGACGTGGACCGCATCGAAGTGATTCGCGGTCCCGGTGCCACGCTCTGGGGCGCGAATGCGGTCAACGGCGTCATCAACATCACCACCCGCAGCGCGAAGGAGACGCAAGGTGGTCTCGTCAGCACGTCGTTTGGGACGGAGGACCGGCCTTCGACCACGGTGCGATACGGTGGGCAACTCGCGACGAATCTCCACTACCGCGCCTACGTAAAGTATTTCAACCGCGACGGGCTCGTGGAATCGACTGGCAATCAAACGCCGGATGATTGGCGCGCCCTCCGCGGCGGACTGCGCCTGGATTGGGAACCGTCCACCGAGAACAAATTCACGCTGCAAGGCGACTACTACGGCAACGAGGCCGGAGCGAATATCCACGAGCCGAACCTGACGCCGCCCGCATTCTACAAATCGATCAACACCGTCGCGCACAACCGCGGCGGCAATGTGCTGGGCCGGTGGACGCGCACCTTCTCGGACACGGCGCAGCTTTCGGTGCAAAGTTATTACGATCACGTGCAGCAGAGTGATGGTCTCACGACGGTGCGGCAGGACACCTACGATCTGGATTTGCAGCACCGCTTCGCGCTCGGCACGCGCCAAGACATCGTCTGGGGCGCGGGCTATCGCCTCACAGCCACGGAAGTCACGCCCAGCTTCTTTGTCAGCGCCGATCCGGCCAGCCGCCAACTGCCGCTCTACAACGTATTCGTCCAGGATGACATCACGCTGGTGCGCGACCGCTTGCATTTCACGCTCGGCTCCAAGTTCGAGCACAACGATTATACCCACTGGGAAATTCAGCCCAGTGCGCGGCTGCTCTGGACGCCGACCGAACACCAGACCGCTTGGGCCGCAGTCTCACGCGCGGTTCGGACGCCGACGATGCTCGACACCAGCGCCCGGGTGAACTTGGCGGCGTTTCAACCGTCGCCCTTCGGGCCGGTGGTCCTGGCCTCGTTGTTCGGGAATCCCCATGTCGCGGCCGAGGAGATCACTTCCTATGAACTGGGTTACCGGATTGAAGCCACCAAGCACCTCTCCTTTGATCTGGCCGGCTTCTACAACGATTACGACGATCTGGTGGGGTTTGTGGCGGGCCCGCCGCGATTCGAAACCGACCCCGCTCCGGCGCATCTGCTGAGTCCTTTCAATGCCAAAAACAGCCAGACGGCCGAAACGTTCGGCGCGGAGCTGTCGGCGCGCTGGCAGGTGCTGGACCATTGGCGGTTGATGGGCAGCTATTCGTGGCTGCACATGCGCCTGCGACCGGATGAGTCGGACGAGGGCGACAGTCCGCAGCATCAGTTCCAGATTCGCACTTACATCGATCTGCCGCACCAGGTCGAGTTGAGCGGCGCGCTCTATTTCGTAGATCACATCAGCTCGCTGAGCGGCCAGACGCGTCTGCCCATTTCCTCTTACGTCCGTCTCGATCTCGGAGTGACCTGGCGGCCCACCCCCTCCTTGGAACTGGGCGTCTGGGGCCAGAACCTGCTGGAGGACCAGCACGCGGAATTTAACAGCCTGCGGACTCCCCAGAGCACGGAAGTCCCGCGCGGAGTCATGGGCAAGATCACCTGGCGTTTCTAACCAATTTTTATGCGTCACAAACTTTCAAACACGATTCGCAAAACGGCCCTGGCCGTTCTGATGTCGGCTGCGTCCGCAGGTTGGGCGCAGCCTCTCGAATCACCTGATGGCTCGGCGGCTCTCAAGCCTGCCGACATGAGCCTAGAACAACTTCTCGATGCGCGGGTCGAGAGGGTTTATGGCGCGTCGAAGTACGAGCAGAAAGTCACGCAAGCGCCGTCGTCGGTTTCCATCGTCACGGCGGATGAAATCAAAAAGTTCGGCCATCGCACTCTGGGGGACGTGCTGGGAAGCGTGCGTGGTCTCTCGGTGGCGAATGACCGGAATTACTCGTATCTGGGGATGCGCGGTTTCCAGCGTCCGGGCGACTACAACACGCGGATCCTGATGCTCATCGACGGTCACCGGATGAATGACAACATTTTTGACTCGGCCTACATCGGGCAGGACAGCGCCATTGATGTGGATCTCATCGAGCGGGTGGAAGTGATTCGCGGTCCCAGCTCCTCCATCTACGGAAGCAGCGCGTTCTTTGGAGTAATCAACATCGTGACCAAACGGGGCCAGGATGTGAACGGGATGGAAGCGTCGGGCGAGGTAACCAACGGGGATACTTACAAAAGTCGGTTCACTTTCGGCAAAAAATTCAAGAACGACGTCGAGTGGCTGGCGTCCGGATCGTACTACACCAGCGCAGGAGCAGAGCGGCTTTATTATCCGGAGTTTGACCAAAGGCGCAGCAGTGATCCGCGCGCGCGCAGTAACGGCGTCGTGAGAAACCGGGACGGGGAAGAGGCGGGCAATCTATTCACGAGCCTCCGCTACCACGATTTTACAGCGTCGGCATCTTTCAACGGCCGGAGGAAGGACGTTCCAACTGCTTCCTTCGAGTCCCGCTTTAACGACCGGGAAGAGACCGCCGACTATCGCACCTACGTGGACCTGAAATACGACCACGCCATCGATGAGAACGTCCGGGTCCAGGGACGCGCCTTCTACGACAATTACAGTTACTACGGCGCTTATCCGTACGACTACGCAGCGCCGGGCGATCCATTGCAACGCGTGGTTTTCAAGGACGGAGCCATTGGCGATTGGGCCGGCACGGAATGGCAATTGACCATGAAAATTTTCGACCGGCACACGATCGTGGCGGGCAGCGAGTACCGCGAGAACTTCAGGCTGCACCAGTTCGCTTACGAAGACGTCACGCCCCGCTCTTACTCTTTGAAGGACGATCAATCGACGCGCATCCTGGGCGTGTACGGCCAAACGGAAGTGGTTCTCTTGACCAATCTGGTGCTGAACGCGGGCGTCCGGTATGACTATTATTTCGAGAGCTTCGGCGGGACCTTGAACCCCCGGGCGGGATTGATCTACAACCCGTGGCCCACCACGACGTTCAAGGCGCTCTACGGCCAGGCCTTTCGCGCTCCCAACGCATTCGAGCAGTTTTATTATTCCGCGCAACGAACCCGTCCGCCGCTCGACCCGGAAACGATCCGCACCTACGAACTCGTTTACGACCAATACCTTTTTCGCAACTACCGGCTCGGCGTCTCGGGCTATTATTACGAGATCGAAGACCTCATCAACCAGAACGCCACCCCGGCTGGAGACCTGTTTTTCGACAATCTCGACAGCGTTCGCGCCGCGGGCGTCGAATTCGAAGCCGAGGCGAAATACGACTGCGGGTTGCTGATCCGGGGCAGCTACGCGCTGCAGCGCACGGAAGACGCGACCACCGGACAGGAACTGAGCAGTTCGGCGCGTCATCTCATCAAAGGCAATCTCATCGTGCCGCTCTACAAAGACAAAGTCTTCGCCGGGTTCGAGCTTCAATACCAAAGCAGCGCCAAGACGCTCGCTGGAAGGCGGGCGGATGATTTCGTCATCGGCAATCTGACGCTGTTCAGCCGAGAGATCGTGAAAGGGCTGGAGGTGTCGGCCAGCGTGTACAATTTGTTCGATACCCAGTACGGCTCGCCCGGTGCCGGCGACCACTTGCAGGACACCATTCAGCAGGACGGCCGCAGTTTCCGCCTCAAGATGACCTACAAATTTTAACGAGACCGATCATGAACATTTACACTCGAAATCAACGAGCGCCGGACCTGGTGTCCTCGCCGCTCTCCAGTGTTCTGAGGCGCTGGCTGATGGTTCCGATCGGTTTCGCGATGCTCTGCCTGAGCGTGACCAGTGGCCACGGAGCCGAGGCTCTCAAGGAATACGAGATGAAGGCGGCGTTTATCTACCACTTCACCAAGTTCGTCGAATGGCCCACGAACCGTTTTCAGGAGACCAACGCTCCGTTCATCGTGGCGGTGGCGGGCGATAGTCCTT
>JBBQYK010000043.1:0-17873 GCA_038208765.1 Verrucomicrobiota bacterium
CATCCACTTGGTCGGCTTGATGGTGATTTTCTGACGTGCTTTCTCGTCGGAGTTGCGAATCGCCTCCGCTTCCTTCGGCGTGATCAGATTATCTTTTTCCAGCGCGACGAGCTTGGCGTCCATCGCGGGCGACCAGTGCGCTGCCATGTATTCGCGCATCTTCTTGCGCATGAAGACGCCGTTCGTGCAGACGTAAATCACCCGGCCCTGTTCGCGCAGACCGACGATCAGTTCCTCGATCTTCGGGTAAATCAGCGGCTCGCCGCCGCAGATGCTCACCATCGGCGCGTCGCAATCGACGGCGGCGGCGAGGCATTGCTCCAGAGGGACCATGTCCTTGAGCGAGGTGGAGTATTCGCGAATGCGTCCGCAGCCGGTGCAGGTCAGGTTGCAGGTGTGGAGCGGTTCGAGCTGCAAGACCATGGCGAACTTCGGCGTCTTGCGAACTTTGTGTTTAATGATGTGTCCCGCGATCTTCGCGGTCAGAGCCAATGGGAACCTCATAATTTAATTCTGCGCGAGCAGTTCGCCCGGCGGTAGGGCGGGAAGAATGGAATCCTGCGGAGCCGGCGCGTCATTCTGGAGCAGGCCGGGGATGAGAAACGACGCCGGGGAAACGCTCTTCGAGCCTTGAAACCCGCTGCATCCCGCGCCCAGCGCGAGGATGGCGATCAGGCTCGCCGCTTGAAACCATTGCCAATTCCATTTCACCGGCGGCACTATAGAAGCGGTGCGAAGTGTGGCAACAAAGTTTTCCTGGGCTTTCATCCTGTGTTCAACAGCGCGGGTGATGATTGGTTGCGCGCTGTTTCTCGGCGGCGCCGCTTTGCGCGCGGCCACGAACGATTTTGCAGCGCGGGCGGAACGCGCCTTCGCCGAGGCTCGGTTGGCGGCGCAGAAAAATCCCGCCGCCACGACGAACCAGCTTCAGCTCGCCCGGGCCGCTTTTCTCTGGGCGGAATTTCCACAACGCGATCCGCAACGCGAAGACATCGCGCAGACCGGCATCGCCGCGGCCCGAGCGATCGTCGGGCGCGAACCCACCAATGCCGCCGCGCCCTATTGGCTGGGCATGAACCTCGGCCAGCTCGCGCGCACCAAGAAGCTCGGCGCGCTGCCGCTCGTCCGTGAGATCGAGGAATTGTTTCACCGCGCGCGGCAGCTCGACCCGCACACGGACTACGCCGGCCCCGACCGTTCGCTGGGCCGGCTCTACCGCGATGCGCCCGTGTGGCCCACGAGCATCGGCAGCAGGAAGAAGGCGCGCGAACATTTGGAGTTGGCGGCCCAACTGCATCCCGAGTTTCCTGACAATCAGCTGGAGCTGCTCGAATCCTTCGACGCGTGGGACGAACAGGAAAACTTCGACCGGCAACTGCCCGTCTCCGAGCGCGCCGTGCTCCAAGCCGCGACTCGTTTCGTGGGAGCCGAGTGGGAGGCCCGCCACGCCGACTGGAGCCGTCGCCTGGCCGTCGCGAAACGCCAGGAACTCCGCGCCCGTTGAACTATTCGACGCGCCATGGACGGTGGCCTGACGGTTCTCGTGGAGTCGGTTCGCTTGCCGAGGACGGCCCGCTTTTTTCTTTGTTGCCCCCTTTCGCCCGCGGCAAAGGCGCGGTTTCCGATTGGTCGCAATACCGCCGGAGGACTTTCGGCTGAGTAGTCAAAATCCAGAATTGACCTCAGAACGGTCCCCTTATGACCCTTTACAGAGACAGGATCGCTACCCTAAAACAAACCAATTCACTGGCGTGGCAATTGCCAATCCGGGAAGCAAAAACTCAAAACCAAAAGGAAATCGTATGTTGTGGACCATCTGCGTAGTTCTAATCATCCTGTGGCTGCTCGGAATCGTCACCGGCACGACCATGGGCGGCCTCGTTCACATTTTGCTCGTCATCGCGATCATCGTCGTGTTGGTGCGGGTCATTTCTGGAAGGAAGCCGTTGTGAATAAAGCCGTCTCCATTGCGCTGCTCGTCGGGGGCATCGTGCTCATCGTCGTTGGCGTCAACGCCACCAAATCGTTCAGTTCCGACGTTTCGAGATTCTTCACCGGCTCTCCGACGGATAAAGCCGTTTGGATGCTGATTGGAGGAATCGTCGCCGCCGCGATTGGGCTGTTCGGCACGATGCGCGGCGGGAAATAAACTTCATGGCGCACCCCGCACTCGTGCCGGCCCGTGGACGATGGTAACTCGTTGGCGAAAACCAGCCCGTCAACTGCTGGAAACAAAAAAAATGGATAACAAAACAGATGAGACGGCGCCACCCGCGCCAACGGCACTGGCTCAAATCCTTGAAGCCATGCAATACAGCGCCAAAACCTGTGCCACAGCTGCGGCGGATATGACCGAAGAGGCCCTTACAGGCGAGGCGAGCCAGAAGGATAAGAACACGCAGGACGCAAAAGAATGGACGATCCGATCGCAGGTCTGGCTGGAAGCGGAGGCGGTCGTGCGCCGATTTGTTAACGGGTAGAGTCGCAGAACCGAAAACTCGGCTCCGGGCAGGCCGCGGAGGTTTCGGAACCATCAGAAAATGGGAATGGAGAATGATATGGAAAAACAAACGCTCCAGAGGGCAATGACCTGGGCACGCTCGCCGAAGGCGCGCGTGCCTTGATGGCCGCCCCAGCGAACGTAGCCGGAGACAAAGTCGGAGAAGCGCTCAAGCGCCTCGCCGCCGCACTGGAAAGCAGCAAGGAACTCTACGGTCGAAAAAAAGGGGTCCTGAATGGCGCTTAGTTAAGGCAGCGGTTCGTTGGATTCTCGTGAGAATTTACGCGGAAATTCGTCGAGCATGCCGCTCACGCTAATGGGTGACCCCTTTCCTTTTCCTCCCCTAAAGTCAAACTTTCCGATTGCAACGTGCTGTCACCCACGCGCGCTAAATACCAGCGGACTTCGTTATCGGCACGCGTCTCGTCGCACGTCACCGCCAGGTAGTACCACGCTCCAAACACGAGACCGTTCGACTGGAGAATGGCATTCATTTGGCCGCCGGCTTGCACGCACAAGCCAGATGTTGCTTGCGGGCTTTTCTGCGCAGCAGCAAGGCGGTGGCACCACCAAGCCCCAACAAGGCCCAGGTGCTGGGTTCAGGCACGGCAGCACCGTAGAAGTCCAGGGAGTAGTTCAGCGTCTTCAAGTAGACGTCATCCGGCGCGTAGTACGAGTCGTAGAAGTTGTTCACGCGGAATGCGATCTGCGTGAGGTTGTAGCCCGCGAGATCAGGCGAAAGTGAGGAACGGCCCAAGAAAACTTGCTCGGAAGGCCCACCCCATGAACTGGGATATGGTGCTTGGAGTCGAATGAAACCGTTTGACCCATCGGTGACACCGGTGACAAAGCCCCCAAATCCGGGTTCGTTCACGGCATTGGCGACAAAGGTTCTCCCGGTGTCATTCGTGGTGAGAATCATGGAGAAGATTCTCCTGGCGGGATTCTGGCTTGGAGGAGGTGCAGAGGAGACGGATACATAGTCGAAGGCAATTTCCCAACTGGTGAGCGGAGGCGTGCTACCCATCGTCTCTATGCGATGTGCGCTCCAAATGAGGCCTTGTGCTTGGAGAGGGGCAGCCGCGAGCAAGATTAAAAAAGCACCGAGTAATTTCATAAGAAAATGCGTAAAGGGGTCAGTTCTCACAATCGACAATCCATTCCTTTCGCGGTCAGGTGCGAGAGGTAGCTGGCACTGCCCATGGCCAGCCGCGTGGCAATCCATTGGCGCGTCATCGGAGTTTCCGCGCGCAAACGTAAGGCCCATTGCGTCTTCTTCGGATCGCCCTTGGGTCGCGTGTGCAATTCGGCCTGGCTCCGACCCTCCGCTTCCAACCATTCCCGAACCAGCCGCTCCGCACGTTGCTCGTTGGTCTCCTTGCCTGCGCGCCGGTCGGCATCATCGCGGAAGATGGCTTCGCGATGGCCACCCCGGCACATGAGGTGATAGATGGCCCCCGGATATTCGACGCGCAATGGACGGAGCATGGTGTTTTCCTTTTGTGTTCTTGCTTATCAGGATTCAAGCGACCAGCGGAGCGGCTGTCAATTGTGAGGACTGACACCTTTCTCTTGGCCGTCCCGGCTGAAGGACACCAGCCGGGACGGCCCGTGGACTGGTGGCAGCCGAGACGGCTGCCCCACTACGGATTTGGTCGCGGCGCGGTCAAACCCATCACACCGGTTTGATGAGCGGTGGTAATTTTGATGCAGACAAAAAACAGGCGCATGGAGTGCATCCATGCGCCTGGTGATAGGGAATGCCTGAGGGCGGTCGCGCTCAGGTGTGGAGAGGCTTCCGCGGGGGCAGACCAAACTCTTTGCGGAGGGCGGCGTTTTCCGGGTCGGTGTGCGGCCACTCGGCATCCGCGGCCAACTGGATCGCCACTTTGCGATCCTCGATGGATTTGAGCAGGGTCTTGAACTCGGCGCGGGTGCTTTGGGCGGCGCTGGCGCTGGTGTCTTGCGCGTTGCTGGCGGCAATCCACGCGGCGCGCAGGTTTTTCAGCTTGGTCACTTTGCCGGTCGTGATGCCGGGCAGGGTGTCGCTGGCGAGTTTGGTGATGAGGTTCTGCGAGGTCTGCAACAGGTTGGGCCGGTTGCCGTTGAGTTTGCGGCCCACGAAATAATCGTCGAGGGCGATGCGGTTGGTGCGCACGTATTTTTGTTTGGCGGCTTTCTGGACTTCCTGCATCGCGGCGAGCAGGAGGTGCGCGGCCTGGTAGTCGGCGGCGGTGGCGGTCTTCGTCGCGGTGCTGTGCTGCACGGCGGCGGCGGCTTGGGCGCGGGAAATTAAGGAATCGCGGGGGAATATGAGCCGTTCGTTAAACGATGGCAAGGAGGCGAAGGGCTGGTAGGTTTCAGGCGAAGTAATTGCTGGGAACCGTCCAAACTCATGTTTTCAAAATTGATCTCGCACCGCGTGCCGCTCCTCGCGCTGGCGCTGCTGACCGTGGCCTTCCGCGCGCCTGAACACGCCCATTTGCCTGACCTCGACAAGCGTTCGCCGCAGCCCGTCGTCGCTGCCAAAAAGTCCGCCGCCCTGTCGCTCCGCAATGCTGCGCCGCTCGTCACGGTGCAACTGCATCCCATCACGCACGGCGCGGCCTTCGTCACCTCGAAGCGGGGATTCCTGACCGAGCCGGAAGGAAAAGACCGCACCATCGGAGCCGCCGCGTGGAACGCCATTCCCAAGAATGATCCGCATCGTCCGACAAAAGCTTTTCTCCAACAGCACCGCGCGCTGTTCGGTCACGGCCCCGAGGCGCTCACCGCCGCGACGTTGCAACGGGATTTCGTCACCGCGCACAACCGCTTGCGCACCGTCACCTGGCAGCAGCGCGTGGATGGACTCCCGGTCTTCGAGGGCGTGTTCATTTCGCACACCACGGAGCAAGGCGGGTTGGTCAGCGTCTCCAGCCGTTTCGTTTCCGATGACGCGCGCGCCTCCTTGCTCGCGAAACAGAATCGCGGCGCACGCCTCACGGCGGCCGATGCGTTGCGTCAGGCGGCGGAGAATTTTTCCATCACGCTCGCGGCCGGCGAGATTGCTCAACTCCGCGCTCCCGCCGGCGTGGAACAGAAGCAGAGCTTCACCGCCCGCGCGCTCGTCGGCGAAACCACGGCGGAACTCGTCTGGCTTCCGATGAACAAGGACGAGCTGCGCCTTTGCTGGAACCTCATTTTGAAACCGCGCACGCGTGGCGAGACTTTCCGCGTCCTCGTCGATGCCGCTTCCGGCGAAGTGCTCTTGCGCCGCGGCCTCACGGCCTACCTCACGAACTCCACCTATCGCGTCTTCACCAGCGACAGCCCCGCGCCGTTCTCACCCGGCCATCCCACGCCGCTCACGAACCAGCCGCCCGTCGTCCCGCGCTCGCTCGTCACGCTCGCCGCGCTCAACACCAACGCTTCGCCCGCCAGTTGGATCGCCACCAACGTGAACGAAACCATCGGCAACAACGTGGACGCGCACCGTGACACCAACGACGACGACGCGCCCGACCTCCCGCGCCCGCAAGGTTCGCCGCATCACGTCTTTGATCCTGCGCTCGATCTCACGCAGTCGCCCGCGC
Source organism: Verrucomicrobiota bacterium (assembly GCA_038208765.1). Taxonomy (GTDB): domain Bacteria; phylum Verrucomicrobiota; class Verrucomicrobiia; order Limisphaerales; family SIBH01; genus JANNGC01. The sequence continues at coordinate 6,076 of JBBQYK010000043.1, forward strand.
TCTTCGGCGACGCCAGCACCGTGCAGTTGTTCTACTGGTGCAACTGGACCCACGACCGGCTTTACGAACTCGGCTTCACCGAGGCGGCGGGAAATTTTCAGGTCGATAACTTCGGACGCGGCGGCGCGGGCAATGATCCCGTGCTGGCCGATGCGCAGGACGGCGGCGGTTTTAACAACGCGAACATGCTCACGCTCCCCGACGGCATCCCGCCCCGGATGCAGATGTATCTCTTCAACGGCCCCAACCCCGACGTGGACGGATCGTTCGACGCCGAGATTGTCATCCACGAATATGTGCATGGACTCAGCAACCGCCGGGTCGGCGGCGGTGTCGGCATCTCCGCGCTGCAAACCGTCGGCCTGGGCGAGGGCTGGTCGGACTTTTACGCGCTCGCGCTGCTCAGTGAATCCAACGACGACTTGCATGGTGCCTACGCGATGGGCGCGTACGCCACGCGCCAGTTCTTTGGTCTGCTGCAAAATTATTACTATGGCATCCGCCGCTACCCGTATTCGACCGACCTCACGAAGAATCCGCTCACCTTCAAGGACATCGATCCGGCGCAGGCCAGTTCGCATTCCGGCGTGCCGATCAGTTCGGTCGGCGGCGGCGCGGCGGATGAAGTTCACAATCAGGGCGAGGTCTGGTGCGCCGCGCTCTGGGAGGCGCGCGCGAATTTGATCGCGAAACACGGCTGGACGAATGGCAACCAACTTACCCTCCAACTCGTGACCGACGGCATGAATCTCGCGCCGGGCGATCCCACTTTTCTCGAGGCCCGCGATGCGATCATCCAGGCCGATCTGATCAACAACGCGGGCGCGAACTACCTCGAACTGTGGGCGGGCTTCGCCAAGCGCGGGATGGGCGCGAGCGCGACCTCGCCCTCGAGCACCACGACGGCGGGCGTGCAGGAGGCGTTCGATCTGCCGGATCATTTGGGCGTGACGCCGAACGGCGGCTTCATTTCCAGCGGCCCGGTCGGCGGTCCTTTTTCCGTAACTGCGAAAAATTTCAATTTGTTCAACACGGGCAGCAACGCGCTGAACTGGACGGCCACCACGAATGCGGACTGGCTCACGGCCAGTCCGTCCGCAGGCGCGCTGGCCACGGGCGCGAGCGTCGTGGTCACGGTATCGCTCACGGCGGCGGCGGGCGCTCTGCCCACCGGCATCTATTCCGGCACAGTGTTTTTCACGAACACGATCAGCGGCCTTGGGCAGGCGCGGGTGTTTCTGCTGCGCGTCGGTCAGCCGGATTATTTCACCGAGCTGTTCGAGGGCGATTTTGATCTGGAGAACACCGCGTTCACCTTCACGCCGGACGGTTCAACGAGCTTCTACAGCGCGTGCCGCGAGAGCGTGACCAACTTCTTCACCGACCCGTCGGGCGGCACGGTGCTGTCGCTCTCGGATGATTCGTTTTCCACGCGCACCATTTCCGGCGGCAGCGTGTCGCTTTACGGACGCAGCACGAATGTCGTTCACATCGGCAGCAACGGGCACCTCACCTACGACGAAGGCAACACGGACTTCACCGAATCGACGAGCGATCATTTCGCGCTGCCGCGCGTGGCGGCGCTCTTCCGCGATTTGAATCCCGTGCAGGGCGGCACGGTGTATTGGCAGGAACTTTCCAACCGTGTCTCCGCCACCTGGGATCGCGTGACGGAATACGGCGCGGGCAACAGCAACAGTTTCCAGATCGAGATGTTTTTCGACGGGCGCATCCGCATCACTTATTTGCACGTCGATGCGTCGAGAGGACTGGCGGGATTGTCGCGCGGGCTGGGGTTGCCGTTGGGATTTGATGAGAGCGACCTGAGCGACGCCGGCACTTGCGGCGGAGTGCTGAAGATGCCGCCCATCGCGGCGGTCACGGAAGGCGATGGCACTTTGGTGAATGCGGGCCTGGTGTTTCTGCCGTTCACGGTCGCCTCGAATGTCACGGTCGCGCTGACGTCGAGTGACCCTTCGGAACTCACGGTGCCCGCCAGCGTGCTCATTCCGGCCGGCCAGACGAATGGCTTGTTTGATCTCACGATCACGGAGGACGCGGATCTGGACGGCACGCAGAGCGCCGTGATTGAAGCAACCGCGTTCGGATTCACGCTCGCGGCGCGCACCGTCACCGTTCACGACAACGAGAACGCCGTGCTGTCCGTGCTCGCGGCCACGCCGGTCAACGAAGGCGCGGGACTGCTCTCCGCGACGCTGACCGTGAGCGCGCCCGTCAGCACGAACGTCACGGTGCAATTGGTTTCCAGCGACACGAGCGAACTGCAGGTTCCGCTTTCCGTCATTCTTCCGCCCGGCCAGACCTCCGTGGTCTTCAACATCACCGTGATGGACGAAGTGGAGATTGACGGCGCACAAATCGTCTCCATCACGGCGATTGTCACGAACTGGACGCCCGGCGTTTTCATTGTCACCGTGGACGACAACGAGCCGGCGCAGATCAATCTGGTGCTCAACATCGCGCAGGCGTGGGAAAATGACGGCGTGCTGATCGCGGCGGGCGAAGTGATGCTCTCCGGCACGCTCCCGACCAATCTCGTCGTCACGCTGCTCTCCGACGACCCCAGCGAACTCACCGTACCGCCGACCGTGACCGTGCTCGCAGGGCAAATGTTCGCGAACTTCGATGTCACGCTGGTCGATGACGCGCTGCTCGACGGCGCGCAGAATGTTCTGCTCAGTGCGGACGCGCCCGGCTTCAGCGGCGGGTTGAACCAGTTCACCGTGCTCGATGACGAGACGCCGCCCGCGCCGTCGAATCCCACGCCCGCGCATCTCGCGACGAATGTCATCGCGAACACCGGCCTCTCGTGGGGCGCGACGAACGCGACGAACGACGTGTATTTCGGCGCCGTCAATCCGCCGGGCGCGGCGGAGTATCTCGGCACGACCACGGGCACGAACTGGACGCTGCCGCTCCTCGCGCCGGACACGACCTACTGGTGGCGCATCGTCTCGCACCGCCTCGGCACGAACGCCGGGCCGGTTTGGAAATTCACCACGCGCGGCGTGCATCACTTCGCCGTCAGCAGCGTGACGGCGACGCAATACGCGGGCCTTCCGTTCCCGCTCACCATCACGGCGCAGGACGAGTTCAACACCACGGTCAGCAATTTCTCCGGCGCGGTCTCGCTCGCGGCGGGCGGCGGCGAAGGTGAATTGTTCCGCGCGGATTTTGAGTCAGGACTCGGCGGACTGGTGATCAGCAACGGCGTCGGCCACAGCAACGGACTCTGGCATCTGACCGCCGCGCTCGCGAACGCGCCCGGTCACAGCCCGTCGAACAGTCTTTATTACGGCAAGGACGAAGGCACGCATGGCAATGGCAATTACAACAACGGCGTGGCGAACGAAGGCGTGGCCACGCTGCCGCCGCTCAATCTCGCCAGCGTGTCGCCGCCGGTCACGCTCCGGTTCCATCATCTCGCGCAGACCGAGACGGGGACCAACTTCGATCACGCGAAGGTGGAGATTTCCACGAACGGCGGTGCCTCGTGGCGGATCATCGCCGCGCGCTTCTTCACGACCAATGGCTGGCCGAATGATTTCGGCGGACAGTGGCGCACGCAGGCCGTGGACCTGACGCCCTTCGCCGCCAGCGGCAGCGCGCGACTGCGCTTCCATTTCGACACCGTGGACAGCGTGGCGAACAATTTTCTCGGCTGGTATGTCGATGACGTGGTGGTGGGCGGTCAGGCCGTGGCGCTGGGAATTGTGCCGACGAATGCCGCGCCCTTCGTCAGCGGCGTGTGGAGCAACACCGTGGCCGTGCTCGCACCGGGGACGAACGTGATCATCACGGTGCGGGACGGGCAGGGACATGAGGGACAATCGTCGGCGTTCACCGTTCTCGATCCGCCGCGGCTCGTCATCGCGCAAGTCGGCGCGGACATCATCGTGACGTGGGAGGCGGTGCCGGGCCGCAGCTATCGCGTGGAGGCGAAGCAGGTGATGGAAGGCTCGTGGACCAACGCCGGGCCGGACCTCATGGCGACGGGTGCGACCGTCTCGTTCACGAACACGCCGCCGCCGGGGCAACAGTTTTACCGCGTGCAAGTGCTGCCGTGAGTTTGAGGCGGCAGGCTTCCAGTGGCCCGGAAAAAATGCCGCATCAAACCTGCATCTGGGAAAATTGGAGGCCCGCGTTGCATTCCACGCCACCTCCGCCGGGCTGGAAGCCACGGCTCACGGGCAGGCTGGAAGCCCGCCGCCACATACCATCATGGACAGCCCCGCCGCGTCCACTATCCTGCTCCGCAAGGAACAACCAGCATTACGACCCATGAAATCATCTTACGAACTCGCGATGGAACGGCTCAACAAACAGGGGCCGTCCGTCAAACTCAATGACGCGCAGAAGAAGGAACTCGCCGACCTCGACTCGCGCTACGCCGCGAAGATCGCGGAGCGGGAGATTTTCCTGAAAGGCGAACTCGCCAAGGCGGTCGAGAAAGGTGACGGCGAAGAATACCAGCAGATTGAAAAGCAACTCGTGAGCGAGCGGAAAAAGTTCCAGGCCGAACTGGAGGAGAAGAAGGAAGCGGTGCGCGGGGCGGGGAAGTAGCGACTCGGTCGGAGCTACGGACCGCCGAGTCCGCAGTTTGTATTCGGGGATGAAACCGGAGTGATTCTCCGGCTGGCGATTCGGCGGACCTGGCTGTCCGCCGCTCCTCACATCAAGGCAGCAACCTGCCCACCAACGCGCTGATCGTCTTCCCGTCGGCGCGTCCGGCGACTTTCGTCTGGACAGCTTTCATCACCGCGCCCATCTGCTTTTTGTCCGTGGCGCCGAGTTCTTCAATGGTGGCGCGGACGAGGGCTTCGAGTTCTTCGGCGCTCATCTGCTTGGGGAGGAAAATTTCCAGCACGGCAATCTCGGACGATTCGGTCGCGGCGAGTTCGGCGCGTCCGGCGTTGGTGAACTGCTCAGCGGAATCGCGGCGCTTCTTCACTTCGCGCTGCACCACGGCGAGGAAATCGGCGTCAGAAAGGGTGTCCACCTTCTTCTCAATCTGCATGTAGCCGAGGGCGGACTTCAACATTCGGAGCGCCTGCAGACGCGGGGCGTCCTTGGCCAGCATGGCGGCTTTGATTTCCTGCTGGAGTTGATCGGCGAGGGGCATGGCTATTCTTCGGGGAGCTTGCGGAGTTTGTCGCGGACCTCGGCGGCCTTCTCATAATTCTCCGCGCGCACCGCGTCGTTCAAAGCCACTTCGAGCTTCTCGCGCTTGCTGAGCGGACGCGCGGTGTTGATCTCGCTGATCCAGTTTTCGAGATACTGCACCTCGCCGGTCGGCTCGGCATCGCCGCGTCCAATCTCGGAGAAGAACTGTTTGACCTCGGTGATGGCGCGCTCGATTTCCTGCACGGCCTCGCGATGGCGCTTGGCGTCGAGCTTTTCATTGCCGCGCGCGCGGGCCTGGATGAGCAGCAGTTGCGGACGAAATTGTTGCAGCGCCCAGGAGAGTTCATCGGACTCGGCGTGGCGGGCCACGAAGTCGAACACGGCGAGATTCCGCTGCGTGTCGCGCACCACGGCCTCGTAGTCCTTCAATTCGAGGAGGCAGATGTAGCGGTGATGATATTGCAGCGCCTCGAGTTGGATTTTGGAAACATCCTCCGCGCCCAGCTTGAAGCCGTCGTCGCTGCCGTGCTCGGCCAGGTGCTTTTTCAAGCGCGCCTGCTGATACTCGAAGAGCGAGGGATGGCCGAGGGGCAGTTTGCCGTCGGGCCGGCCCTCGGCGTTCATCTGGAGCAGGCCGAGATCGACGCGAAGCTGAACCTTGGCCGTTCCGTCGCGGCCTTTGAAACGGCGCACCACGATCTGGCCGGGCTGGTAATCCCAATTCTCGAGGACTTGCGAGATGTCGAAATTCATCGCGCGAAGTATGGCGGGCAGGTCGCGCAAGTCAACGGCGTGAAGTTTTTTGGTCCCGGCCGATAGGTGCCAAAAGTTTTATTACGGGAGCAGGTTAAGAGGACAATGGGTAACACCTATTATGGTGCCACGAAGCCTTCTTCACCCGCCAGCCGGCTAACAGTTACTTTTGGCGCACGACGCAGGCACCAACGCTGTTGTCATCCTGCGGTGGTTTGGCTAAGACTTTCGCCATGATTTCACCGGCAAAACTTCTTCTGCGCTCATTCGTTCTCGTGGTCTGCGGTTTGATGGCCACCGCAACGCACGCGCAAAACGACTACAAGCTCGGCTCCGAATCCACCGCGCGTGCGGCCGGCGTTCCGATGGGCCGCGTCGAGAAGTTTCAATTCACCGAGTCGAAAGTTTTCCCCGACACGACGCGCGACTGCTGGATTTACATCCCGTCGCAATACGACGGCTCCAAGCCCGCCGCGCTCATGGTGTTTCAGGACGGCGGCGGTTACGTCAGCGAGACGGGCGGCCAGCGCGTGCCCATTGTCTTCGACAACCTGATCGCCAAGGGCGAGATGCCGGTGACGATTGGTGTCTTCATCAATCCCGGCCAGCGCGTGGCCGCGAATTCGCCGGCCACCGGCGCGAACAACCGCAGCAACCGCAGCTTCGAATACGACTCGCTTGGCGATGCTTACGCGCGTTTTCTCCTCCATGAGTTTCTGCCGTTCGTGACGCAGAAGTTTGGCGTGAAGCTCACCGACGATCCGGAACTGCGCGCTCTCGCGGGCATGAGCAGCGGCGCGATCTGCGCCTTCACCGTGGCGTGGGAGCGGCCCAATTCCTTTCGCAAAGTGCTCTCGCAAATCGGCAGCTTCACCAACATCCGCGGCGGGCACGCCTATCCGTCGTGGATTCGCAAGACGGAGCGCAAACCCCTGCGCGTCTTTCTTCAAGACGGCGCGAACGACCTCAACAACCTCCACGGCAACTGGCCGCTCGCGAACCAGGAGATGGCCAGCGCGCTCGCCTTCATGGGCTATGACCACCAGTTCGTGCTCGGCACCGGCAGCCACAGCGGGCAGCACGGTGGCGCCATCTTGCCCGACACGTTGCGCTGGCTCTGGCGTCCGGCGCTGACGGATTTGCCCAAGCCTTTGACCAAGGACAACCTCGGCGGCGACGAATCTCTCTCGAAGGTGCTGGCCGATGGCGGCAAACCCGGCGACTGGGAACTCATCGGCGAAGGCTACGGCCTGACCGACGCGGCCTGCGGTGATGCCGAGGGGAATTTCTACTTCAGCGATCTGGGCAAATCACTCCTCTACCGCGTGGGCGTGAATGAAACGAAGCCCGTCGTCTGGCTCGAAGGCGGACCGAAGATCAGCGGCATGAAGTTCGGCGCGGACGGAAAGATTTATGCGGCCACGCAAGGGCAGGGGACCAACAACGCGAAAAAGATCATCGTGATTGATCCCGCGACGAAGCAGATCGAAACCGTCGCCACCGAGGTGAATCCCAACGACCTCATCGTTTCCAAGGCCGGCTGGATTTATTTTACCGACACCGGAGCGGGGCAGGTCATCGGCGTGCCCACGACGGCGCGCAACCTGCCGCGGCCCCACGCCGTGGCCGGCGGGATCAACAAGCCCAACGGCATCGGACTCACGCCCGATCAGCGCCAGCTTGTCGTCAGCGAATACGGCGGCAGCAACGCGTGGAGTTTTCTTATCGCGGACAATGGTTCGTTGCGCGGCGGGGAAAAGAACATGGAACTCCGCGCACCCGTGGGTAAGACCGAGACCGGCGGCGACGGACTGATCACGGACGCGGCGAGCCGTTATTGGATCACCAGCCATCTGGGCATCCAGATGTTCGATGCGAATGGGCGCATGGGCGGCATCGTGTCGCGTCCGCAGGAGAAGGGCACCGTGAGCGTCGCCTTCGCCGGCCCCGGTCGCGCGTGGCTCTACGCCTGCAGCACCGACAAAGTGTATCGCCGCAAGACGCTCACGGCGGCGGCGAACATTCCGTGAATCTATTTCTATTATGAAACACGCCCTCAACCGCCGCAGTTTTCTCCGCAAGTCCGCCACCGCCGGCACCGGACTGCTCATTCTCCGCAACAGCAAGCTCGCCTTCGCCTACGAGGCGAACAGCAAGTTGAACATTGCCGGCATCGGCGTCGGCGGTCAGGGCCGGGGCAGCCTCGATGCGTTTCATCGCCTGGGAAATAATCTCGTCGCGTTCTGCGACGTGGATGCCAAGCGGGCCGGGGACATTTATCAGAAGCATCCGGCGGCGAAGCGCTATCAGGACTTCCGCAAGATGTTCGATGAGATGGAAAAGGGGATTGATGCCGTGCTGGTCGCGACGCCCGATCACACGCACGCCGTGTCCGCCGTGGCGGCGATGAAGCTGGGCAAACATGTTTACTGCGAGAAGCCGTTGACGCGCACCGTTCACGAGGCGCGCGTCATGCGGGAAACCGCCGCGCGGAACAGCAAGGTGGTGACGCAGATGGGCAATCAAGGTTCCGCCGAGCGAGGATTGCGCCGCGCCGTGGAACTGGTGTGGGGCGGGGTCATTGGCGAGGTGCGCGAGGCGCACGTGTGGTTTGATGGCGGCAACGGCCCGATGAAACGACCGACCGAGACGCCGCCGGTGCCGGATGGGTTGAGCTGGGATTTGTGGCTGGGTCCGGCGGAGGACCGTCCTTACAGCCCCGCGTATGTGCCGGCGACCTGGCGGGCGTGGCGCGCGTTTGGCAGCGGCATCGTGGGAGACTTTGCCTGCCACACGGCGAACATCATGTTCCGCGCGCTGCATTTGGAACAGCTCTGGCAGAAGGAAAAGAATCCGGGCCGTCAGGTGGTGATCCGGCTGGAAGCGTGGCCGTCCGAACGAGACGCGGAAGGCTATCCTGCTTCCTCAAAAGTGGTGATGGACTTGCCCGCGCGCGGGACGTTGCCGCCGGTGAAGTTGACCTGGTACGCGAAGGAGAAACCGCCCGAAGATCTGATGCTCGGCTACAAGCGCGGCGGCTGGGGAGATTTGCTGGTGGGGTCGAAGGGATCGATTTATTCCAACAATCCTTGGAACGGCAGCTACGTGCTGTTGCCGGAGAAACATTTTGAAGATTTCAAGGGCGGCCCGCCGGAGATTTTGCCGCGCGTCCAGAGCCATCAGTGGGAATGGATCGAAGCGTGCAAAGGCAACGGGAAGACGTTCTCGAGTTTCGACATGGGCGGCCCGCTCACGGAACTGGCCCAACTCTGCAACCTGGCGACATTGGTGGAAGGCCCGATTGAGTACGACACGCTCAGCGGCAAAATCCTGAACTCGAACCCTGCGAGCCATCTGCTGCACCGCGAATACCGCAAAGGCTGGTCGCTCTGAGCGGTGTAAATCAGGGGCGATGACATGCTGTCGCGTCAGCCGTTCCGCAGGCTCGCTTCGTGGAGAAACATGGAAGCCCAGTCGCGCGCCTCGATGTGGTCGGACTTGCTGCCGCCGCGCAGGGCGAAACGCCCGTCCTTGGTTCGGACGAGCGCCGCCTTTCCAAAACGGGCGACGCTGACTTCCTTCAACTGGCCAACGGCTTTTTGATTTTTCATGCGCGCAATCTGCCGGGGCGGGCCGGGCCAAGGCTGTCGGATCGGGGAGTGAAGCGAGAATTTCCCAAGACCGTCTGGACGCCGGGAATCGCGAATGGAACGGGGGAAAAACTGGAGCCAGTGGTCGGGATTGAACCGACGACCGACGGTTTACAAAACCGTTGCTCTACCACTGAGCTACACTGGCCCGAAGGCGGCCTGAATGTAGTCCGGCCCGATGCTGGCTCAAGCGATTTGTCAGAGCCGGGCCTGCGGGGCAGGGGGCAGCGCGGCGGATTTCATCTTCTCGTACGCGCCGGTGAGTTTCTGCAACTCCTGCTCCTCCTTGGAAATCTGCTTCGCGATTTTCTCAGCGGCGGATTTGTCGGCCTTGGTGCCGCTGGCCAGAAGTTTCTCCTGCGTGCGCTTCTTCGTAGCGATGGATTCCTTGGCGCGATAAACACCGGCGTAAGCCTGCGCGGCTTGCAGTTTGGTGAGGCGCGCTTTCAACGCGGCTATTTCCTCGGTGGGATCAATGGCGACATTTTCGCCCGCCCTCTTTTGCGCGGCGGTGAACTGGGCGGCCTTGGATGCGAGCGTCTGTGTGGCGTTGGTCATGACGAGGCGCGCGGCGTTTCGCACTTCGCGCGCGGTCTTCAATTTGCCTTCGAGTGCGGGCGTGGATTTCTGCACGGACTGCGCTTTGAGTGCGATGGACTCGGCTTCTTTGGGCGCGAGATCGTCCTTGGATTTCGTGAGTGTGGCGGTCGCGGCATCCAGTTCCTTTTGCGCGGTGGCGAGCGCGGCCTGCGCGGCGAGAGCCTCGGGCGAAGGTTTGGTGCTGCCGCTCTGCAACTCCTTCAAGCGCGTTTGCGCCGCGCTGATTTGCTCCGCAAGCGCGGGCGGGTTCGCGGCCAGTTCGCCGATGCGCTTGCCCGTCTTCGTGTCCCAGATGATGACCTGCCCCTGCCAGTCCGTGGCGATCACGCGCGCGCCGTCGTGGGTGAAGGTGACGCGCACGGGCAGCTCGTTCGTGAACTCGAAGGACTTCAACTTGGTGCCGTCCGCGCTCCACGCGGCGACTTGGTTGTCGCGTCCGCACGTCACGAGGCGTCCGTCGTGCGTGTAACTGATGGAAAGCACGCCGCTCGGATGCGGGTTCCAGGTCTTGGCCTGCTTGCCCTCCTGCATTTCCCAAATTTTCGCCGCGCCATCTTCGCTGACCGAGGCCAGCACTTTGGAATCTGTGCGCCAACTTAGGGCCGTGACAGCGGACTTGTGGCCGGCGAGCGTATGGATTTCCAAACCGTTGTCTGCGTCCCAAATCACGATGCCGCCGTTGCGATCTGCGCTGGCCAGCCATTCGCCGTTCGGGCTGAACGCGGCGGCAGTCACCCAGTCCGTGTGCTTTTTCATTTTGAAAAGCACCGAGCCGTCCTTGGTGGAAAAAATTTTCACCATCCGGCTCGGCCCACCGATCACGATCTTGCTCTGGTCGGGACTGATGTCTGCGCCGAGTGCCGAGTCGAATTCCTGCCCCGACCCGACGGTGATGATGCGTTCGCCGGTGGTCACATCGAAGACCATGACGCGCCCGGCCTTCGCGGCATGTCCGCCGCCGACCACGAGCAGTTTGCCGTTACGACTGAACTTGAGGTCTTCGGGCTGGTAACTTTCCTCGTCCTTGAACGGCAGCACGCCGAGCAGTTCGAGCGTGTCGCTGTGATACAGCGCGACCTGCTTCTGCCCAGCGACGGCCAGGAGCGGCGCCCACGGGCTGGCCGCGAGGCCGGTGATGGCCGTGGCGCGCTTCAACGAAACCGCCGGCTCCATCAGCAAATCACCGGGCATGGGTGGCGGGCCGACCGGTTTGCCAATTGCGCCGCCGCCGATGGACAGATCCACGGTTGGTTTGCCGGCGACGGCCTTGCTGTTCAAAGTTTCTAGCATCCCGCCCGTAATCCATTTTTTGAAAACGGCGATCTCCTTGTCAGCCATCTTGCCGCGGTTCGGCGGCATGGTCGGTTCCTCGGCGTGCGTGATGACTTTGACCAGTTTGCTGGCGTCGGCGTCACCCGGCACAATCACTTTGCCCGACGCGCCGCCGGCGAGCGCGCCGCTGTAGCTGGTGAGATCGAGGTCGCCTTTCTTCTTGTCGGCGTTGTGGCACTTGGCGCAATTCGCCTCGACGAGCGGCAGGACATGATCCTGGAAGGTGATTTTCTCCTGCGCCATCGCAGCAAGACTCAGAGCCAGGCCAGTGAGCAGCAGTGAAAACCTCATTCGCAATCAGTGGTTGAAAATGAATTC
>JBBQYK010000044.1:0-17620 GCA_038208765.1 Verrucomicrobiota bacterium
GGGGCAATACTTCCTCGGCACTTCGATTGCGCGGCCCTTGATCGCCAAGCGCATGGTCGAGATCGCCAAGGCCGAGAAGGCCGACGCCATCGCCCACGGCGCGACCGGCAAGGGCAACGATCAGGTGCGCTTCGAGCTGACGGCCGCCGCGCTCGCGCCGGAGTTGCAAATCATCGCCCCGTGGCGTGATGAGCGGTATCGCAAGGATTTCCCCGGACGGCAGGCGATGATTGATTACTGCGCGGCGAAGGGTATCCCCGTGCAGGCTTCCGCGAAGAAGCCGTATTCGATGGACCGCAACCTTTTGCACATCTCCTACGAGGCCGGCATCCTTGAAGACCCGTGGTATGACTCCTTCGATCCGAAGAAGAACCGCGATTACTTCACCACGCTGTCTGTGCTGCCCGAGGACGCGCCGGACAAGCCGGAGTATGTCGAACTGGATTTCGTGAAGGGCGACTGCGTGGCCGTGAACGGGAAGAAACTTTCGCCGCTGGCCGTGATGAAGTTCCTCAACAAGCTCGGTGGCAAACACGGCGTCGGCCGCGTGGACATGGTCGAGAATCGCTTCGTCGGCATGAAGAGCCGCGGAGTCTATGAAACTCCCGGCGGCAGCATCCTCCACTACGCGCATCGCCAGATGGAGAGCCTCACGATGGATCGCGAAGTCATGCATCAGCGCGATGCGTTGATCCCGAAGTATGCCGAGTTGGTCTATAACGGCTTCTGGTATGCGCCCGAACGTCTCGCGCTCCAGGCCTACGTCGAGGAGAGTCAGAAGAACGTCACCGGCACCGTGCGTGTGAAGCTCTACAAAGGCGGCCTCTACGTCGCGGGCCGCAAGTCGAAGTTCAGCATGTACAACCCGCACATCGCCACGATGGAGGCCGACCCTACCAAGGCCTACAACCAGGACGACGCCACGGGCTTCATCCGCCTGAACGGCCTGCGCCTGCGCGTGAACTCGACGGTGAACGGGGCGAAGAATTTGAAGGCGCTCTGAACAGTTCGGTCACGCTCTCACGCAGCGCATTCACCATGCGCTGCGTTTGTTTTTTTTGCGTGCAGTAGGGCGGCATGAGCACGATGACGTTGCCGATGGGGCGGGTGAGGACGCCGCGTTTCGCCATCGCTTCGCAGACGCGGAGGCCGGCGCGTTCGGGCAGGGCGAACGGCTCGCGCGTGCGCCAGTCGCGGACGAGTTCCACGCCGGCGATGAGGCCGACTTGGCGGATGTCGCCAACCTGCGGCAGTGACCAGAGAGTTTTCAATTCTCCATCCATCACGCGCTGCAACTCGGCACGCGCGCGGATGGATTTTTCGGTGTTTAGCAATTCCAGACTCGCCAATCCCGCCGCCGCGCCGAGTTGATTCCCGGTGTAGCTGTGGCCGTGGAAGAAAGTTTTGAACTCGTCGTAGTTGCCGAGGAAGGCGTCGAAGACTTCCTGCGTGGTGAGCGTGGCGGCCATCGGGAGATAACCGCCGGTCAGTCCTTTCGCGAGGCAGAGGTAGTCCGGCCGAACCTGTTCACTCTGGCAGGCGAACATGGAACCGGTGCGACCGAAGCCGGTCATCACTTCGTCGGCGATGAGTTGCGCGCCGTGGGCGCGCGCAAGGTCGGTGACTTGTTTCAGCCAGCCGCTCGGTTGCGGAATCATTCCCGCCGCGCCTTGCAGCAAAGGCTCGAAAACAAACGCGGCGTAAGGCTCACCGCGTTTCTTCTGCGCGGTGAATTTCTGTTCCACCTTCTGCACGCACTCCCATCCGCACTTTCGATACTTCCGCGCGTCGTCGCGCTCGGGCTTGGCGCGATTGAACGGGCAGCGGTAGCAGTAGGGGGACATGACCTTGTCCGATTTGAACAGCAGCCCGCCGTAGCTTTTGTGGAACAGGTCAATGTGACCAAGACTCACCGCGCCGACCGTGTCACCGTGATACGCGCCTTCGAGCGAGAGGAACTTCGGCTTCTTCAATCCGCGTGCGCGCTTCGCGAACTGGTAGGCGAGTTTGAGCGCGACTTCGAGCGCGGTGGAGCCGTCGTCGCTGAAGAAAACTTTGGACAAGGGGACGGGGAGACGAGGGGACTTGGGGATCGGCGCGCGTCCTCCCCCAGTCTCCTTGTCTCCCTGTCTCCCTGTCGCGTTCACCAAAGCCGCCGCCAGCAAACTCGCCGGCTCGTTCGCGAATCCCAACGCCGATGAATGGGCAATCTTCTTTAACTGCCTCCCCAGCGCCGCGTTCAGCTTCGGATGATTGTGCCCGTGCAGGTTGGTCCAAATGGAGGAATTGGCGTCGAGATACTCATGGCCCTTCACATCGCGCAGCACCGCGCCCCGGCCATGCGTGATGACGATTGGCTCGCGCGCCAGCCAGTCCTTCATCTGCGTAAAGGGATGCCAGACGTGGCGATGATCGAGTTCGGCCAGCTTATGCACGCGGAAGATTTAGCGCAGAGACGCGGCGGCGCGGAGAGAAATCATCTGTCAGAGCGCGGACTGCCGAGTCCGCGTGTTCATGATCTCCTGACTGAATGGCTGGAGATGATCGCGCGGACTCGGCGGTCCGCGCTTGTAGCTTGGCTTGAAGCTGGAACCGTGGGCACATGGTTCCGGGCCGGGAACGAGGTGACACCGCGTCCGCGCTGAGGCCTTTTGAGCCTGTTCGGAGATGGGCACCTCGTTCCCCAACTGTGGTTCAGACCGGACCGTATCCAAGGCCAGGCGAGTTGACCCTCGCCCAAGCCTGACTCACAAGCTCGGTCACCCCACGGCATGGCCCGCAGTCAAACAAACACCAAACATCAACCTTATGAGTTCGACCAAAATCATCCTGGGTCTCGACGTGTCCAAAGACCAGCTCGACGCCTGCCTGCTCCTGCCCCAACCCCGCACCACCACCGTGCCCAACACCCCGGCCGGCCACACCCAACTCCTGGCTTGGGCGGCCGAAGCGGGATCGCTTCACCTCTGCCTGGAAGCCACCAGCACCTATGGGTTTCCTGTGGCCCGCCACGCTCACGCCGCCGGGCACACCGTCAGCATCCTCCAGCCTCTGGCCGTGCAGCGTTACGGCCAGGCTCTTCTGAGCCGCAACAAAACCGACCGGCTCGACGCGGCTCTCATCGCCGACTTCGGTCGGACCCAGGAACCGCGCGCCTGGCTCCCGCCCAGCGCCGCCCAAGAACAACTCCAGGCCCAGAGTCGGCTGCGCGCCGAACTGGTGGACCAGCGCCTGGGACTCCAAAACCGGCTCGACACCGCCCACCCCAGCGTGGCTCCGGTGCTGCGTTCGCTCGTGCGCAGTCTCACCCTCCAGATCGAAAAGCTCGACACGGCGTTGCTCGCCACCCTGCAGGACGATCCGATCCTGCGCACGCAGGCTGAACTCTTGCGCAGCATTCCCGCCGTCGGCCCGGTCCTGTGCGCCGGTCTGCTGGCCGAGTTGCCCGCCGACTTACGCACGGCCCGCGCCGCCGTGGCCTACGCCGGACTCAACCCGCGCCAGCGCGAAAGCGGGACGAGCCTGCGGGGCCGGGCGTCCTTGAGCAAACTGGGCAACGCGCGCCTGCGCCGCCTGCTCTACGTGCCGGCGCTGGCCGGACTGCAACACAATCCCATCCTGCGCGCCCAGAGCGCGCGGTTGGCCGCGCGCGGCAAGCCGGGCAAGGTGCGTGTGGGGGCGGTGATGCGCAAACTCCTCAGCCTGTGTGTCGGAGTCTTGCGCTCCGCCCAGCCCTGGAACCCGACGGGCCGGCCCATGCCCAAGAACTCACCCCCAAAAACTTCTTCTTAAATGCGGTCTTTTTTTCTTCCCATTCCAAGACCGTATCTCCAATTACTCCAACGCCTTGCGCGGCACCTTTTCGTCCGTCGTCGCGGCGTTCCAGAGGAAGGCGGCCATGATGGTCGAAGCCTGTTTCATGTCGTCCGCCTGGATGCGGTCGAACACATCCGCGTTCGAGTGGTGCGTGCGCGTCCAGTATTCAATGGGGTCCTGAATGAACTGGAAGCCCGGCAGCCCGATGCCGTCGAAGGCCAGATGATCCGTGCCGCCGGTGTTCTGGTAGGTGAGCGTCTCGGCCCCGAGATCGGCGAAGGGCTGGAGCCAGCGGCGGAAAATCGGGCGCGCGCTTTCGTTGTTCTGCAAATAGACGCCGCGAATTTTTCCGGTGCCGTTGTCGAGGTTGAAGTAAGCGGAGAAGTTTTCGTAGCCATCGCGCTTGACCAGTTTGCGCGTCACGGAATTGGTGCCGGAACGTGAACGGCGCGGCTGGTTGCTCTCGTCGCGCGGCGAACGGGCGCCGGTGACGGCCGCGTTCGTGATGTTCGTGTAGGAGCCGAAATGTTTCGCGACGTAAGCGCGCGAACCAAGCAGGCCCTGCTCCTCGCCGGTCCACAGGCCGATGCGGATGGTCCGGCGCGGCTGGAGGTCGAGCGCCTTCAGGATGCGCACCGCCTCCATCGTCGCGGCCACGCCCGCGCCGTTGTCCGTCGCGCCGGTGCCGACGTGCCAGGAGTCGAGGTGCGCGCCGATCATCACGACTTCATCCTTCAAATCGCGGCCGGGAATTTCCGCGATGGTGTTATAGCCCATCCGATCCGCGTCGTGAAATTTCACCTGCAAGTCCACGTTCATTTTCAATTTCTCACCCTGCTGAATCATGCGCGCGAGGCGGTTGTAATCCTCGACGGCGAGCGCGATTTGCGCGGGCATCGGCGGCGCGTTTGTGGCCCACGGCGAAGAGCTTCCGGAACGGGCGCTGGCATTCGTGCCGCGCGAGGGGGAGGTCGGCACGGAAGCCTGCGCGACAAAGATGGTGCCGCCGTCGCCTTCCGAACTGGACGTGACCACCAGCGCGGCCTCCTCCTGCACGGCGAGAGAGAGCACGCGGCTGGAGAGCGAGAAGGGCGGCGCGTTGGAGCGGGGCGTGGTGTTCGCGGTGCGCGCGCTGTTGGTGGAGGACGCGGCGTTGGTCGTCCCACGACCGGGGATGAGAACCCGCGCCGCTCCCGGCCCGGCATTGGCGAGGCGCAGGAGATTTGATTCCGCCACACGGGTGGCCAGCGGTTCGAAACGCGCCCGCACTTCACGCACCGGACTGGCCAGCAGAATCGCGCCCTTCAACCGGCCTTTGTATTTCTCCAAATCCGCCTCGTTCTTCGCCTCGATGAGAATCACTTCCGCCGTGATCGGTTCGGCGAAGCCCGGCGTCCACGCCTTCGGGATGGCGGTGAGCGGGATGGACTGCGGCTCGATTACTTGTGCAGAAAATCGCTGGAGCGACCAACCGCGCCCGAACGGGCCCCACGCTTCGAGTTGCGCGTTCTTCAGGCCCCACTCCGTGAGCGTGTCGCGCGTCCAGGCGTTCGCCCGCGCGAGGTTCGGAGAGCCGGTGAGGCGCGGACCGATCACTTCGGTCAGGTGGCCAAGCGTTTTCATCACCTGCGAACGGTTCAATCCCTCGTCACGGATGCGGGCAATGGGGTCGTTCGTGCTGCGACGCGCAGGGGATGCGGTGTTGGTGCTCTGGGCGAAAGTGGATACAGCAGTGATGGCCAGCGCCACGGCCAGCGCGGACGCGAAGGTGAAGGAATGTTTCATGCGTTGCGCAGCAGCATGTCGCAACGAGTCGGTGAAGCAAGCCGACGTTGGAGGGAGCGCGAACCACCGAGTCCATCGTGTTCAACCACGGAAAACACAGAAGACACGGAAAGAAAAATCAGAAGCGACCGGCACGCGGTGGAAAATAATTTGCTCAGCGCTTTTTCCCTTCCGTGTCTTCTGTGTTTTCCGTGGTTCAAGTCCCATCAACGCGCGAACTCGGCGCTCCTTGCGCCGTGCTCAGAGCTTCAATTGCAGCAGCCCCACCTCGAGCGCAAGCGCCTCCTGCACATTGGAATTCAACTGGCGTTGCAGCCGTTCGAGCACGCGCAGATTGCCAGACGCGGACTGCGCATTCACGCGCGCGGCGAGCGTGGCGGTTGCGGGTTGCAGCGCGGGAAAGGTGAGCAGCCGCACGTCGCCCAGCGACTGCAGCCACACATCGCGCAGCCAGAATTCGAGACCAGTCAGCACCTCGGCGCGCTGACGGCGGTACTCGGCCTCGATGGCGGCTTTGAGTTCATCTTCCCAGCGCTCGCGGAGTTTGGGATCGAGGTCGTCGTATTTTTCCAGAGGCGAGCGCGCGGTCATTTCCTCCTCCACCCTTTCCTTCAACGCGTTCAGCCGTCCGAGCAAGACCGAGAGCAGACGGTAGCGGCTGAGAATGGAGCCGCGCTCGGCCACCGCCGTATCGCTGAAGTGCCGGAGCCACGCGACGAACGTCTCATCCTGAAAGCGCTCGGCCCCGGCGGAAAAATTCAGGCGCAGGCAGCGCGAGAGAATCGTTTCCAGAATGCGGCCCGGCTCGGTGGTGAGCAGAATCAGCACGGAACGCGGCGGTGGCTCCTCCAAGGTTTTCAGGAAGGCGTTCGCGGCCTGCACGTTGAGGCGGTCCGCGCCGACGATGATCGCGACCTTGTATTCCGCCTCGGTCGGCTTGAGAAAAATCGTCTGCATCACGTCGCGCATCTGATCGATGGTGATGACGCGGGACTTCGACTCGGGCCGCACCCATTGCACGTCGGGATGATTCGTGCCCTCTATCTTGCGGCACGGCAGACAGGCATCGCAGGAATCCGGCGCGCCCGGCACGGCCTGGCTTGGGCGCGGGTTCTGGCAGTTTAACGTCTTGGCCAGCGTGCGCGCGACGAGTTCGAGACGTTCCAAATCGTCACCAGAAAAAAGATAAGCATGGCCCAGCCGCTGCCGAGCGAGGCTGCGCTGGAGGAGTTCCACCGAATCTTCCGGTTCAGTGAGGGAGGCAAAGGACATGGATCAACTCTCCGATGGCGGCGGCGTGGCCGGCGTGTGCCGCACGAGCAGCGGAATGCTCCCGACGTGATTCGAGGTGAGCGCGATGTCGATGCCGTACAGACCCGGACGCTCGAAACGCAACTGCTGGATGTTGATGATGAAATTTCGCGAGATGAAGCTCGTGTCGTCCGGCACCGTGACATCCACGGGGATGTCGATGCTGGGCATGACCAGCTTGCCGTCCTCGTCCACGAAGTTGAGTTTCATGTCCTTGTGGCCCTCTTCCATTTTGCTGAAGACGAGGCGGAGCGCGATGGAACATTGCGGATGCACGGCGGGGAGTTGGCCGGCGTTGATGGTGTCAAACGTGCCGAGAATGTTCAGCTTTCCGTGCGAGTCAGTGGCGGCGTCACAAAGCGCGGCGATTTGAATGTCCATGCAGCCGCGAGCTTACGGGGAGAAGGTGCGGCGGGAAACGCAAAACATTGAAGCGCGGACCGCCGAGTCCGCGTGTTCAACCACGGAAGACACAGAACACACGGAAGGGAAAAGCCAGAAAAGTCAGACGCAGCTGGAGCCGACTGGCCTGGTTTTTTTTATTCCGTGTTTTCCGTGTTTTCCGTGGTTCAAACCTTGTCAACACGCGGACTCGGCGGTCCGCGCTCCGAGGAGCGGCAACAACGCGCTTGGAACCGCGCGCCCCACGCCGCTATAAAACGCGCATGTTCGCGCCAACGCTCCTTGCCGCCTCGGACCTCGCGTCCTCGGCCCGCTCCGCCCTGCCGAATTTAATCACGCACGGCGGGCTGATGATCTGGGTGCTGCTGGCCGCGAGCTGCGTGGCCATCCTCGTTTTTGTGGAACGCCTGCTGCATTACCACCGCGCGCAAATCAACTCGATGGAGTTCCTCAACGGCGTGCGCAACGTGCTCAAGCGCGACAACGTGGTGGAGGCGCTCTCTATCTGCGACGCCACGCCCGGCCCCGTCGCGCGACTTGTGAAAGTCGCGGTGCTCGGGCGCGAGCGCGGACGGGATGGCGTGCGCGAGGCGCTGGAAGAAGCCGGCCTGATGGAAGTCCCTCGACTGGAAGAAAAACTGAACACGCTCGCGACGCTGGCGCAAATCGCTCCCCTGCTCGGCCTGCTCGGCACGGTGCTGGGCTTCATCAAAATTTTCGCCGCGCTGCAACTCGCCGGTTCACAGGCGCAGATGGAGATGCTTTCCGGCGGCATCTGGCAGGCGCTCATCTCCACCGCCGCCGGGCTGGCCTTGGCCATTCCCTGCTATGCGGCCTACAACTATCTGGTGGGCCGCGTGAACTCCATCGTGCTGGACATGGAAAAGGCGGCTTCGGAGATCGTGAACATCGTGACGGAAGCAAAATGATTGACGATTTGGGATTATCGGTGGACGAGCGGCTTGAGCTTGAGGCCTGCTCGAAGAATCCGCGCGCTCGTAGATCTTAAATCATAAATCCCAAATCGAATGCGCTTTCCCCGCAACAAACAAATCTTCCGCGGCCAGCTCGACGTGGCGGCGTTTGCCGGGATGCTCTTCATCCTGCTCGTGTTCATCTTGCTGCGGTCGCAACTGGTCTTCACGCCGGGCGTGCCGATACGCCTGCCGGTGGCGGAGGAATTGCCGGGCGTGATCGGACCCCGTTTGGTCGTGGTTTCGGTGGATGCCGCCGGACAGTTTTATTTCGAGAACCAAATCACGCACGATCGGTTACTGCGCTCACGCCTGTCCAACTTGGCGGCCGAAGCTCCCGAACCGCTCACGCTGATCGTTCAGGCCGATGAGGCCGCTAGTTATGGCCGCGTGATGGAACTCATGTCATTGGCGCGGCAGGTCGGCGTGAAAGCCGGCGTGTGGGGGACGCGCCCGCCGCCAGCGGCCAACCAGCGCGTTCCGGCGCTTTCCCCGCCATGAGCACGCCGCACTCCGGTCGCTCGCGCGGGTTCTGGCTGGGCGGCTTTCTGTTTCTCTTTCTCCTCCACGCGTTTGGCATCTTCGTTTATGGCGAACGCGAGCAAGAGCTTCCGCCCCGGAAACAGATCGAACCGTTTCTCCACATCGGAGGCGACGCGGCCACGGATAAGCAACTGGCGAAATTGACCGGCTGGCGCGACCCGACGTTGTTCGCGCTGCCGCATCCGCAAGGCTTCTCCGGCGGCGCGTGGCGGAATTTTCAGCCCGAAACTCCCGCGCGCAGCAACTGGACGGCGCTGCCCGAATGGCTGCCGCTGCCCACCGCGCAGTTGGGCGAGACCTTGCATGAATTCGTAACAACCAATCGCCGCCCCGAGGAGACGCTGCTCGCCGCCCTGCGCGCGCCGAGGACGTTGGAAGTCCGCCTGCCCGGCGAGGTGCTGGCGATGAAAACTTCCGCGCGCATCGAAGGGCCGCTCGCCGCCCGCATACTCACGCGCTCGCCAGGTCTTCCCGGCATCGCCTCCGCCGAGGTGTTGAAAAACACCGTCGCGTCCGTCGCGGTGAATGGTGAGGGCGTGGTGGAAAGTTTGTCGGTGAGCGGCGCGTCCGGTTCCGTCGAGGCGGACGAGCGCGCGCTGGAACTGGCGCGGCGATTCGAGTTTCAACCGCTGGCTCTGCGCGACGCCCGCGCGCGAGAAACGGCGTCGCCGACTCTGGGGCGCATCATTTTCACCTGGCAGTTGCTGCCGCCCACCAACGTCGTGGCCGCCGGCAGTCTCACGCCATGACGAATGAACTAACAACCGCGCGGTGGAACTGGCCGCGCTGGGCCGCCGCAACGTGCCCCCGGCGTCCCGCCGGGTGGAGGCGCGGTGACTTCCGGCGTGGATCGAAATGGGAGGCGCGTTCGTCGTCAGTGAATTTCTACCCGGCGGGACGCCGGGGGCACGTTGATTGCCGCCATGCCCATTGAGACGCTCATCTTTGCCTACGTCGTGGTTTTGCTTGCCGCACTTTCGGCCGTGGCAATATATTTTGAGCATCGTCGCCGGCGATTCGAGCCGACACCCAGCGAGGATCACGTTTTCCGTTGCGAGAAATGCGGCTTTGTCTATACCGACGACGGCGATGTCGAGCGCTCGCGCTGTTCGCAATGCGGAACGCAGAACGACATGATTCGATTTTGATGCCACGGCGGTCTTGGTTGACCGCCGTTTTTTAACCGAAACATCCGGCGGTCACCCCGCCCCAACAAAAAAATTACGACTATGGGAATGTGGATTGGCCGCAACCGAAAAGCCCGCGTCACCTACGGCTTCGATGAAATCGCGCTCGTACCCGGCGACATCACGATCAACCCCGCCGAGGTGGACACCACGTTCGAGATTCCCAAGCCCGATGGCAGCGCCATCAAGTTGATCATCCCGATTCTCGCCAGCGCCATGGACGGCGTGACCGACGTGAAGTTCTGCATCGAGATGGGTAAACTCGGCGGACTCGGTGTGATCAACCTCGAAGGCGTGCAGACGCGCTACGAAGATCCCGCCGAGGTGCTGGAAAAAATCACCAAGGCCGACAAGGACGAAGTCACCGAGTTGATCCAGAAAGCCTACCTCGAACCGATCAAGCCCAAGCTCATTGCCAAGCGCGTACAGGAACTCAAAGCCGCCGGCGTCCTCGCCGCGGTCAGTTCCATTCCACAGAAGGCCGAGGAGTTTTGCCGCATCGCGCAGGACGCGGGCGCGGACCTGTTCATCGTCCAGTCCACCGTCTCCACGGTGCGCCACATCTCCACGCAGTACAAGTCGATGGAACTCGCGAAGTTCTGCAAGGAGATGAAAATCCCCGTCATCGTCGGCAACGCGGTGACCTACAAAGTGACTCTCGAACTGATGCAATGCGGCATCGCGGGCGTGCTCATCGGCGTCGGACCCGGCGCGGCTTGCACGAGCCGCGGCGTGCTCGGGCTCGGCGTACCGCAAGTCACCGCCACGGTTGATTGCGCGGCGGCCCGGGATCATCACCACAAGAAAACCGGCAAGTACATCCCCATCATCACCGACGGCGGCATGAGCAAGGGCGGCGACGTCTGCAAGGCGCTGGCCTGCGGTTCGGACGCCGTGATGGTCGGCAGCGCCTTCGCTCGTGCCAAGGAAGCGCCGGGCCGTGGCAACCACTGGGGCATGGCCACGCCACACGCGAATCTGCCGCGCGGCACACGCATCAAGGTCGGCGTCACCGGTTCGTTGAAACAAATTCTCTTCGGCCCTGCGACCGTGGACGACGGCTCGCAAAATCTCGTCGGCGCGATAACGACCTGCATGGGCAATGTGGGCGCGGCCAGCATCCGCGAGTTTCAGGAGACGGAGATCATCATCGCCCCGAGCATCAAGACGGAAGGCAAGCTGTTTCAGACCGTGCAAAGCGTGGGCATGGGTACGCGTTGAGTTTAATGATTTGGACGGCCCGGAGGGCCGGGCCGAAATTAGCCGGTGGCGTGAGCCACCGGTTTTTTTGTGAGTAGAAGCAGCCCCGGCCAGGGCGGAACGTCAACAGTTCTGTCGCCCCGTTGGGGCTTTGTCCGATTGGGAATTTTTTCCGGTGGCTGACGCCACCGGATAATTTCTGCCCGGCCCTCTGGGCCTTTTCTCAGAAAAGCTCGCCGGGCTGGAAGAAGCGCTTCAATTCCGCCGCCGCCGCTTCCGCCGAGTCGGAGGCGTGGCAGACGTTGACCATTACGTCCACGCCGAAGTCGCCGCGGATCGTCCCCTTCGCCGCTTTCTTGGAATCGGTCGGCCCGAGCAAGTCGCGCACGAGCGCCACGGCTCCTTCGCCTTCCAGCGCCACGGCGATGACCGGCGTGCGCTGCATGAACTGCTGCACCTCGGGGTAGAACGGTTTCGTCGCGATGTGCGCGTAATGTTCCGCCAGCACCGCGTCGCTGGCGCGGAACATCTTCACGCCGCGCAGCCGAAGCCCGGCGGCTTCAAAACGCGCGGTTACCTGGCCGACGACACGCTTCTCCAGCGCGTCGGGTTTGAACAAAATCAACGTAGTTTCCAATGACATGGGGCGTTTGGGTACTGGAGCCGTTCCGATTGGTCAATGGAAGTGTTGTCCGGGTTCAGGTCTGACGCATCTTAACCTGCGAGGAGTTGGCGGAGGTTTTCGGGAAACGCGCGCGTCTTTTTTGGAAGTTACGGCGTGGCGTGGCGCTACGGTGCTCCCAAGGACAACTCACTTCGCGCCCGCGCCCGTGAGCACCACGGGGATGGTGCGCGCGAGAATCTTCAAGTCGAGCCAGAGGGACCAGTTGTCTATGTATTCCAAATCGAGCCGCACCCAGTCGCGGAAGTCGCTCACGTTGTTGCGACCGCTGACCTGCCAGAGACAGGTCAGGCCGGGCTTCACCGAAAGGCGGCGACGGTGCGCGAGGTCATCGAAGCGCTCGACTTCATCCACCGGCAGCGGGCGCGGGCCGACGAGGCTCATCTCGCCCTTGAGCACGTTCCAGAGCTGCGGCCATTCGTCGAAGCTGGTCTTGCGCAGAAATTTCCCGATCGGCGTGACGCGCGGGTCGTTGGTCACTTTGAAGACGGGGCCGGACATCTCGTTGTATTGCTCCAGCTCTTTCTTCAACTGCTCGGCGTCGCTGACCATGGTGCGGAACTTGAGCATGGTGAACGGCTCGCCATGCAGCCCGGAGCGTTTCTGCCGGAAGAGCGCCGGCCCGGCGGAACTGCGCCGGATGAGAATGGAAATGGTGATGAAGGGCAGCCACGCGAACAAGAGCAGAAACAGCGCGCCGAAGAAGTCGATGCAGCGCTTGACTACGCTCTGCCAGGAGACGTCGGGCGCGGAATGGAACACGAGCATGGGCCGGCCGTTCAGTTCGTCGAAGGCGGTGCGGGAGATGTTGGTCTTGAAGAAGTCGGCGATGAGCCAGGCTTCGAGGCCCTCGAGTTCGCACGCTTGCACGGCCTTCTCGACCTCGCCGAAGTAGGTGTGCTGGGCGTTGATGATGACGCCGCTGGCGGAGTGGTCGTGCAGCATTTTGATGAGCCGCTCGACAGAGTATTCGTTCAGATCGAGTTCGCCGATGACTTCGATGGCTTCGTCGGGGCGTTCGGCGAGTTCTCCACGCAGGCGCTGGGTATCATCGCGCGTGCCGATGAGGATGAACTTGCGGCGGTATTGGCCCTGGGTCATGCGGCGCTTGGCGTAGGCGCGGGTGAATTCCTCGGAGAGAAACACGAGCAGGAACGCGAACACGCCAAAGAGCAGGATGACGCCGCGGGCCAGCAGTTCCTTGCCGAAGAAGGTGGCGATGATGACGAGCATCGTGGTGATGACCGAGGCTTTGAGCAGCCGCCACGCGGTGTCGCGGCGTCCCGCGATGATCGGGCGGGAGTAGAAGCCCTGCGATTCCAAGATCAGCGGCACGCCGGGAATGAGCACGACGTAGAGCCACTGGAAGTCGGAGAACGGCTCGATGACATGGCTGGGATTGAAGACCTCCCAGCCCAGCCGACTGTAGCAGTAGCGCCCCAGCCCGAACAGATCGAGATCCCAAGCGCTGCGCACCCAGTGGGCAAGCCAGAGCGCGACCGCGAACAAGGTGGTGTCCTTGAGCTGGTGGATCTGGGTCCGCAACTGACGGTTACGACGGAGCATAATCAAACTTCACGGCACTTCGGTTCGTGAGGTTGTAGGCGAGGGGTGGGTACACACGCAACTCCGAAGGCTCAGGGGACATTCACGCGCGCCAGTTCTCCCGGCGCTCCGGTGTGAAACTCCGGCACGGCGGCGGCGATGAATTCCTTCATCCGCTCGTAAGTCGCGTCCTCCGCGCCCGGCGC
The DNA here is from genome assembly GCA_038208765.1 of Verrucomicrobiota bacterium. GTDB lineage: Bacteria > Verrucomicrobiota > Verrucomicrobiia > Limisphaerales > SIBH01 > JANNGC01. The sequence goes on from JBBQYK010000044.1 coordinate 13,652, forward strand.
GCACGGCGCGAAACAAATCACATACGCCCAGCGCTGGAGCACGCCGGTCTTCAACATGTCGCGCGCCATCCACCACATGCGCTGCCGGTGTTCGGCGGTCAGTTCGCCGTCCGCCACAAACCAGTACACATACACGCCCGCCTCGCGCCGGTACGATTCGCCGTCGCGCACGGTGCGGGCCAGCGACAGCTTCATCACCGGCAGATCATGCGCCTGCGGACGGTCGATGCGGACCGTTTGCGGCTCCGTTTTCACAATGTCGAACCCGCTGCCGCGCAAACAGTACTGCGGCTTGTGAATGCTGCTCCGATCCGCGCCCATCAGCACGACCTGCACGTCCATCGTAAAACCGTTCGACTGGGCATACATGCGATGGCCATACACCGTGTCCTTGGGCAGCGTCTCAAACGTCGTGTGCGGAATGGGAAATTCCCGCGATTGAAAATCCAGCACGCGCGCCGGCAGATGCACGCGGCTCTCGGCGATGCGCCGGGGTTCGTTCGTGGACGCACCGGGATCAAAGGAGAACATCGGACGCTGCTCCACGCGCACGCCCGGCTGGCCGAGCTTTTGCCGCGTGTGTTGCGTGGCGAGAATGGCCGCCGTGCCCAGCGTGATGATCAGCACCGTGGCCCCCACCGCCCAGACGGGGCGCAACAAGATGTTCCCGCGCGCGCTCACGTCGCCGGCACGCGCGCCGTCTTCGCGCAGCCAGCGCGCAAGGAGCATCATGCCCACGAAGGCCGGGATGTAGGCCGCGAGTTTGATCACGGAATGATCATGCACCAGCGTGCCAAGTTCCTGGGCGGCGGCGCGCGCGGCGGCGAGCGGCTCCTTGGCCGCGATCATTTCGTCGTACTTCCAGCTGGCCGCGATCACGATGCTGATCAGCCGGATGACATTGCCGCAAATGGCCAGCGGCACCGCCGAGGCGATGAGCGCGGCGCGCTTCCAGTTCGATTGAAACGCGGTGAAGCCGAAGATGCAGCCGAGCATCAGCATCGTCGTCAGGCTGCGCAACCCGCTGCACGCGGCCTCGACGCTGTAGCTGAAATGCCCGCCGCTGCTTTCGATGAGGGTGCCTTTCTGCACCACGTCGATGCCGCCGATATGACTCAGCACCACCGTGATCTTCGTGGCCAGGTAACGGAGCGGCAGCGTCAAGCCCTCCAGCTCACCCGTGAGCGGCATGGTGAACGCGAACAGAAAGTACGGGAAGAACAGCGCGCGCCACATGGCCCAGCCCCAGAGCATTCCGAGGATGGCATACAGCCCGAAGAAGAATCCGACCACCGAAAGCCGCGTCTGCTGCACCGTGTAGCCGGCGAGATGGAGCAGCGCGCCGAAGACGAGCAGCAGCAGCGGCGGCCACCAGAAACGCTTGGGTGCGGCGGCCAGTTCCGCGCGTTTCCACCAGAGCAGCAGCAGCACCGCCGGCAAAATGAACATGCCGAAATTATCGTCTGTGGAGTGGTCGTAGGTATTCTTCAGCCAGCCGAACAGCGAGCGCGTGTTGATGTAGCCGAGGGTGGGATTGCCGTAGAAATGGAATACCGCGACCCAGGCCAGCACCAGGACGCCGAGCAGCGCCTTGTGTGGAATGGCGTCGCCAAAGGCGCGCAGTTCTTCCAGGAAGCCGCGCGCTTTTGGCGTCGCGGGCGCGGGGTCCGTCGTCATTTCCGGTTTGTCGTCAGGTTGCATGGGCGCACCCATCTGAGCAGAAAACCAGCGGAGTGTTCAAACAAAGTTCCGCCCGGGCGCGAAGGCGGCAGGCGTCCGGCCTGCCCGTGAGCCGTGGCTTCCAGCCGGCGGGGAACGGCCAGATCAATCCAGCCGCCTTAAAAATTTTCAGGTGCCTGACCGGTCGCGCCCTTGGCCGGGCGGCTGGAGGCCGGCCCTCACTGGCGGGCCGGGAGTCCCGCCGCCACGTCGTTTTCAACGCACTAAATCATTGGCCCGGCCCGCAAAATAGATTCCCATGAATGCCGTTCCACCAAATGAATCCAAGATGACGATGCGCTTTCGTTTGCTTCTGACCTTCGGCCTCGCCGTCACGGTGCAGGCCGCGCCCGCGCCCGTGGACTACGGGCGCGACGTGCGGCCCATTCTTTCCGAGAACTGTTTCTACTGCCACGGCCAGGACGGCAACAAACGCAAGGCCAAGCTCCAGCTCAACACCCGGGCCGGTCAGCGCGCCAACGAGATCGTGGTGCCCGGCCAGCCGGCGAAGAGCGAACTCATCAAACGTCTCTTCTCCACCGACCCCGACGAATTGATGCCGCCGCCGGATTCGCATCGCACCCTCACGGCCGCGCAGAAGGAACTGCTTCAGCGCTGGGTCGCGGAGGGTGCGAAGTTTGAGGGGCATTGGGCCTTCGAGCCACTGGAGCGGCCCGCCGTGCCGGGGGTTTCAAAGTTCAAAGTTCAAAGTTCAAAGTTCAAAGTTCAAAACCCCATCGACGCCTTCGTCCTCGCGAAATTGCAGCAGGAAAAAATCTCGCCCTCGCCTGAAGCGCCGCGCGAGACGCTCATCCGCCGCGTCACGCTCGACCTCACCGGCCTGCCGCCCACGCCCGCCGAAGTGGATGCCTTCCTCGCGGATAAAAAGAGCGGCGCCTACGAGCGCGTCGTGGATCGCCTGCTCGCGTCGCCGCACTACGGCGAGCGCATGGCGCTGCCGTGGCTCGACGCGGCGCGCTACGCCGACTCGAACGGCTTTCAACAGGACGGCGACACCTTCCAATGGATCTGGCGCGACTGGGTGGTCAAGGCGTTGAACGAGAACATGCCGTTCGATCAATTCACCATCGAGCAACTCGCCGGCGACTTGCTGACCAACGCCACGGTGGAACAGAAAATTGCCACCGCCTTCAATCGCAACCACATGCTCAACGGCGAGGGCGGCGCGATTCCCGAGGAGCAACGGCACGTCGCGCTCTTCGACCGCGTGGACACCACGGCCACGACCTGGCTCGGCCTGACCGTCGCCTGCGCGCAGTGCCACGATCACAAATTCGATCCCATCACCCAGCGCGATTACTACGCGATGATGGCGGCGTTCAACAACCTGCCCGAGAGCGGCACCGTGCCCGGCGTGCCCTTCAAAGTGCGCGTGGCCGAGCCAGTGCTGGATGTCGCGTCCCCAGAGCAGAAGGCGAAGCTCGCGGATTTGAAGGCTCGCGTCGCCGCGATGAAGGAGCAGGAAAAAGATCACACCAACAAGCTGGCGACGATGCAGCGCGAGTGGGAGGAGAAGGTCGCGGCGGATGAGAATTTTCCTGATGCCGCCATTCGCGATTTCGCCCGCCTGCCGCGCAATGAGAAACCAGCGCGCCGCGAATCAAAACTGAAAGCCTACTTCACCGAGCACGTCCTGCCGAAGCTCGAGAAAAGTCCCGCCGCCGATCTCGCGAAACTGGAGAAGGAGTACAACACCTTCCGCAACGACGAATACCCGCGCGTGATGGTCATGGCCGAAACGAAGCCGCGCGACACCTTCCTGCTCGACCGCGGCAATTACGAGGCGCGCAAGGAGAAGGTCACTTTCGCCACGCCCGGTTTTCTCCCGTCAATGCCCACGAACCAGCCGCGCAACCGCCTCGGTCTCGCGCGCTGGCTGGTCAGCGCCGAGCAGCCCTTGACCGCGCGCGTGATCGTGAACCGCCAGTGGCAGACGTTCTTCGGGATGGGCCTGGTGAAAACGAGCGAGGATTTCGGCACGCAAAGCGAAGCGCCCGTGCATCGCGAACTGCTCGACTGGCTGGCGGCGGAATTTGTCAACGTGCCCCCGGCGTCCCGCCGGGAGGAGACGTGGAAAAATCCAACGCCGCTCGTCGAGTCGAGTGACCCTGGCAAATTGAACGCCTCCACCCGGCGGGACGCCGGGGGCACCGCTTGGAACATGAAACACCTCCACCGCCTCATCGTCACCAGCGCCACCTACCGCCAGTCGTCGCGGCTCACGCCGGA
>JBBQYK010000045.1:0-17573 GCA_038208765.1 Verrucomicrobiota bacterium
GAACTTGGTCTCAACACCGACGTGCTCGTGAGCGCGGGCGGCGGCGACAACATGATGGGCGCCATCGGCACCGGCAACACGCGCGCCGGGGTCATTACCGCCAGCTTCGGCACGAGCGGGACGATTTACGCGTGCGCGGAAAAACCGGTCGTCGATCCGCGCGGCGAGATCGCTGCTTTCTGCGACTCGACGAACCGCTGGCTGCCGCTGCTCTGCACCATGAACGTCACCGTCGCGACCGAGATGGTGCGCAACGATTTCAAACTCTCGCACGAACAGTTTGCCAACAGCGCCTCGCGCGCGCCTGCGGGTTGCGACGGACTTTTCCTCCTGCCGTATCTCGAAGGCGAACGCACGCCGAACGTGCCGGACGGCACCGGCGTCTTCGTGGGCGTGAACGCGCGCACTTTCACCGCGTCGCACTTCGCCCGCGCCACGATGGAAGGCGTGACGCTGGGCATGAATTACGGATTACGCCGCCTCGCACAACTCGGCGTGAAACCGTCGCAGATTCGCGCGACCGGTGGCGGCGCGAAGTCCAAAGTCTGGCGGCAAATCATGGCCGACATTTTTGACGCCGAAGTCGTGACGTTGAAAGTGAGCGAAGGCGCGGCCTACGGCGCGGCGCTCCAGGCGCTCTGGTGCTGGCGCTTGCAGCGCGGCGGAAATGATTCCATCGAGGACATCACCGACGAATTCGTGACGATCAACAAAAGCGAAACCGCCACGCCGGACTCAAAGAATGTCGAAGTGTATCGCGAGTTGCAGGCGTTGCAGGATGAGGCGTCGAAGTCGCTGCGCGGCGTCTTCGCGGCGCATCGGAAGTTTGTACTGCAAGACGAGCGTTGAACATGAAATCTGCCTCGCCTACTGTGTGCCCATGCAGGCCGCTGCGACTTTGCCGAAATACCGAACCCGCTGGACAGACCGCCAGCTTCTGGCCCTGCCCAAAAACGGGTACAAGCACGAAACCCTCGATGGCACGTTGCTCATGAGTCCGGGCGCGGCCAATCACGGATGGGTCAGCATTCGCATCGCGTCACTGCTGCTCGCCCATACCGAGCGGCACGCGCTGGGAAAGGTTTTCGATTCCAGCACCGGCTTCCGGCTCTCGCCTTCCACGCTGCTCTCGCCCGATGTTTCCTTCGTCAGCGTGGCGCGGCTGCCGGAAGTGCTCGTGAACCCGGATAAATTTTTGCAGGGTGCGCCAGACCTCGCGGTTGAAGTGCTTTCCCCGAGCGACCGGCCGAAAGTGCTGGAGGCCAAGCTCGTCAAATATTTCGCCCACGGCACGCGCCTCGTGTGGTTGATCGATTGGAAGAAACAAGAAGTGACACTGCACACCGCTGACCTCCACCGCAAACTGATCGGCCTGAACGCCGTGCTGACGGGCGGAGCCGTGTTGCCGAAATTCAAGTGCCGCCTCGGCGACATCTTCGGACGGGTTTAAGGCTCTCAAAGTCGCGGTGTGGCGTGCTCCGGCTCATCAGGCAGCGCAGAGGTGATTAAGGATTTGCAGGACGCGGAGTCGGAATTCCGAAGGCTTGCCGTTGAACCCAGCCAGCACCTTTGGCAGTGCCATCTTGCGCCGTGCCGCGAGGGCCAGTGACAACAGCATCAACCACGCGAGGGTGAACCAAACGGCTCCGAACCAGATCAGAAATGGACGCATCGGTTTTCATGCAAACGATCATGGAAGAATTTCTGATGCACTGAAATACAGCGGCCAAAGTCGCGGGCGACAACCGAAATGTTTCGCAAAGTATTCACCGGTTGGTGGTGGGAATTTTTCCCACGGATTCAGAAATTCCACGGAAGCGGTCTTTTCATCCGTGGAATTCCTGAATCCGTGGGAAAAAATTTCCTGCGCATGCTGGGCCCGAAACCGCGCTCCAATCCGGGACTTGGACTCCGCACCTCCGCGCCCCACACTCCCGCCATGCCCGATGCCGCGCGCGACATTTTTAAGATCCACACCCAGGGACCCGGCCCGTCGGGCAAGCTGCCGCTCACGCCGGAGATGCTTCTCGACCGTCCGAGCGGCGACATCTTCGGACTCACGCAGAACGCGGGCATGGGCTGGAATCCCAGCGAACTCGGGCGCAAACAATTCCTGATTCTCAGCACGCAGGGCGGGATGCGCGCGTCGGACGGTTCGCCCATCGCGCTCGGTTATCACACGGGGCATTGGGAAATTTCGCTGCAAGTGCAGGCGGCGGCGGAAGAACTGCGCGCGTTGAAAGCCATTCCCTTCGCCGCGTATTGCTCCGACCCATGCGACGGGCGCACACAAGGCACGACCGGCATGTTCGACTCGCTGCCCTATCGCAATGACGCCGCCATTCTCTTCCGCCGGCTCGCGCGCTCTCTGCCAACACGCAGCGGCGTCATCGGCGTGGCGACGTGCGACAAAGGTTTGCCCGCCATGATGATGGCGCTCGCGGGCCTGCACGATTTGCCGGTCGTGCTGGTACCTGGAGGCGTGACGCTGCCGCCCACCACGGGCGAAGACGCGGGTGCGGTGCAAACCATCGGCGCACGCTTCGCGCGCGGGATGATCACGCTTGATGAAGCGGCCGACCTCGGCTGTCGCGCGTGCGGCACGCCCGGCGGCGGCTGCCAGTTCCTCGGCACGGCGGCCACGTCGCAAGTCGTCGGTGAAGCGCTCGGCCTGTCGCTGCCGCACTCGGCGCTCGCGCCTTCCGGCCAGGAAGTGTGGCGCGACATCGCGGTGCAATCGGCACGTGCGGTTTGTGCGCTGGAGAAGCGTGGCCTCAAAGCCCGCGACATCCTCACCGACGCGGCGATTCACAACGCCATGGCCGTTCACGCCGCCTTCGGTGGTTCAACTAACTTGCTGCTCCACATCCCCGCCATCGCGCACGCCGCGAAACTCCGCCGCCCGACCCGCGACGACTGGGCCGCCATCAATCGCCGCGTGCCGCGCCTCGTCTCCGTGCTGCCGAATGGGCCGGTCCATCATCCCACCGTGCGCGCGTTTCTCGCGGGCGGCGTGCCGGAAGTGATGCTCCACCTCCGCGACCTCGGCGTGCTGGAGCTGGGCGCGCTCACCGTCACCGGCCAGACCGTGGGCGAGAATCTTGCCGCGTGGGAAAAGTCCGAACGCCGTACGCGCTTCAAGCAACTTCTCCTCGAACACGACGGCGTGAACGCCCACGACGTCATCATGTCCCCCGCGCAAGCGCACGCGCGCGGACTCACCAGCACCGTCACCTTCCCGCGCGGCAATATCGCCCCCGAAGGCGCGGTCGTGAAAAGCACCTCCATTGATCCCAGCGTCGTCGGGGCGGACGGCGTGTATCGCATCGAAGGGCCGGCGCGCGTTTTCGTGCGCGAGAGCGACGCCATCGCGGCCATCAAACGCGGCGCGATCCAGGCCGGCGACGTCATGGTCCTCTGCGGTTGCGGCCCCATGGGCACCGGCATGGAAGAGACCTACCAGATCACCTCCGCGCTCAAGTTCCTGCCCTTCGGCAAACACGTCGCGCTCATCACCGACGCGCGCTTCAGCGGCGTGTCCACCGGCGCGTGCCTCGGGCATGTGGGACCGGAAGCGCTGGCCGGCGGGCCGATTGGCAAACTGCGCGAAGGCGACCGCATCCGCATCGTCATTGATCGGAACCGGCTCGAAGGCACCGTGGATTTCGTGGGCGCAGACGGACGCCAATTCTCCGCCGAAGAAGGAGCCAAAGTCCTCGCCCAACGCCCACCCCGCCCCGACCTCGCGGCGCACCCGCAACTCCCCGACGACACCAAACTCTGGGCCGCGCTCCAGCACCTCAGCGGAGGCACCTGGGGCGGATGTGTGTACGATGCGGAGGCGGTGAGGGGGCGGCTGGCTGCCCCGCAATCCGAGAGACAAGCCAATGAAAGCTGAAGACCGTTACCACAGATTCGTCCGCTGGAGCGACGAGGACGCCTTCTACATCGGCTATTGCCCTGATCTGTTTCCGTGGGGCGGCGTCTGCCACGCCAGCACCGAGGAAGCCGCCTACGCGCAGCTCTGCGAACGGGTCCGGGAAGAAATCGAAGACATGCAACGCGAGAAAAAAGAACTGCCGCCACCCAGCACCCGCCCGATGCGAGACGTGGCGATTGCGGCTTGAGCCGCCTGAATAGGCGGCTCGCGATAGCGGGTGAAAGCCAGCACCACAGCGGCGGCACCTGAGGCGGATGTGTGTACGATGCGGAGGCGGTGAGGGAACGGTTGGCGGTTGAGCCTGTCTAACAATCCGCAGCCTTCGCGACCCGGCCACGGAATGCGTGGATGGCAAACGGATCGAAATGGCGGATCGCTACGGCGCAGTGTTAGCGTCAGGGGATAGTCGTTCCAAATCTCGTAGTCGCCCTTGGAACCCCTTCTTTGTTCCGTCAGTCACGCCGAAAGCCAATGCAAATTTGCAAACCCAAATCGCGAGATTCCGGTTACCATTGTAATCTTCATCGCCATCGTATTGGAACGGATCCAAAAGTAACACGAGACGTTTGAGAATATCTCCCCTCGGTTTCCGACCAATTCCAAACGGTTCGCGTACCTGATAAAACTCCTCAATGTAACGTGTCCCGAACGCAATCGCGACCTGTGGATGGTCCCGGTATGTCATGTAGATGGTGCTAATGTAGAAGCCTTCTCGCTCAACAGGGCGGTTTTCTTGCTCAAGCACTGCAATCAGCGCTGCATTGTCTCCTTTTATGCATAAAGCGTTGTGCTGCTCCCAAGTCATGACGAGGTGAGGGTCGTAACGCAAAAAGGTCAACGACCCAAGCTCAACGCCAGCAACCACGAGGCGCGTCGATTGCAACCGCGACGGCCTCGTGCGGTTTGCCGCACCGCATGGCTAGGCGGAGGTTGGTGCGCAAGAAGTTCACGAATGATGCACTACTTCGCTTGCTTGAAGCGGTAAATGTTCGGCGAGCCTTGCTTAACGCACTCCACATGCTCCTTTGCCCGCTCCAGAGAGGCATCAAGGTTCGCCGTTGCGACCGGAGCAAGCTCAGGATACGCGGTCTCGACCAGTTTCTTTAGGTCGAGCTTAGTGAATACTTTACTGCCGATTCGCTCGCGGAGACCAATGATTGCATCTTTCACAGACTGCTTTTTGGTTGGCTTCACCTTCGTTGGATCGTCAGGCAGTTCCGCAATTAGCTCCTCAAGTGTGCGCTTTGATACAGGCTGGTTTTTCTTCATGTTGTTGGTGGTGTGGTCTGCACGTCGCCGACACGGCCCGCGTACTGCGTGATGTCATCTTCGTGTGGTGCATCTCCACGGCATTCAGCCGCAAGGGGCGGGGAATGGCAAGCCGCGACCGGGCGTGGTTCCTGAATCCCAAAGGGATTCCATCACCTCAGCCCAAGGTTGGCCCGTCCGTCGGGCCTACCCTGGGAACGTCGCCACCAAAAACCCACTCAACCCTGCAAGGGTTGCCTCCTCCGCGCGCGCGGCGGTCCTAGCACACCGGGATTCAACCCCTACAGGGTTGAGGAAATCATGGCACCCATGACCCAGGGTAGCGCGACCGCCGCGCAACCCTGGGCTAGAGGATTCAATCCCTTCAGGATTGTCCCCGCAGACGGCCCGAACGGCGGGCTTGGTTCCTGCATCGGGTGCCTCTTCATGGCGTGCGGCCCAATCCGCCGGAGCGGCGGAGATGCCCATGAACCGCGCGCCTTTCCCAACCCCAACGGGGTTGCCGCACCAAAGCCCAGGGTTGCGAGCGCCGCGCGAGCTACCCTGGGAACATCGCGTGAAAATGGACACAACCCTGACGGGGTTGCATCACTCCGCAAGACCGAAACGATTCAACCCCTACAGGGTTGAGGAACTCATCACGCCCATGACCCAGGGTAGCGCGACCGCCGCGCAGCCCTGGGCTTTGGTGATTCAATCCCTTCAGGATTGTCCCCGCAGACGGCCCGAACGGCGGGCCTGGTTCCTGCATCGGGTGCCTCTTCATGGCGTGCGGCCCAATCCGCCGGAGCGGCGGTGGTGCCCATGAACCGCGCGCCTTTCCCAACCCCAACGGGGTTGCCGCACCAAAGCCCAGGGTTGCGAGCACCGCGCGAGCTACCCTGGGAACATCGCGTGAAAATGGACCCAACCCTGAAGGGGTTGCATCACTCCGCAAGACGGAAACGATTCAACCCCTACACGGTTGAGCAACTCATTACGCCCATGACCCAGGGTAGCGCGACGGCCGCGCAACCCTGGGCTAGAGGATTCAATCCCTTCAGGATTGTCCCCGCAGACGGCCCGGCGTTTGGGCGCGGTCATGCTCGTCGCACGCAACTCACGCCCCAATCTTGCGCCGCACCCGCAACTCCCCGACGACACGGAACTCTGGGCTGCGCTCCAGCAACTCAGCGGCGGAACGTGGGGCGGGGTGTGTGTATGATGCGGAAGCGTTGCGGACGCGGCTGTCGGCTGACGGCCAGCGGTAAATCGGTCAGCGCCGGAAACAGGCTTCGCTCTCCCGCGCTCCGGGCGTGCGCTGTTCGAACCAATGACCGCTCACGACATTTTTCGCGCGAGCGCGCACTTCGCCACGCGGGCCACGTAAATCACCGCGACCAAGGCCAGCGCGAAGGCGGTGAGCTTGATCCAGAGAGGCGTCTGCACCTTTTCCGTCAGGTCGCGCATGATGCTGCCCAGATAGACGTAGAGCAGCGTGCCGGGAATCAGCGCGAAGTTGGCGAGAAAGAATTTTCCCCACGGCACGCGCGTGAGTCCGAACGCGTAGCTGGCGAGGGAGAACGGGAAGACAGGCGCGAGCCGGACGAGCGCAACGATCTTCCAGCCCTCGGCGGCCACGGCCTCGTCAATGGCGCGGAAGCGCGGATTCGTTCCGAGCTTGCGGTTGATCCAGTCGCGCGCGAGATGGCGGCCCAACAGAAAATTCACATTCGAGGCGATGGTCGCCGCGATCAGCACATGGACCGAGCCTTCCGCGAATCCGAAAATGAATCCGCCGCCCGCCGTGAGAATCGACGCCGGCAGGCAAACGATGACGCTGGCGACATAGAGGAGGATGAACACGGCGGGCGCCCACGGGCCGAGACTTTGAATCCACCGGAGCGATTGATCGAGCAGCCCGGAGTCCTTCACCCAGCGCAGCGCGAAGAAGAACACCGCGAGCGCGGCGACGAATACGACGAGGCGCAGAATGTGGCGGGCGCGCGGAGTGGACGGGGCGGGCGTCATGGCTGGAAGGCGGAGGCGCGGCGTTTCATGGCGGCGCGAGCGTGTCGGCGGGTGGCGGGAAAGACAATCGTGAAAGCCTGGGGATGCGTCCATCGTCCGCAAACTGCTCTGCGTTCGTTCGTTCGAGGCCCGGCGCAATCGCCCGTCCCGGCTGATTCACCGTGCGGGCCTTGCGCGCAAACTTCATCCTGAAGCTGGACACAGTGGCTTCGCTGCTGACCCCGAAGTAGGCGGCCAACGGACGAAAGCCTGACCCACCTCCATCCGCTGACGCCTTTTCGCTCTTGCGTTTTACGGGCTTGGCCCGGAAATTCCCCGCCCTTATGGATACAAACGCCCCGCAATCAGCGGGTATTTACAACCTTCTCGGCTGGCTGGAGACGAACAAAAAGCGCGTCGCCATCGGTGCCGTCGTGGTCGCGGTGGCCGCGCTGGCTGTCGGCATTTTCGTCTGGCAGCGAGGCGAGCGGGTCATCAAGGCCGAGCAGGCGCTTGCTTCAGTGCGCATGCCGTACAGCCCGCTGGAGATTCCGGCGGCGGGCACGGCGGATTCGCTGGCGAAGATTGCGACGGATTACCCCGGCACGCCGGCGGCGGCCAAGGCGCGGCTCCGCGCCGCCACGGTTTATTTCGGCGACGGCAATTACGCCAAGGCCCGTGAACAGTTCGATGCCTACCTGCGTGAGTTCGGTGCCACCGCGCAGGTCAAGGACGCGGTCTTCGGCCTCGCCGTCTGTCTCGATGCGGAAAACAAATCCGCCGAGGCCATCACTAAATACAAAGACTTCATCGCCAATCCTTCCTACTCCGCCGATCCCGTGGCGGACATGGCGCGCTTCAATCTCGTGCGCCTCTACGAGCAATCGAACCAGCCGCAGCTCGCGCTCGAGGTGCTGACCAAGATGGCCGGCACGCCCATGCCCGGCCAGCCGCCCAGCCCTGCCGCGCAGGAAGCGCAGGCCAAGATTCGCGCCATTTACACGAAGAATCCCGCGCTCGTGCCCGCGCCCGTCGCCGCCGCGCCCACCGTGCGCCCGGCGGTGCAACAGCAGCCGCTCGTTTTGAAACCGCAGGACGCTCCGGCCGCGGCGCAGCCCACGCCCGGGCAGCCGAACCCGGCCAATGCGCCCAAGATCATCGTCAATCCCGCGCCCGCGACGCCTGCTCCTGTAACGCCCGCTCCGGCGAAATGATTCCGCGCCACGGCGTCGGGCGAACAAGCCGCCGTGCGGAAATAACTTTTTGATCGCATGAAGCTCACCATCATCGGGACTGGCTACGTCGGTCTTGTCACCGGCACCTGTTTCGCCGAAGTCGGCCACCACGTCATCTGCGTCGATAACAACGCGGAGAAAGTGAAGCTGCTCCAGGCCGGCGGCATCCCCATTTACGAGCCTGGCCTCGAGGAACTCGTAAAGAAAAACGTCGCGGCCGGCCGCCTGCGTTTCAGCGACAGCACCAAGGACGGCGTCGAGAATTCTGATGTCATCTTCATCGCCGTGCCCACGCCGCCGCAGGCCGACGGCTCGGTCGATCTCAGTTTCATTGAGAGCGTCGCGCGCGACATCGCCAGCGCGATCACCAGCTACAAGATCGTCGTGGACAAGAGCACCGTGCCGGTGAAAACCGGGGACAAGGTGGCCGAGACCATCAAGCGCTACTGCAAGGCCAAGGTGGATTGCGACGTGGTGAGCAATCCCGAATTCCTGCGCGAAGGTTTCGCCGTCGAGGACCTGATGAAGCCCGACCGCATCGTCATCGGCACGCGCTCGGCCCGACCGGTGGCGGCGATGAAGGAAGTTTATACCCCCTTCAACGCGCCCATCATCATCACCGACATCAACTCGGCGGAACTGATCAAGCACGCGGCAAACTCCTTCCTCGCGCTGAAGATTTCCTACATCAACGCCGTGTCCATCATCTGCGAGGCCAGCGGTGCGAACGTCGAGGAAGTCGCCAATGGCATGGGCATGGACGCACGCATCGGCCGTCGCTTCCTGAACGCGGGCCTAGGCTTCGGCGGCAGTTGCTTTCCGAAAGACCTGAGCGCGTTCATCAAAATTTCCGAAACGCTCGGCTATGATTTTACACTGTTGAAAGAAGTGCAGCAGATCAACGCCGGGCAGATGGAACGCTTCCTCAAAAAGATCACTGAGACGCTCTGGGTGTTGAAGGACAAGACCATCGGCGTGCTCGGCCTCGCCTTCAAACAGAACACCGACGACGTGCGCCTCTCGCCCGCCATCGAGCTGTGCCAGCGCTTGCAAAAGGAAGGCGCGAAGCTGCGCGTCCACGACCCGAAGGCGATGGAGAAAGCCCGCGCCGTGCTCAAGGACGTGACTTACCTCGAGAACATGAACGACGTGGCCGCGGGCTGCGACGCGCTGGTCATCGCGACCGAGTGGCCGGAGTTCAAGCAGCTCGATCTCGAACGCGTGCGTCGCGAATTGACGCACCCGATTCTTTTCGACGGCCGCAATCTTTTCGACCCGGCGGCGATGGAGAAGCTCGGGTTCATTTACAAGAGCGTGGGAAGGTGAGGGCGGGGTGATGACTGATGACTGTTTCACTGATTACCTCCCAGTCGATCCAGTAATCAGTAACCAGTGAGAGAGTAATCAGTGAAAGCCATCGACGTCAGCGCCGGCCTCGTCTTCCGCGACGGCAAGCTCCTCATCACCCAGCGTCAGGCCGGTGCGCATCTCGGCGGGTTGTGGGAATTTCCCGGTGGCAAACGCGAGGCGGACGAAACCTTTGAATCCTGCCTGGTGCGCGAACTGCGCGAGGAACTCGGCATCGAGGTCACGGTCGGAGAACTCATCGAGACGGTGGATCACGAATACCCCGAGAAGCGCGTGCGGCTGAAATTTTTCCGGTGCGCGTGGCGGGCGAACGAACCGCAGGCGCTGGGCTGCCCCGCCTTCGCCTGGATCACGCGCGAGCAACTGGCAGCGTATGAGTTCCCGGCGGCAGATGCGCAACTGCTGCAACGGCTGCGCATCACCGATGAATGGTGGAAGGCGTGATCGCAGCCTAGTGCGAATGCGGCTGGCCGGTGCCGCAGCGGCCACATGAACGCGGCTGACCTGAACAACTCGGATCTCCCTCCGCGCCACCGCCGCCGCCTGCGAAAGTAGAAAACTTCTTCTCCAGCTTCTCCGAGCCGCAGTGTGGGCAGGGCGTTCCCTTCCAGTCGGTCGAGCGGACGAGCACTTCGCTGTCCCGCTCGCAGTCTCCGCAGTGAAATTCGTAAATCGGCATGGCGGAAAAGTAGCAAAGACGCGGGACGAGACAAACTCCAAGAGCTTGGAACGCCGGCTTCCAGCACGGCGCGTTGGGAATTGATGAACGCCAAACGCGCCGGGCTGGAAGCCGGCGCTCCGCTGGAATTTGGAGTTTGGAATTTGTTTCCCCGCCCCGGCATAGTCCCGCGCCAATGAAATCCATGACGGGCTACGGCTGGGGCGACGCGGCGCGGGACGGCTTCAAAGTCACCGTGGAACTCAGTTCGGTGAATCGCAAGCAGAGCGAGATCTCCATCAACCTGCCCCGCGAACTCGAAGTCCTCGAAGCGCAAATCCGCGACGAGGTGAACAAACGTGTCGCGCGCGGGCGCGTGAGCGCGCGCATCACCTTGCACGCGGGCGAAAAGACCGAGGCCGGCACCGTCCGCATCAACACCGCGCGCGCCGCCGCCTACACCAGCCAGCTCCGCGCGCTCGCCACGGAACTGAAACTAGGCGGCGATGTGACGCTCGATCATTTGCTCCGCGTCCCCGGCATTTTGGAAGCGGACGAGGACGTGCCGGACGCCGAAGATTTCTGGCCCAGCGTCGAGAAGGCCTTGAAGCAAGCCCTCGAAATGATGGTGGCCATGCGCGAGAAGGAAGGCGCAAACCTGCTGTCCGACCTCGTGAAGCGCATCGACACCATGCGCGAGTCCGCGCGCACCGTGCAGGAGCGTTCGCCGGAAGTGCAGGCGCGCTACCGCGAGCAACTCATGGAGCGCATCCAGAACGCGGGCCTGGAGGCGGTGAAGATCGAGGAGGAGCGGGTGCTCAAGGAGGTTATCTTCTTTGCTGACCGCTCGGACATCTCGGAGGAAATCACCCGCCTGCAAAGCCACTTCCAGCAGTTCGACGACTGCGTGAATGCGAAGGAGCCGGTCGGGCGCACGCTGGACTTTCTCGCGCAGGAAATGAACCGCGAGATCAACACCATCGGTTCGAAGGCGAACGACGCGCTGATTTCGCGCGAGGTGGTGGTGCTGAAGACGGAGCTGGAGAAATTTCGCGAGCAGGCGATGAACGTGGAGTGAATGAAAATTCCAAATTCCAAAACCCAAATCCCAAACAAATTCCAAAACCCAAATCCCAAACCGGGTGCCTCCGTGGCGCGCGGGTGTCTGATTGGAATTTGTAGTCTTGGAGTTTGGAGTTTGTTTGGGATTTGGGATTTGGGATTTGGAGTTTCTCACTCATCGCTTCCGCTTCAATCATGAGCGCACACTCACACCCCCTTCTCTTCGTCATCTCCGCTCCGTCCGGCGGCGGCAAGACGACGCTGTGCGAGAAGTTGCTGGAGACGCGTCAGGACATGGCACGCGCCATCACTTGCACCACGCGCGTGCCTCGGCCCGGCGAGAAGGACGGGCGGGATTATTACTTCCTCGACGCGGGAACTTTTTTGAAGCGCGTGCAGGCGGGACATTTTCTCGAGCACGCCACGGTCTATGGCAACAGCTACGGCACCTTGCGTGGCGAGGTGCTGGACAAGCTGCGCTCGGGCAAAGACGTGCTGCTGAACATTGACGTGCAGGGCGCGGCCAGCGTGCGCGCGAGCGTGGAAGGCGACGAGGATTTGCAGCGCGCCTTCATCTCGGTGTTTCTCACGCCGCCGTCGGCGGAGATACTCGAGGCGCGGCTGAAGAAGCGCGGGCAGGATTCAGCGGTGTCCATCCAGAAGCGGCTCAGCGTGGCGCGGCAGGAGGTCGCGCAGTGGCGGCATTTCGACTATTTGATCATCAGCACCACCATCGAGGAAGATTTGCGACGGATGCTGGCGGTGGTGGACGCGGAGAAGATGCGGCGGTGCCGGGCGCAGGCGCCGGATTTTTAGGCGGTCTTTTTCTTAATCATAATCGTAATCTTAATCGGCTGTGACGGGCCTCCCGAATGGAGGGAGATTACGATTACGATTAAGATTACGATTAGGATTACGAAATGAGTGCAGGCAAAAACATCGTGCTCGGCGTGACCGGCTCCATCGCCGCGCACAAGGCCGTGGACATTGCGAGCCAGCTCACGAAGGACGGCTTCAGCGTCCACGTCGTCATGACGGCGGACGCGCAGAAGTTCATCACGCCGCTGCCGTTCAAGACCATGTCGCGCCATCCGGTCGTGACCGACCTCTACGACGAGGAGGAGGGGTGGAAGCCCGCCCATATCGAACTCGCGGACAATGCCGACCTGCTCCTGATTGCTCCTGCCACCGCAAATTTAATCGCCAAACTCGCGCACGGCCTGACCGACGATGCGCTCACTGGCATTGCGCTCGCGCTCAAACCGACGGCCAAAGTCCTGATCGCCCCCGCCATGAACGGCAAGATGTGGGAGCACCCCGCCACGCAGCAGAACGTCGCCACGCTCAAGGCGCGCGGCGTCGAGTTCATCGGCCCTGACGAAGGGCTGCTCTCGTGCGGTTACGAGGGCGTGGGCCGTCTCATGCCGGTCGAGAAGATTGTGGAATGTGTCCGCGCCTTGTTGACTTCGCCGCGTTGAACCACGCTGGGCCATGAGCTTCCCGCGCAAATCATTCGAGCGACTGAGGGAGCTGCTCCGCCCGTTGCCGCCCGATCCGGCGGACGAATTATTCCGCCTCCGCTCGGTCGAGCGAGACGTGATCCTGCCCATCAAGGTGCTCTACCTCGGGGTGCTGGTTTACTATTTTTACTTCACCTCGTGGGAAGCGGATCAAGCAACCGCCATGCAAGTCGCGCAGATCATGACGGTGAAGGCCTTCTCGATCTATCTCGTGCTGAACATCGCGCTGGCCGTTTATCTTTTGAAAGTCCGGCGGCTTTCGCTGGTCTGGGGCCGGCGGCTGGTCTTCGTGATGAGCGTGCTGGACTCGCTGTTTCTCGGCGCGCTCACGGTGATCACCAGCGGCTTCGACAGCGTGCTCTATTGGCTGTTTCCAGGACTGATCATTCGCAACGCGGCCAGCTTTCCGATCGCGCGCGTGCAGATCGTGCTGAACGTCACCTTGATCATCAGCTTCGTCTGCGCGGGAGTCGTGCATTCCATGGCGACCAGTTACGACGCCTCGCAGTTGCGCGAGGAAATCCGCCGCGGCTTCGAGGCCGACCCCGAGGCCGAACCGGTGCTGCTGCGCGTGGCCGTGCTGCTCTTCATGATGGCCGCGTGCTGGGGCTTGCAACTGCTCTTCAGCAAGGCGCGCGCGGCGGAGGAGGAAGGGCGCGAATTCGTGGCCCGTCAGGAACAGTTGCGGGCGGCGGGCCGGCTGGCGGCGGAGATCGCGCATCAGCTCAAGAATCCGCTCGGCATCATCAACAACGCCGCCTTCGTCCTCCAGCGCAGCGTGGCCGCGAACAAGCCCGTGCCGCTCCAGCAACTCGACATCATTCGCGAGGAAGTCGCGCGCTCCGACCGCATCATCACCGAGCTGATGGGCTACGCACAGCTCGCCGAAGGCACGGTCGAGCGACTGAACGTGACGGCGGAATTGAACCGCGCCATTCACGAGGTCTTCCCGCCCGGCATGTATCGCACCATTCAAATCATGACGAACTACGCTGAGCCGCTGCCCGCGCTGCTCATGCAGCGGAAACATTTCTCCGAGATCGCCGTGAACCTCCTCCAGAACGCGCGCGAGGTGCTCGCGAACGGAGGGCAGATCGAAGTCAGCGCCGAGGCCCGCGACGACATCGTCTTCATCACCATCAGCGACAACGGCCCGGGCATTCCACCGGACCAGACCGAGAAAATTTTCTCACCCTACTTCAGCACCAAGGAGAAAGGCACCGGCCTCGGCCTCGCCATCGTGCGGCACAACGCCGAGATTTATGCCGGCAGCGTGAGCGTGGAATCGAAGCTTGGACAGGGCGCGCGCTTCCTCCTACAGTTGCCCACCCGGACGTTCATGAAAATCCGACAATGACCTCGCCACTGCCCCCATTGCTCGTCGTCGATGACGAGCACAACATGCGCCTTTCACTTCGCACCATCCTGGGCGAGGAAGGCTATGCCGTGAAAACGGCCGAGTCTGCCGAGGAGGCGCTCCGCCTCCTCGAGCGCGAAAAGTTCTTCATGGCCATCACCGACTTCCGCATGGGCGGGATGAACGGCGGCGAACTCCTCACGCGCTGCCGCGGGCGCTGGCCCGCCATGCCGGTGCTGATGATCACCGCGCATGCCACGCCCAAGCTCGCCGCCGAGGCGATCAAGGCCGGCGCGTTCGACTACCTGCCCAAGCCCTGCGAGCCGGAGGAACTGATCAACGCCGTGGCGCGCTGCGCCGAGCGGCACCGCCTGCTGCAGGAGAACGCCGCGCTGCGAGCCAATCGTCGCGAGGTGTACCAGCTTGACGACATCATCGGCGACTCGCCGCGCGTGCGCGAGTTGCGCGACCTCATCCGCACCGTCGCGCCGTCGCACGCCACCGTCCTCATTCTCGGCGAGAGCGGCACGGGCAAGGAACTGGTCGCCGGCGCGGTTCATTCCATGAGCGACCGGCGCGGCGCGCCCTACGTCCGCATCAATTGCGCGGCCATTCCAGAAACACTTTTGGAGAGCGAACTGTTCGGCCACGAGAAGGGTGCCTTCACCGGCGCAGCCAAACAAAAGGCCGGGCGCGTCGAGGAGGCGGACGGCGGCACGATTTTTCTCGATGAGATCGGCGACATGAGCCGGCCGTTGCAGGCGAAGCTGCTGCGCTTTCTTGAAGACGGCAGCTTCACGCGCGTCGGCGGCAACGACGAACTGCGCGTCAACGTGCGCCTGATCGCCGCGACGAACCGCGACATCGTGGAGGCGATCCGGGAGCACCAGTTCCGCGAGGATTTATTTCACCGCTTGAACGTGATGCAGTTTCGTCCGCCGCCCTTGCGCGAACGCGGTCCGGACGTGGTGCTGCTTGCCGAACATTTCCTCCGCCACTTCAACACCACGATGCGCAAGCAGATCAAGGCCCTGGCGGCGTCCGCGAAGCAGAAGCTGCTCGCGCATCACTGGCCGGGGAACGTGCGCGAACTACGGAACGTCATCGAACGCGCCGTCATTCTCGAAACCACCGCCGAAATTCAGGCGCGCAGCCTGCCGGACTTCCTGATCGAAAGCAGCCTGCGCAAGGCCGAGTCGCCACATTCGCCGGTCGGACAGTCGCTCGATGATGCGATGGCGCACTTCGAGCGCGAGCTGATCCAACAGACACTGGAGCACAATCGTTTCAGCGTCAGCCGCGCCGCCGAGCAGTTGAAGCTCACCCGCCACGCGCTGCGCTACCGGATGCAGCGCCTGAACATCAACAGCCCCGCCGACACGGAAGAGGAGCCGTCGCACTCCGTATGAAGAGACTCGGAGACGTTTTTCTGGCGGCCGCCGGTTTCGACGAACAGGTCAAACGCGCCTCGCAGGGCCAGCTCGACACGCGCGAGGTGCTCATCGGCCTGACCATCACGCTGGCCGTAGGCGCGGGCCTCGTCTTGTGGATCTATCTCCGCTCGCGCATGAAGAGCAACGATCAGGATCGCGAGCGGCTTTCGCAGATGATGCGCAGCCCGAGCAGCGGCAAAAGCAGCGGCGGGAAAAGTTCCAGCACGGTCACGGAGGACGGACGGCATCGCCGTCGCAAACGCCGCCGCCGCCGCGACCATCGCAAGCGCAACCCTCCGCTGTCCGAAACCGGCGGCTTGCCTCCGCTGCGCCCGGATGATCAATTGCCGAAGTACTGATGCAGGAGAGCCGCAACATCACGCAGAAGAGCGCGAGCAATCTCGCGCTCGCCTTCATTCTGCTGCCCCGGGCCAAACGCGACGGCATGTCCGCGCTCTACGCCTTCTGCCGCGAGGTGGATGATGTGGCGGATGAGGAGTCCGTGCCGGTGGAGCAGCGCCGGGTGCAACTCGCCGCGTGGCGCGACGACGTGCGATGCGCGTGTAATGGTGCCGCTGCCCAACGTGCTGCCGGTTTGCAACCGGCAGGGCGTGATGACTCCAAAAACTTCTCTCAAACACCAACACCCCATCCGTCATCCGAGTTGTGCCGGTTACAAACCGGCACCACGCTGGAACCGCAGTTCGCCGTGAACCGCGAGTTGCAAACCGTCATCCGCGCGCATCCCGGACTCACCTTTGCGCTTTTCGACGACCTGATTCGCGGCGTGGAGATGGACCTCGACCTCCAGCGTTACCGGACACATGCCGAGCTGGAGCAATACTGCTACCGCGTCGCCTCGGTCGTCGGTTTGTTGAGCATCGAGATTTTCGGCTACACGAATCCGCGCACGCGCGAATACGCCGTGCATCTCGGCCAGGCGCTGCAACTCACCAATATCCTGCGCGACGTGAAGACGGACGCGGAGCGCGGGCGCATATACCTGCCGCTGGAGGAACTGGCGCGCTTCCGCGTGACCGAGGAGGAAATTCTGCGCGGCGAATACTCCCCGCGCTTCCGAGAACTTGCCGTCAGCGTGGCTGCGCGCGCCAGGCACTTCTACAAACTCGCGAGGGAGACGCTGCCGCGCGAGGATCGCCGCGCGATGGCGGCGGCGGAGTTGATGGGTTCCGTCTATTGGCGGCTGCTGGAAAAACTGGAGGCGCGCGAGTTCGACGTCTTCGGTCCCGAGCCGACTCGCGTGAGCAAGCCGCAGAAGATTCTCCTCATCATCCGCACCTGGCTGCGCCTCGCCTCCGGCAACGTCGTGCCGAACTACGGCACGCCGTGAGGTCTTCGCGGTCTCTTGACTACCGGGCCGTTCCCACCGCGCGATCCAGAACTTCCGCCAACCGTTCTGCGGCCAGCGCGCTGTTTTTCCCGAGACGAATCAGCGCCGGAATTTTCTGCGGCGCCTTCAGAAGCGCCAGCGCCAGCTTGAACGGACTCAGCTTCTCTTCCGCCGTCATCAACGCGTTGAAGTCGAGCGGCAAATCTTCGTGCGCCGTGTCCGAAATGGCGCGCACCGTCACGCACTCCACGCCCGCCGCGCGGCAAACGCGGGCGATGATGGCTGATTCCATTTCCACGACGTCCGCGCCGGTCTGTGCGCGCAGCACCGACTTCTCCGCCACGGTGACAGCAACGCGCGACGCGCAATGAAACACCGCAGGCTTCGCACC
>JBBQYK010000046.1:0-17427 GCA_038208765.1 Verrucomicrobiota bacterium
TGGACGGCGCGCGCATTCTCCGCGCGTTGTTGCAGACGCACGCCGCGTTGCACCTGGCGCGTTATCAGCCCACGGCCCGCGCGGCGGCGGCGGTGTTCTGGGTGCGCTTCTGCCCGGCGGAGACGCGCACGCTCTGGACGGCCAAGCTGAAGGGCTTCTCCGCGCGCAACAAACTGTTCCCCGGCGACACCGCGCAACAGACCTACATCACCGCGCTGCAAAAGCTCATCGCCGGTTTCGTGGAGCAGACGCAGCTCTTCCCGCGCGAGTTGGCAAATGAAGCGGGCGAATATCTTTTTCACGAACTGGTCGGTGGCGATTCGTTTGTCGTGAGCAAAGAGGGCGATCATCTCGCGACCGCGTTCCACCAGCATCTGGTGGTGAAGTCGGGCGAGGATGAGTTCAACGAATCGCTGGCACCGCTCGCAGCGCATCCCGAAAGCCAGTTCGATTTGATCCGCGACTGGGTGCGCGGCTTCCTGCTCGGGCGCAATGGCGCGATGCAATACTTGGAGGAAGTCACCGCGATTCTGTTCTGCGGCGATGACTTGAAGCGTCACGTCGTGCCCGCGGCGACTTCGGAGACGCTCGCCGGGATGAAGGGCGCGCACGGCCTCATTCGCGAGAGCACTTATCAGTTTGATTACCTGGATTTCCGCCGCCGCCTGTTGCCGTTCGAGAAGGAAGTCGTGCCGCGCTTCAATCAGTTTCACGAGTTGAAGCAGCAGTTGCTCGAACGCGAACGCAAGCGCCTGCGCCTCCACGAATTCAAGCCGCGCGTGCTCGGCTCGTTCGTGCGCAATCAGCTCGTCGATCAGCTTTATCTCCCGCTCGTGGGCGACAATCTCGCGAAACAAATCGGCGCGGCGGGCGCTCTGAAGCGCACGGACCTGATGGGCATGTTGCTGCTGATTTCGCCGCCCGGTTACGGCAAGACCACGTTGCTCGAATACATCGCGGTGCGCCTCGGCATCATCTTCATCAAGATCAACGGGCCGGCCCTCGGCCACGCCGTGACGTCGCTTGATCCGCAGGAGGCACCGAACGCCGCCGCGCGCGAGGAAGTGCAGAAGCTGAATCTCGCGTTGGAGATGGGCGACAACATCATGCTCTGCGTGGATGACATTCAGCATTGCAGCCCGGAGTTTTTGCAGAAGTTCATTTCCCTCTGCGACGGCCAGCGCAAGATCGAGGGCCAGTGGCGCGGCCAGTCGCGCACCTACGATTTGCGCGGACGCAAGGTCGTGGTGGTGATGGCCGGAAATCCCTACACCGAGAGCGGGCAAAAGTTCAAAATCCCCGACATGCTCGCGAACCGCGCCGACACCTACAACCTCGGCGACATCGTCAGCGGCAGCGCGGACTGGTTCAAAGCGAGCTATCTGGAAAACGCCGTCACGTCGAACGCCGTGCTCGCGCCGCTCGCGAACAAGAGCCAGAAGGACGTGCGCGCGTTTATCCGCGTGGCGGCGGGCGGCTCGCGCGAGCAGGAGACGTTCGAGGGCAGCTATTCGCAACAAGAGGTGGAGGAGCTTCTCGCCGTGCTGAAGAAGCTCGTGAAGATTCGCGACGTGCTGCTGCGCGTGAATCAGGAATACATTTACTCCGCAGGTCAGGCCGACGAGTTCCGCACCGAACCGCCGTTCCGGTTGCAAGGTTCTTACCGCAACATGAACCGGCTCACCGAGAAGGTCGTGCCGATCATGAACGACGCGGAAGTGCAGGCGCTGCTGCTCGACCATTACCAGAACGAGGCGCAGACGCTGACGACGGGCGCGGAGGCGAATCTGTTGAAGCTGCGCGAAATGATCGCCATCCAGACGCCCGAGGAGAAAGCGCGCTGGGAAGAAATCAAACGCACCTTCAAACGCAACCAGCTCACGCGCGGCGGCGATCAGAACGACCCGATGGGCCGGGTGGTGACGCAGCTTTCCGTTTTTCAGCAGGGCCTTGAAGGCATCCAGAACGCGCTGGAGAAGCAGTTGACCAAGACGCAGGCGCCCATCGTCATCGACGTCGCGCCGCTGGGACGCAGCTTCGATGCGCTGCGGAACACGATTGAGGAGAAGGTCGCCAAGGCTCCCGGCGACGGCGATCCGTCGCAGATGCGCAGCCTGATGCACGAGATGGAGATGCTGCACAGCACGCTGGCGACGTTAAAGGATCTCGCGGCGCAACAGCGTGATCATTTGAAGTCGTCGCAGGACTTGCTCCAGACCCGCTCGGAACAAGGCGTGGTGGAGATTCAACTGACACAGGAGATGCTGACCAACGAGCGCGCCTTCCTGGAAAAATTCCACGAAGTCCTCGCCACGGCGGAGCAGAAGCCGGAGGCGGGGAAATGAAACCGCGCATGGACACGAAGAGACACGAATGCGGGAGCGGAGCAGCGGACTGCCTAGTCCGCTGTTAGAAGTATGAACGATCTCGGCTTTCTCCTCCTGTTTGCTGCGATTGCCTTGGGAGCAGCTTGGCTTGTGAACAGCGTCGTTGCGTTATTGAGTGGCGAGCGCCCACGAGACACGTTGAGCGTGTGGCTCGACATGATGCTGGGTGAGTTGAGAGGGCTGGGCGATGGCTTGTCGTTCATTCGCCGACGATGGGTTCGCTGGATGGTCGCCGTGGTGCTCGGAAGTGTGGTCTTTGCAGTTTTGCTTTTTGTGTTCCATGCGTAGCCAAACGATTAACCATGCGCTGCGACTCGCGAGAAACGTCACTTCCTTCGCCAGGCACGTTCACCGGACAAGGCTGTCCGGTGCTCCGATGTCCGGCGCTCCTTTTATTCGTGTTTATCCGTGTCCGTTCGTGGTCAACCCCTGAAAGCCTATGAAAAAATTCATCACCAGAGTGCAGGACGCGCGGCAGAAGGCGGCGCAGGTCGCGAGCGCCATTCAAAGCGCGCCGACGCGGGCTGCGGAACTCCGCGAGGCCGTGCTGGCCACCGCCGGGCAGATGCACCAGATGCGCCGCACGGTGCAGGACGCGGCGCACGGCCTGGTGGCCGACGACGAGGGCAAACTCATCGCGGCGCTGCATGAAATCGACGAGCGTGCGGAGATATTTCGCGCGGCAGGCTACGAACTGGAGAACGTGGAAATGGAACTGGCCGCGCCACAACGCCTGATTGTTCACTTGGAGAAGGTGGCGGATGTTTCTTTCTCAACGCTACGTTCGCTGGCCGACGCCAACCGCGATCACCCGACCACTCACGCCCTTCTCTCCGCGTTGCTCAAAGCCGAGGACATGTCCGACAAGGTGACGTTGCAACATCTGCAATACCATCAACTGACGGTTTACATGGGACCGGTGCCGACGGTTCGCCTCTGCTGGTGCGCGCCGCAAGAGACGCACGCGATGGTGCCGCCGCCGGTTCCGGCCAGTTCCGCCGCGCCCGCCAAAATCATTCCGGTTGCAGCCAGCGCACCCGTTGGCAGCAGCTTCGGCACGTTGCTCGGCCAGGGTTCTTACTTTGAAGCGCGGCCCGCGTTGGCGCGCGCGGCGGTCAGTCCGGAGATGGCGGCGAGCGTGTCGCCCATCGCCGTGGCTCACACGCCGTCCGCAGCTCAGGCATCAACGGCCAAAGAAGATCCCTTGGCGCGCTTTAAGAAGATGCCCGACCTCTCACGAAAGCACTGAGCCTGTCGCCGTGAAAGCAGTGGATTTAACGCCTACCTTCCAGGAGCCAAGGACGCGAAGAACACGGTGGCGCGCAAGACGCGTGAGGGTTTCTTGGAGTGCGGTGACTTGTCACCGCCTTTTCATTTGGCGACTTGTCGCCAAATCAAGCCACTCACCGCGACCAGTCGCGGTGGGAAAAGGCGGTGACAAGTCACCGCACTCCAAGTTCGCATCTCTCCAGTGGAAGCCGTTATGCAAGACCACGAAGTGAAGGCCGTTCTCGCGGCCAGCCTGCAAGATGGTCAGTTGGACCGGACGGAACGCGACTCGTTTCGCGCCTGGCTGGAAGCGTCCGCGCCGAACAGCCAGCGGCGCGGCGTGTATCAAAGCATGGCCTTCGACCTGACCCGCGAGGCACTGGAGCAGAACTCCGTGCCGCTGCATTCCGCGCTCAACTGGCTGGAACGCATCGTCAAACTTCTGACGCCCATTGCTTCCACCGTGTCTGCCGCATCCATCGCCGAGGCGTGCTTCAGCCCGCAGCATGATTGCGCCAGTCGCATCGTGCGATTGTTTGAAGGCGCGCGAAGCTCGGTGGACGTTTGTGTTTTCACGATCACGGACGACCGCATCACGGAAGCCATCACGCGCGCACACCGTCGCGGCGTGGCCTTGCGCGTGATCACGGACAACGACAAGTCCTACGATGCCGGCTCGGACATTCAACGAATGGAACGCGCCGGCGTGCCGGTGCGGCTGGATGTCACGGCCTTCCACATGCACCACAAGTTCGCGATCTTCGACGGCGGGCTGCTGCTCAACGGCAGCTACAACTGGACGCGCTCGGCCTCGTTGAACAACGAGGAGAATTTTATTCTGACGAACGACGCGAAACTGGTGCCGCCGTTCCGCCAGTTGTTCGAGCAGTTGTGGAACGAGTTTGGGAATCCCACGGGCACGACGCAGCCGGGAGTTTGAGACGCAGCAACTTGATCCCGTCCGAAAGCGGCGCTGAAGCGACCGCACTCCAAACGCTCCGCGCGGCACAAGGCTTCGGATGCTGCGCGTCAGCGTTTGGAGTGCGGTCGCTTTAGTGCCGCTTTTTCACATGCACCCAAAAAAACATTCGAGCGCAGAGCCGCCGGTCACGGAGCGGGCAATTCCACATGCTCTGAACTCATGTGCCGGCCCTGCTCATCTTTGATGGCGAAGAAAGCCACCAGCGGGCGGGCCTCGGTCAGGCTCGCGCCGATGTGACGGCCTGAGACGAACGCCGGCACCGTGCTCCACTCGCGCTTCTGCCAGGGACCGGAGGTCGTGGTGTAACAGAGGGAAACATTCTGAAAGGCCACGTCCTGATCCACGGTCGCGGTGATGGTCGCGCCGGAAACAACCGGCGGAGCGATACGGGCTAGCGGCGGTTCACGACGCAGCACGCTGTCCACGAACGCGTCCACTTCGGGGAACGTCCAGATGTGGCCGTGCGGACGATTCACGGCCACGGAGACATGGCGGTATTTTTCCGGCACGAGGCGATAGGACTTCTGGTAGCTGTCCAGCGGGTAGGCGAAATCCGTGGTGCCGTTGACGAAGAGCATCGGGCGGCGCACCTGACTAAGATATTCGCTCGGATCAAATAACTTGAGCCAGAGCGCGCGGGCGTCCGGCGTCAGGCGCGCGAGCGAAGAGTTCTTCCAAGTGCTGTTGTCGCCGAGGAAGCCGCAGCCATACACCGGCACCGCGACCTGAAAGCGCGAATCAATTCCCGCCACGATGCACGTGAGGTAACCGCCCCAACTGATGCCGGTGAGGCCGACGCGACTCGCATCCACTTCCGGCAACGAACGCAGCAGCGAATGCGCGCGCACCACGGCTGCGACGGCGTGGTAGCTCCACATCTCGCGCGCGTCTGATTCCGTGAAGTCGCGAAACTTCACGTTGTCCGACTGATCCGGACCGCCCTCGGGCAGGCGGCCGCTCGGCCCGTTCCCCGCGAGATCCATCGCGATGGCGATGTAGCCGCGCTGCGCCCAATGTTCGGCCCACGCCTTGAACGCTTTTCCTCCGCCGCCATGCACCAGCACCATCGCGGGAAGTTTTTTGCGCGTTGGTTCAGCAGGCCGTCCGAGATAGGCGAAGACGCGCGTGGCCTTTCCGTTCAGCGGCTCGCCTTCGTAATACAGTTCCTGCACCAGTCCATTGGTCGCGCCCCAGGTGACGGCAGGTGTTCTGGCGAGCGCGCCCATGTCCCACAGCCCGGCACTCGGCGGCAGCGGTGCGGTCATGCATCCCGACAGCAAGGCGAGGAGGCAAACCAGCGTCAGCGCGGGCCAGACGCGGACGCGACGTGCGAGTGAATCAGGGGCTGAAGAACGAATGAATGGATTGCTGGGGCGTGACATGGGCAGACGATCTTTATCCGCCCGGGCCGCGTCAATGGGCTTCAACTTCCTGCCGCAGTGAGAGCCTGACTAAAAAGTCGCCGGAGGGCGAAGCCACCGACCCGTCGCGGAACGGGACGCCCCGCGGGCCGCCGCGCCTGGCCTCCGCGCTCAATCTTCCGGCAGGGGGCGGTCTTTCGTCTCCGGCAGGAAGGGCAGCACGATGAGGCCAAAGAGGTAGATCGCGCTCAACCAGCAGGCGGCTTCGCGGAACGCGCCGAGCTTGGCGTCGGCCTTGGCGATGGCGTCCGCCGTGAGCGGCAGCGCAGCCACGGCCTTGTCGCCGAGCGCCTGTTGCAGCACGCCGAGCGTGAACGGGCCGGTGGCGGCGATGAAGCGCCCGACGTTGTAGCAGAAGCTCGTGCCGGTGCTGCGCAGGCGCGTGGGGAAAAGTTCCGGCAGATAAATCGCGAAGCCGGCGAACAGTCCGAGTTGGAAAAAGCCCATGACCGCGCTCATCCATAGGTCGCCCTTGCTCTTGAAGTTCAGGAAGAAAAACATCGTGGCGAGGAAGGCCATGACGAAGCCGACGGCGAAGGCTTTCTTGCGCCCGAAGCGATGGGCGAACTTGCTGAAACAGATCATGCCCACGAACGCGCCAATGTTCTGCACGATGAGATTCATGGACATCCACCAGCCCTTGGCCGAGCCGAGTGCCGCGCCGGCCAGCCCTTCGGCGCGCAATGATTGGTCGAGCGCGGGGCCGACGAGTTCGGGGCTGAAGAAGCCGACGCCCCACAGGCCGACCACGCCCGCGACGCAAAGAAGCATTCCGAGCACCGCTGGTTTGCGCCAGCGTCCGACCCCTAGCAGGTCGCCGTAGGAACCCATTTTCTTGCCGCCGACGGCGCGGCTGGCGGCGCGCGCCTGCACCCATTTCTCCGGCTCCTTGAGCCGCAGCATGATGAAGATGCAGAGGAACGCCGGGGCCGCGCCGATCCAGAAAAGATATTTCCACGAGACGAGCGGCGAGACGCCGGAGACGGCCATGCTGCACAAACCGGCGGTCACGTTGCCCACGGCGGAGAGCGCCTGCAACATGCCGAGCGCCTTGGGCCGCGCCTTTTCCGGGAGCGCGTCCGCGACCAGCGCCACGGCCAGTCCGAAGACGCCGCCCACGCCGAGTCCGGTGATGAAACGGTAAATCGCGAAGTCCGTGAAGTTCCGCGAGAAGGCGCTGAGGCCGGTGCAAATCGAGTAGAGCAGCACCGTCATGGCCAGGGTGCGCGCGCGCCCGATGCGGTCGCCGATGGAGCCGAAGATGAGTCCGCCCGTGGCCCAGCCCGCGACAAAGATCGCGGTCGCGTACCCGCCGTATTTTTTGACCATCGTAGGATCGGCGTCCGGGCCGAGCAAAGTCGAGATGGCGTTGTTGCGCGCGAGGATGAACAACTGTTGATCCAGGCAGTCGAACATCCACGCGAGCGAAGCCACGATGAAGACGAACCAGTGGTAGCCGTTGAGCAGCTTCCACCACGGTTGTTCTGCGCCAGAGGCAGAGGGCGTTTCCTGTTTTGTCATGGTGTGCGGCGTGAGTACACGGGTTGGGAATGCGAGCCAAGCAGTTTGTCCGGGTTGGCTGTAACGCGGCGAGCGTTCCGGTACGCGACCACCGTCCGAAACCGCCCGGGTGAAGGATCGCGTGCCCCGCTCTTCACCGCCGTCAGTTCAACGGCATTCCACGCCGGATGTAAGTCGGCATGTCGAGGTCCTGGCCTTGCACGACGGTCGGTTCGCTTTTCTCGAAGCGGCCCTTGGAAATAATTTCCAGCGGCAGTTGTCCCTGCTTCAGCTTCGACAGCTTGCGTTTTCCGCGCGCGCCGTTCTGCATGAGCTTGTCCGTGGCCTCCTGCGTCGTGGGCGGCGCGGGCGCGACGATGCGCGAGGGCGACCGCTCGGCGGACGGCGTGGAATCGACAAGCTGCCGGTCATACTCCGTGGGCGTGGCGTCGGTGCTGGGCTGATCCGGCGGACGGCGCGACGCAACAATCGTGATGGAGATTTTTCCCGTGAAACTTTCCTCGATGGCCGCGCCCATGATGATTTGCGCGCCTTCGCACTGCCGGCTCAACTGCTCCATCATGCGGTTCACTTCCGCCATCGTCAGGTCCGGCCCGCCTACGATGCTGATGAGCACCGAGGCCGCCTCGGTGAGCGCCGCGCCGCCGTCGAGGAGCGGGTGCTTGAGCAATTTCTCCACGACTTCGCGCGCGCGGTTCTCATCGCATGCCTCGGCGAGCGCAAGGCAGTTCTCGGAATGCTTGCCGCGCGTGACCGAGCAGAGGTCGGCGAAATCCACATTGATCAGACCGGGCCGCATCAACATGCGCCAGATGCCGCGCACCCCCTGCGCGAGCAACTCGTGCGTCATGGCAAACGTCTCGACCATGCTGGTCTTCTCGTCGATGAGTTGGAAAAGCTTCTGGTTCGGCAGGCAAATCACGCCGTCCGCCGCCAACTTCATTTCGTGCAAACCTAGATTCGCCTGACGAATGCGCCGGCTGCCTTCCCACTCGAAAGGGAGCACGAGCAAACCCAGCACGAGCGCACCGCACTCTTTGGCAATGCGCGCCACGACCGGGGACGCGCCGGTGCCCGTGCCGCCGCCCATGCCGGCGGCGATGAAGACGACGTCCGCCCCTTCGCAAAGAGCTTTGAGTTTCGCGGCGTCTTCCTCCGCCGCCGCGCGTCCGCGTTCCGGATCGCCGCCTGCGCCCATGCCGCGCGTGAGTTTCTCGCCGAGCACGAGTTTCGTCGGCACGTTCAACGTCCCAAGCGCCGCCGCATCCGTGTTGAGCGCGATGAACTCGACGCCCTCGAACGGCGACTGCGCGATGTGGTTGACCGCATTGCCGCCGCCACCGCCCACGCCAAAGACCTTGATGCGGAACTGGCGTGCGGCCGGGGTGCTAGATGTGGATTCGTTCGGTGTCATGCGCCTCCTCTGCGGAACAAGTCAGTGAGCGTCTGCTTGATGGTGGAAAGCCCCAGCCCGCCCGTTTTTTTCTTCTGCTGAAAGCTGCCATACTTCACCAGGCCGATGGCCGTGGCGAACTCTGCGTGGTCGAGCGCGGACTTGATGCCGCTGATGGAATTCGTGCGCCCGAGCGTAGTCGGCAGTTGCAGCACGTTTTCCGAGAGCTTGTGAATGCCCGGAATGTTCGAGCCGCCGCCGCACAGCAGCACGCCGCAGCGCAGGTGGTCGAGCAAGCCCTGCGCGTTCAACTCCTGCTCGATGAGCTGGAAAATTTCCTCCACCCGAGCGGACATGATGCGCCGCAGGTGTTCGAGGTTGATGGTGCGTTCCGGCAGGCCATTCTCGTTCGGCAAGGTGACGCTCCGGCCCTTTACACTGTCTTCGATGAACGCGCCGCCGTATTCGATCTTCAACTGCTCCGCGCGGCCCAGCGGCACTTTGAGTCCGTACGCCAGATCGTTGGAAACGTGATCGCCGCCCACCGCGAGCACGCCGGTGTGCTTGATGATGCCGCTACCATAAACCACGTACTCTGTCGTGCCGCCGCCAATGTCGATGACCAGCGCGCCGAGTTCTTTCTGCTCCGGCGTCAGCAGCGCAAGCGCGGACGCGAGGCCGTTGAAGACAATCGCCTCGACCTCCAACTGCAAACCTTTCACCGCGCGGATGGGATTCTGCAGGCGGTTGAAACCGCCGTGAACGACGTGCATGTCCACTTCCACGCGCGCGCCCAACATGCCGACGGGATCAGCGATGCCCGACTGACCATCCACGAGAAAATGCTGGCGGATGGCGTGCAAGACGGCGTTCTCCGCCGGCAGATTGATCGCCTTCGCGTTCTTGGTCACGTCCTCGACATCTTGTGGCGTGATCTCGCGATCCGCCGAGACGACCGGATGCACGCCGCGATTGTTGAAGCCGCGAATGTGCCCGCCGGTCACGCCGAGATAGACGCTGCGGATTTCCACGTCGGCCATCTGCTCGGCCTCGACGACGGCGTTGCGGATGTCCTCGCCCGCGAGCGCGACATCCACGATTTCGCCTTTGCGCACGCCGCGCGAACGCGCCTGCCCCACGCCCACGATGTTCAGCGCGCCCTGCGCGCCGACCTCGCCCACCACGGCGCAAACCTTCGAGGTGCCGACTTCCAGACCAACGATGATGGATGAAGGGTCAAACATTTTTCTTTTTGTAAGGAGAGGGTTTCTTCGGCTTCGGCGCAGTCGGCGGAACCGCCGGGGCTTCGAGCCAGCGCAACGGAATGTTTTCTCCGACCGACAAATCCAGCGACGCAATCTGTCGCGCCTGCTCCTGCCCCTTCGTGTGGACGAGGTGCCAGCGGTTCAACTGCTTCTCAAAGTCAGTGGTGCGAAACGTAATTTCATTCTGCTGCGCCGTGACGACCAGCAAAACATCCGGCGCAGTCACATCGACGCGCGCGATGTCCACCAGCGGGGCCATCGACGACTGCTCGAACGCGACCAGGAAACGGAGCGCCGCGCGCACTTGCGGCGAATCAATGACGCGACCGGCACGCAATTCGTTGACGCTGAGACCAACGATGGCGGGGTAGTGCTCGCCCGGCTGCGGCGGGGCGGAACGTTGAAACAATTCCAGCGGCAGCATGGCCACGCCGTTGGCATCCACGAGGTAGTTCTGCATCTGCGCGATAGGAACGCGCTCCGCGACACGGATCTTGAGCGTGTGCGGCAGCACGCGCTCGACCGCAGCGTGATGGATAGCCGGCACCAGTTCGATGTCACGCTTCACCCGCGTGAGATCGAGGGCGAAGAGATTCTGTCCCGGCTTCACGCCCGCCCAGCGGCGCAGTTGCTCGGGCGCGATGACGCCGTCCGTGGTCAAATCAACTTCCTTCAACGCGAACGCCTTGTTCTCGTAGATGAACCGGTTCATCGACCAGTCGCCAACGCGCCACATGAAGTAGATGGCGAAGAGGGTGCCGAGCGAAAGGCCCGCCGCGAGGGTGGCGACGCGCACGCGATGCCGCGTAGCCTGCCGCCGCGCGACTTTCACATCGAGGACATGGCGTCTTTCAAACGCCCGGTTCTTTCTTTTGAAAAACCGCATCAGTTCTTCCCTTTCAATTTTCGTAGTGGGGCAGCCGTCCCGGCTGCCACCAGTCCAACAGCCGTCTCGGCTGTCGTTGCTTTGTCTCGCCGGTTGTTCGACAGGCGGGACGCCCGTCGGACTTTGGCAGGCGAGACGCCTGCCCCACTACCGCTTCTGGCTGTGCGTTACACCGTCTTCACCAAGCCGCCCCCGCCGGTTGAGCGCCAGCTCAATCATGCGTTGACAGAGCGCCTCGTAATTCATTCCCGCTGCCGCGGCTGCTTTCGGCAGCAAACTCGTTTCCGTCATGCCCGGCAGCGTGTTCACTTCGAGCACCACCGGATCGCCGTTCGCGCGCACCATCACGTCCACCCGCGCGTAATCGCGCCCGCCAATGGCTTGAAACGCGCCGAGAGCGGCGGTCTGGATGCGAGCGGTTGTCGCATAATCAAACGCCGCCGGGCAAAAAGATTCCGTCGCGCCGGGCGTATATTTGTTGCGGTAATCAAAGTTGCCCTGCTTCACGCACACCTCGACCACGGGCAGCGCCGCGCCGCCGAGAATGCCCACCGTCGTCTCGCGCCCCTCGATTTTCTCTTCCACCAGCAACTGCGTGTCATAGCGCAGCGCCTCGCGCAGCGCGCCCGACCAGTCCGCGACGCGCTCCACGAATTGCAGCCCCACGCTCGATCCTTGGCGCACCGGTTTCACCACCACCGGCGGTTGCCACCCGCGCGGCCACGGCGTCTCCGCCGAATCCACGACGACAAACTTCGCTGTCGGCACCCCGCGCTCGACGCAGCGTTGCTTGGTCAAAACTTTGTCGAAGGCCAGGCGGCTCGCCTCCGCGTCGCAGCCGGTGTAGGGCACGTCGAGTTGATCCAACTGCCGCTGCACCGTGCCGTCCTCGCCATAGGTTCCGTGCAGCGCGAGAAACACGACCTCCGTGCCGACGGGCAAAACCCAGTTTGGCGTCTTCGGGTCCAACTCATGAACCGTGTGGCCAAACGTGCGCAAGGCCCGCGCCACCGCCGTGCCAGTGCGCAACGAGACTTCGCGCTCGGCACTCGGGCCTCCGAGCATGACGGTGATGTTCAAAGGCTTGGTATTCATCGGGGAACCACGCGCGAAGATCCAAACACCAAGATCCAAGATCCAGATAAACACCAAGATCCAAACATCAAACCGGAGCGTCTTGGCGCTGCGGCAATTGGTGCTTGGGATTTGGAGCTTATCTGGTGTTTGAAACTTGGTGTTTGGTGTTTCATTTTCCCTCCCCCAAAATTTCCACTTCCGTTTCCAGTTCGATTCCACGTTTGGCCTTCGCCGTCTGCTTGATGAAATCGATCAGCTCCAACACATCCTTCGCCGTCGCGTTCCCCTCGTTGACGATGAAATTTCCATGCACGGTCGAAACCATCGCGCCGCCGCGCTTCGTGCCCTTCAGTCCAAGTTCATCAATCAGTTTGCCCGCCGGCACGGTCTTGGGATTCTTGAAAATGCAGCCCGCGCTCGGCTGGGCCGGCTGCGTCTCCCAGCGCTTCGCGTTGTATTGGTTCGCACGCTCCTGAATGACTTCCTTCGAGGACGGCGTGCCGCGCAGCACCGCGCCCAGCGCGATGTGCGTCTTGAACAGCGGGCAGCCGCGATACTCGACATTCACCTCGCTGGCCTTGCGCTCGTGCGCCACGCCGCTGAAATCCATGAAGCGAATCTGCTCCACGACCTCGAACATCCACGCACCCATCGCGCCCGCGTTCATGCGCATCGCGCCGCCCACGCTGCCGGGAATGCCTTCGAGAAATTCCAAGCCCGCCAAGCCCGCGCGCCGCGCCTCGACTGAAACCGTCTTCAGCTTCGCGCCCGCGCCGCAGTGCATGTGCTCGCCGACAATCTGCACGCGCGAAAACGTTGCGTGCGCCAGCGAAATGACCACGCCACGAATGCCGCCGTCGCGGATGAGCAGATTCGAGCCGCGTCCGAGAATGGTGAAGGGCAGCTTCAAGGCACCGCACAGCTTCAACACCGCCGCCAGATCGCTCTCGCTCACCGGCTCCACAAAAAAGTCTGCCTGACCGCCGACGCGCAAAGTCGTGCGCTTGGCCAGCGGCTCGTCCTGCCGCACTGCGGTCTCTGCGGAAACGGCGGCGCGGAGTTGGGTGAAAATCTCGGAGCGCCGAGCATCGCTCGGCCGGTTTTCAGAAGGTGAAGTGCATGAGTTCATGGTCATCAACTCGCGTAGTGGGGCGGCCGTCCCGGCTGCCATCCGTCCTTTGGCCGTCCCGGCTGAAGAACCACCAGGCGAGACGCCCAGTGGACGCGCGGCAGCCGGGACGGCCGCCCCACTACGCGCTCCTTGTTTCAATTGGTTCGCCAGTTCGTGCGCGGCCTTCGTGATGTCGCCCGCGCCCAGAAACAAAATCAAATCACCCGGCTGCATCATCGCCCGCAGGGCGGGAACGACATCGTTCAGAGCCGGGATACAGTCCACCGTTTGTCCACGCGCGCGAATCGCCTCCGCGAGCGCCGCGCTGTTCGCGCCGGGAATCTCGGCCTCGCTCGCGGCGTACACTTCGGTCAGCAGCAGCTTGTCCGCGTCACCAAATGCCGCCGCAAAGTCCTGCATCAAATGCTTCGTGCGCGTGTAGCGATGCGGCTGAAACACCACGACCAGGCGACCCGGATTGGTCTCCTTAAACGCACGCAGCACGGCGAGGACTTCGTTCGGATGATGCCCGTAGTCATCGAACACGCGCACCGTGTCGCTAGCGAACAACTCCTGCTGCCGCCGCGCCGCGCCCGCGAAATCCGCGATGGCCTCGCGAATGGCCGAGGGCTGATAGCCGAGTTGATGAAGCAACGCGATGACGGCGGCAGCGTTGGAAATATTTTTCTCGCCAAGCAGGCAGATGGAGAAGTCGCCGAGATTCACGCCGCGATGACAGACGGTGAAGCGGGTTGAAGGTTCTCCGACCTTGGACTTTGGACTTTGGACCTTGGACTCAAACCGATAATCCGCAGACGCGCTGAACCCGTAAGACACCGCCCTGCCCCGCCCGCGCATCATCTCCGCCACGCGCGCGTCATCGGCGCAGAAGATGACCTGGCCACGCGTGTTCGCCACGAACTGCTCGAACTCGCGGCAGACCGCATCCATGCCGGAGAAATGATCGAGGTGCTCGTCGTCCACGTTCAGGACGAGGGCGTGCTCGGGATGGAACTCGCGCAAAGTGCCATCACTCTCGTCGGCTTCGATGACGAACCACGGCGTAGTAGCCGCGGCTGTGAAGCCGTGGCCATCTCCACCTTTATCAGCCGCGCTCTCACGAGACGCGGCTACGGACTCCAGCCGCGCGTGCGTCGCCAACTGCGGCACCTGCGCGCCAATGGCATAGCTCGGCTGCGCGCCAAGTTTCTCCATGGCGTAAGTCAGCAGCGCGGAAGTCGTCGTCTTACCGTGCATGCCCGCCACGCAGAGGCCGCGCTGCTCATTGACGAACGCGGCCAGCAAAATGGCGCGGCGCACGATGGGCAGGTTCAGTTCGCGCGCCGCTTGCAGTTCAGGATTGTCCGCCCGCGCGGCGGGCGTGTGAACGACAAGCACGGGTTTTGCCAGGCGCAGATTTTTTCCATCGTGGCCAAGGTGAATCTCCGCGCCGCGCGTGCGCAACTGGCGAATCTCCGCGTTCTCCACCAAATCCGATCCCACCACGCGATGGCCCCCGTCGAGGAGCAGATGTGCGAGTCCGCTCACGCCGCAGCCGCCGATGCCCACGAGATAAACCGCGGAGCCACGGCCCGCGCTTTTCAGGAGCGTGCTGACTTGATGGGGTGAAAGCGTGCTCACGAAATGATTCGCGGCTGGAGGAAGACCGCTTCGGCGGGTTGGTGAACGGGCGAAGAACTCGGGCCGTCTTTCGAGTTTGAGCTTCCCGGCGGGACGCCGGGGGCACGCGGCGAGGCACCGTTCGTTGCACCGGGAATTTTTTTCAGCACCGCCTCGGCGATGTCGCGCGCGGCATTCGGGCGGTGCCAGTCGGCGAGCGCGGTGGCCAGACGGCGGCGCTCGGCGACGCTGGTCATCAACTCTACGACCATGTGCGTGAAGTTCTCGGGATTCGCGCGCTCTTCGCTGACGAGGCGGGCCGCGCCGGTTTCGACGAAGGCGCGCGCGTTGTGAAACTGGTGATTGTCCGTGG
Source organism: Verrucomicrobiota bacterium (assembly GCA_038208765.1). GTDB lineage: Bacteria > Verrucomicrobiota > Verrucomicrobiia > Limisphaerales > SIBH01 > JANNGC01. Next base: position 15,306 of record JBBQYK010000046.1, read on the forward strand.
CCGCCGGAAACGGAATGAGAATGGCCGGCAGGCGGAGCGCGGCAAATTCCGCAAGCGACGACGCCCCGCTGCGGCTCACGGCGACGGTCGCGGCGTTCAACGCGAGTTCCATTTCCGTGAGGAACGGACGGACTACGGCGACCGCGCCGGCCTCGCGATAGGCGGCGGAAACTTTTTCCACATCGCGCGCGCCGGTGAGATGCAGGAATTGCACGTCGGGCATTTCACGCCGCCACGCCGCGAGGCAGCGCATGACAAGCTGGTTGATGCCGCTCGCGCCCTGGCTGCCGCCCATGATGAGCAGCGTGGCGCGCTGCGGTTGCAGTCCGAGCGCCACGCGCGCGGCCTCGGCGTCTTCGCGCGTGAACTGCGGGCGCACCGGCGTGCCGGTCGGGAGAATGTCCTTCGTGCGGAGGCGTTTCGCGCAGGTCGGAAAACCCACGAACGCCTGCGACACAAACCACGAGAGAAATTTATTCGCGCGTCCCGGCACGGTGTTCGACTCGTGCAGGAACGTGGCGGCGCGGAGCTTTTTCCCGGCGAGCACCGGCGGCGCGCTGGTGAAGCCGCCCATCGCCAGCACCGCTCTCGGTGGGCGCGCGGCGAAGACGCGGCGCGCTTCCAGATACGACGCGCGAAAACCTTTGAAGAAACCGGCGAAGTTGCCGCGCACCAAACCCACGGCGGGCAGCGTGACAATCTGCATCCCGCTCGTCGCGCGCACGGCCTGCTGGTCCACTTCCTTCGGCGAGATGATCAGCATCACGTCGCAGCCGCGCTGCAAAAGTTCTTCGCCCACGGCCAGGCCGGGAAAGAGATGCCCCCCCGTCCCGCCACACGCGATGGCGACCAGCGGAGTTGAGTGGGCGTTGGGCATCAGGAGACGCGCGTCGAGGGAACTTCGCGAGGATTGAAAGGATTCAAGGCGCGCGTGCGGCGCACCGGTTCGTGCGCATGCCGGGCCACGCTCAAGATCAGGCCGACGCCGATCATCGTCATCACGAGACTGGACCCGCCGTAGCTGACGAAGGGCAGCGGCAGACCTTTGTTCGGCAGCACCATCGTGACCACGCCGATATTGATGAACGCCTGGAGCGAGATGAGCACGGTGATCCCGAGCGCGAGCATCATGCCGAAACGATCACTCGCGTGCGCGGCGATGTAAGTGCCCGAGAGCGCAATGCCGAGAAACGCCAGCACCACGCCCATCGTGGCGACGAGTCCAAGCTCTTCGCCGACGATGGAGAGAATGAAGTCCGTGTGGTTCTCCGGCACGTAGCCGTATTTCTGCCGGCCATCGCCGAGGCCGACGCCGAAGAGACCGCCCGAGCCGAGCGCGATTTTAGCCTGATGCTGCTGGTAAGCTTTGCCCATCAGATGTTTTTCGGGACTGAAGAAAGCCTCCATACGGCTGGAGCGCACTTTGTTATTCATCACCGAGAAGCCGAACAGAAGCAGACCGAGCACGACCACGGGCGCAATCAGCCACACGCGCGACCCAGCCACGAAGAGCAGGATGAAACTCACCGCCGCGAGCAACGCCGTGGTGCCGTAGTCCGGCTCCAGAAAGATCAGTCCGATGACGAGGGCGATGATCGCGCCGGGCCAGAGGAGTCCCTTGATAATCGCGGGCTTCCAGAGCAGCGGCATGTGGCGGCCGAAGCGTTCCACGTAGGCGGCGAGCACAATGATGAGCGTGAGCTTGGCCAGTTCGGACGGTTGAAACATCATGAAATGAAAATTCAACCAGCGCCGCGCGCCGCCGCGACTGACGCCAATGCCCGGCACCACCACCGCGATGAGCAGCCACACCGTGAGTCCGAGGATGGCCCACGGGATGCGCCCATGCTTGAGGCGGCGGTAATCGAAGAACGCGACCGCGCCGCAGGCGACGATGCCCAGCGCCTCCCAGAGCATCTGCTGGTTGAAGTAGCGCGCACCGGCGGGCGCGCTGCACAGCATGACCGCGCCGAGCGCGAGCAGCGCCGCCACGCAGAACACGAAGACTGTGGTCGCCAGTTTCACGATCTAGTTCATCCGGTCCAAAGTCGAACGCCGGGGTGAGGTGCCCCGGCGTTCGCGTCATTTATTGAGCCGGAGGCACCGCGCCCGCCGGGGGGGC
>JBBQYK010000047.1:0-17348 GCA_038208765.1 Verrucomicrobiota bacterium
TGGGCCTCGGGCCAGAGGCGCAGGACGGCGGTGGCAAAGACATGCGCGCACGAATGCCGGAGGCGTTCGAGGTCGGACATCTTGTTGCGGTCATCGAGCGTCTTGCGCTCGGGGTTCGGCGCGGACGGTGGTTGATTCGGCTGCTGATTTTCGTCGGGCATAAATTCTCATCGCGTAGCGGCGTCTCGGCAGAGGGCCGCATTCTGTTCGGTCAATTGGCCGCGCTCTACAGCAACGTCGGGCCGGTAAACAAAAACGCCTCGAACCATTCAGTGCGAGGCGTGGCATCCGTGTTTGTGAGCACGGATGCTAAATCGTAGTCGTGGTCATCGAGTGCTTCGGACTCACGGCGCGGACGGTAGAAGCGGCGCGCGGCGATGGCAATTTGATTTTGCGGCACGACGTACCGCCGGCGTTACCGTCGCCAACGTCGCAAAACTTGCTCGATCCGTTTGCTGTGCTAAGGTCGCGGCCTTGTCACCGAACAAAAATCTTATCCAAGCGGCTTTGCTCGTCCTCGGCGCGGCCGTCTTTTCGTTCCGCGCGGGGGCGGCGGAATTTTCCGTGACCAGCACGGGCAACGGCGGCGCGGGCACGCTGCGCCAGGCCATTCTTGATGCGAACGCGACGCCGGGCAAAGACCTCATCACCTTCAACCTGCCGGGCGGAGCGCCGTTCACCATCACGCCGCTGACCGCGCTGCCGACAATCACCGAGCAGTTGACGATCAACGGCGCGAGCCAGCCCGGCTACTCGGGCACCCCGCTCGTGGGACTGGTCGGCACCAGCGCGGGCACGGCGAGCGGACTCGACATCGTGACCAGCAACACCACGGTGCGCGCACTGTTCATCAACCGCTTCAACGGGAGCGGCATCCAAATTCAAAACGGCCACCACAATGTGATCGCGGGCTGCTTCATCGGCACGTCGCCGGCGGGCACGGCGAGGCTGGTGAACATGGTCGCGGGCGTCGCGATTTTGAACGGCCGCAACAACCGCATCGGCGGCACGAACGCGGCGGATCGTAATCTCCTCTCGGGCAATCAAACGGGCCTCTGGCTGGGCGGACTCAGCGCGACGGGCAACGTGGCCCAGGGAAATTTCATCGGCACCGACGTCACCGGCACGATCAGTCTGGGCAACGCCAACAACGGCGTGGTGATCGGATCGCCCGGCAACACCATCGGCGGCACGAACGATTTCGAGCGCAATGTGATTTCCGGCAACGGCCAGAGCGGCGTGCATTTGAACGACGCGGGGGCCAGCAACAACTGGATCGCCGGCAACTTTATCGGCACGAGCAGCGAAGGTGGGGCGGGCCTGAGCAACACCGTCGATGGGGTGACGATTTTCCGCGCGACGCACAATCTGATCGGCGGTTCGATACCCGGCGCGGGCAACTTGATTTCTGGGAACGGTGGCCGCGGCGTTCTTCTTTTCACCACCACGGGCCACGTGCAGGAGAACCGCATTGAGGGGAATTTCATCGGCACGGACGTGACGGGCCGCACCAATCTGGGCAACCGTTTTGCCGGCGTGGGGCTGACGTTGGCGAACAACAATTCCATCGGTGGAACGAATCCCTTCGCGCGCAACCTCATCTCCGGCAACCGGCAGAGCGGCGTGGCCATGGACTCGAACTCGGTGGCGAATGTCGTGGCGGGAAACTTCATCGGTCTCGACGTGACCGGTACGAACGCGCTGGCGAATTTGTTCAACGGCGTGGCGGTGCTCAGCGGTACGGGCAACGTGATCGGCGGCACGACGGCGGGCGCGGGCAATGTCATTTCCGGCAACACGCTAAACGGTGTTTTTTTCACCGGCGGCGGGAGCAACCTCGTGGCGGGCAACCGCATCGGGACGGATTTCACCGGCACGCTCCGGCGCGCGAACGGGAACAGCGGCGTGCGCATCGAAACCGCAGGGAATGTGATCGGTGGCACGACCCCTTTCGAGCGCAACGTGATTTCCGGCAACGCGAACAGCGGCGTGTTGCTCTTCGGAGCGGCGGCGAGCAATAATGTCATCGCGGGAAATTTCATCGGCACGGACGCGTCTGGACTCACGGCCTTGGGCAACAGTTTTCATGGGGTGAGCGTGACGAACGCACCGCGTAATTCACTTGGCACGGCGGAACCGGGCGGCGGGAATTTGATTTCCGGCAACGTCAAAAGCGGCCTGTCTCTCACTGGCCCCGGCGCGACGCGCAACACCGCCCACGGGAACTTCATCGGCACGGATGTGGACGGCATGTCCCCCCTTCCGAACATCGTCGGCGCGATCAATCTCCTCCGCGCGGGCACAAATTTCATCGGCGGCGCGGAACCGGGCGCAGGCAACCTCCTGTCCGGCAACGAGAACGTGGTCGTGTATGTGAACAACGCGAATGGCAATGTCTTTCGCGGCAACTCGCTCGGCCTGCGCGCAGACGGCACCGCAGCATTGGCGAATTTCCTGCACGGCTTTGAACTGCTGAGCACTTCGAGCCGCAACGTCATTGGCGGCACCAAACCCGGCGAGGGCAACCGCATCGCCAACACCCAGAGCGCAGGCTACGACGGCGTGCGCGTGCGCGACGGCAGCGTGGGCAACGTGATTCGCGGGAACTCGATGTTTAACAACGGCAGCACGAGCGTGAACGGCCTGGCCATTGACTGGGGCACGGACGGGCCGACGACAGTAAGCGAGCCGCAGTTCCCTGCCCTGCTCTCGGCGGCGGGCCAGCATCTCACCACCATCAGCGGCACGTTGAACGGGCTGGGCGGCACGAGTTACACGCTGGATTTTTACGGCAACACCGCGCCGGATATTTCCAACTATGGCGAGGGACGGCGCTGGCTCGGCGCGTCAACCGTCACCACGAGCGGCGGCGGCACGGCGACGTTCACCGTGAGTCTAACGAATGCGTTCGCGGTCGGCGGCTTCCTCAGCGCCACGACCACGGACGCGGCGGGCAGCACGTCGGAGTTCGCGCTCACCATTCCGATTGCGCCTTCGGTGGACTCGGATGGCGACGGGATGCCGGATGATTTTGAACTCGCGTTCGGATTGAACTCCGGCGTAGAAGACGGCGACCTCGACGCGGACGGCGATGGCGCAGAAAACCTTCAGGAATTTCTCGCCGGCACCAGACCGAACAACGCCGCGAGCGCGCTGCGCGTAACGATGCAGACGTTCAACGAACGCACCCTGCTCTTCGTGAACAGCGTGCCGGGGAAAACGTATCGCTTCGAGGCGGCGACGGACGTGACCGGCCCGTGGATCATTCTCGCGGATAACCTCGCCGGCACCGGTGGCCCGCTCCGCGTGAGCGACACCGGGAGCAGCACCAACCGCTTTTTCCAAGTGCGGGCGGAGTGAAGTGGAGCCGGGGGACAGCCGGGATGGCTGCCCCACCAGCATCCGCCAGAAGGCGGAGAAAAGTTCGCACGCCACCAGACTCTTGTTTAGCCTCCGCGCACTGTGATCGTTCGAGTCAAAATTTGCGGTATCACAAATGCCGCTGACGCCGTGGCCGCCGCCGAATCCGGGGCGGACGCGCTGGGCTTCATGTTTTTCTCGGGCAGCAAGCGCCACGTCCCGTTGTCCGCCGCCGCCGCGATCATTCGTGAACTTCCTCCGCTCATTTCTAAAGTTGGCGTTTTCGTCAATGCCACGCCGGAAGAAATCCGCCGCGCCGTGGCCGAGACAGGAATTGAAACGCTGCAACTGCACGGCGAGGAATCGCCGGAGTTTGGCGCGCAGTTTGCGCCGCTGAAAGTGGTGAAGGCGTTCCGACTTCAGGATCGCAGTTCACTGGAAGACTGCCGCCGTTACCCCGCGCACGCCTGGCTGCTGGACAGTTTTGTGGCGGGCGCACACGGCGGCACGGGTGTCGCTGCGGATTGGAATCTGGCGGCGGAAGCAGTTGGCTTGCACCGCCAAGTCATTCTCGCCGGTGGCTTGCGTGTCGAAACTGTGGCGGAAGCGCTGCGCCGCGTGCGCCCGTTCGCCGTCGATGTCTCCAGCGGAGTGGAATCGTCGCCGGGCCAGAAAGATCACGCCAAGATTCGGGCTTTCATCCAAGCGGTGCATTCGACTGAAGTTTGAAGGAATTGCGTAAGGGATCCCAGCCCGCTGGGATGCTCTCAAAATAAAAGCCGGCCAGCAAAAACTGACGCACCCCGGCCTTGTGTATTGCTGCGGGTGAAGACAGCCGCGCTCCGGGAAAGTTCCGGGTCCATTCTGGCCTTCCCAACCCGCTCCCGAACCAAAGAGAATAGAAAACCCGTTGACAGCGGAAATGCGGTTCCATACTTTCCGCCCTCAGTCGTTTGGGCGTGAAACACTAATTTAACAGACTCCATCCTGATATTTCCGTTGAGGAAGCGTTGGGTGGGGACTTTTTGTCGTTTGGCGGACAGTTCAGCCAGCGAGAACCGGACATTGAACAGAATGGCCGGAAGCCTGTCTCACCGCTCCCAGATCATCAGACTGATTTTTAATTTGGAACAATTTTTGTCCGGTGTGAGCCGGAGATCAATTTAGTCGGTTGGAGTGGCAAGTTTTCCCGGAGCGGGAGCACTTGCCTTGTGTTGTGGGCAGAAAACTCGGCGGGCGCGTGTGCGCCGGCCACGGAAAAAGTCATTTATGGCATCGCGAGCAAACGAAAGAATCAACTTCGGCAAAATCAAGGAGCCGATTGCACCCCCGAACCTGATCGAATTGCAGACGAATTCTTACAAGGAATTCCTGCAACTCGACCTCTCGCCCAGCAAGCGCAAGAACATGGGCTTGCAGGCGGTCTTCACCGAGGTGTTCCCCATCGAAAGTTACGACGGCAAGTGCGTGCTGGACTTTGACAGCTACGAAATCGGCGACCCAAAAATTGACTGGCTTGAATGCCTCCGCGAAGGCGTGACCTACGGCGCTCCGCTTTACGTCACCTTCAAGCTCAAGGAAGAAAAGGGCGCGAAAGAGGAAAAAGTATTCATGGGCGAACTGCCGCTCATGACGCCGCAGGGCACGTTCGTGATCAATGGCGCGGAGCGCGTCATTGTCAGTCAGTTGCATCGCTCGCCCGGTCTCGCCTTCGAGGCGTCGCAGCACGCGAACGGCAAGATGCTGCACAGTTTCCGCATCATCCCGGATCGTGGCTCGTGGTATGAGGCGCAGTTCGACACGAGCGACATGCTCTACGTGTATCTGGACCGCAAGAAGCGCCGCCGCAAATTTCTCACCACCACGTTCTTCCGCGCGCTCGCAAATTTCGAAAGCACCGGCAAGGAAAAGGACAAGGACAGCGGGCCGAAGAAGACCGGTTCCGACGCGGAAATTCTCCAGATGTTCTACGACATCGAAGAACTGACCGTGAAGGAAGCGGAGAAGCTCGAAAACATTCAGAACAAGGTGCTCATTGAAGACGCGATGGACGCGGACAAGGGCATCGTGGTCGCGCGTGCGTTCGAACCGCTCTCCAAGGCGGTCGTGAAGCAGATCGCGGAACTCGGCGTGAACAAGATTCGCGTCGTGGACACCACCGTTGATGACGGCATCGTCATCAAGTGCATGAAGAAGGATCCGACCAAGAACGAGGAAGAGGCGCTGAAGGATATTTACCGCCGCCTGCGTCCTGGGGATCCGCCGACGGCGGTGAACGCCAAGGCGCTGATCAAGCGGTTATTCTTTGACGCGAAACGCTACGACCTGGGTCGTGTGGGCCGCTACAAAATCAACCAGAAGCTTGGTCTCAAGGACGCCGGCGATTCGCGCATCCTGACCAAGGACGATCTGATCGCGGCAACGAAATACTTGCTGCGCTTGAAAAAGGGCGAAGGCTCGCTGGACGACATTGATCACTTGGGCAGCCGCCGTGTGCGTACTGTCGGTGAATTGCTCGCCAACCAGTGCCGCGTCGGCCTGGCGCGCACGGAGCGACTCGTGAAAGAGCGCATGACGCTGTTCGATCAGAGCCTCGAAACGATGACGCCGCAGAAGCTCATCAATCCGAAGGCGCTGTCCGCAGTCATCCGCGACTTCTTCGGTCGTTCGCAGCTCTCGCAGTTCATGGATCAGATTAATCCGCTCGCCGAATTAACCCATAAGCGCCGCTTATCGGCGCTCGGACCCGGCGGTCTCTCACGAGATCGTGCCGGCTTTGAAGTCCGTGACGTGCATCCCTCGCACTACGGCCGCATCTGCCCTGTGGAAACGCCGGAAGGCCCGAACATCGGCCTCATCGCCTCGCTCGCGACTTTTGCGCGCGTTAATGATTTCGGCTTCCTCGAAACGCCGTATCGGCGCGTCGAGAAGGGCCGCATCACCGGGCATCTTGATTATCTCACCGCCGATCGTGAGGAGACCTTCGTCGTCGCGCAGGCGAATGCGCCGTTCGACGACAAGGGCCATTTCCTTACGAAGACCGTAACCTGCCGCGCCAAGGGCGACTTCATTGATGTCGAACCAGAGAAGGTGGATTACATGGACGTGTCGCCGAAGCAGCTCGTGTCCGTCGCGGCGTCGCTGATTCCGTTCCTCGAACATGATGACGCGAACCGCGCGTTGATGGGCTCGAACATGCAACGTCAGGCCGTGCCGCTGCTCATCACCGAAGCGCCGTTTGTGGCGACCGGCTTGGAAGACCGCGTGGCCCGCGACTCGCGCGCTGTGCTCGTGGCTGAAGAAGCCGGCAAGGTGGCGTCCGTCACTGGCAGTCAGATCATCATCACCGACAACGGCAAAATGCCGGAAGGCAAAAAGCGCATCAAACACGACCCGACGAATGGCGTCTCCGTGTATGAAGTGCGGAAGTTCATGCGTTCCAATGCGGCGACGTGCATCAATCAAAAGATTCTCGTCAGCAAGGGAGACACCATCAAGAAGGGCCAGGTTCTCGCGGACGGCCCTTGCACCGATGGTGGCGAACTCGCGCTCGGACGCAACGTGCTCGTCGCGTTCATGCCGTGGAACGGCTACAACTTCGAAGACGCGATCCTCATCAGTCAGCGCATCGGCAAGGACGACATCTTCACCTCGATTCACATCGATGAATTTGAAGTCGGCGCCCGCGACACGAAGCTCGGGCCGGAAGAAATCACCCGCGACATCCCGAACCTCGGCGAAGAAGCGCTGCGGAACCTCGGGCCAGACGGCGTGATCCGCGTCGGTGCCGAAGTGAAGCCGGGAGACATCCTCGTCGGCAAAATTACTCCGAAGTCAGAAACGGAACTCGCGCCGGAAGAGCGCCTGCTCCGCGCCATCTTCGGTGAGAAGGCCGCCGACGTGAAAGACACGTCGCTCAAGGTTCCCTCGGGCACCTACGGCATCATCATGGATGTGAAGGTCTCCTCGAAAAAGGATTCCGAGAAGAAAGACCTCGCGCCCGCTTCCGAAGGCAAGAAGGCCGCGAAGCAGTTGCAGGAGGACTACAAGCAGAAGATCGAAGAACTTCGTGACCAACTCACGGAGGCTCTCTCGAACATCCTGCTGGGTGAAAAGATTCCGCTCGATGTCGTGAACAGCGAGACCGGCGAAATCATCATCCCCGCCAACCGCAAGATCACGAAGACGCTGCTGCGCAAGCTGGCCACTGTTTACGATCGTATTGAGATCGACCCGTCGCCGATTCGCAACAAGATCAACGAAATCATCGGCACCTTCAAAAAGAAGTTCGACGAACTCCAGGAACAGCAGAACCAGGAGATGGAACGCGTCGAGGCCGGCGACGAAGTGGACGCAGGCATCATCAAGCAGGTCAAAGTGTACATCGCCTCGAAGCGCAAGCTCTCAGTCGGTGACAAGATGGCCGGACGCCACGGTAACAAAGGCGTCGTCGCGAAGATCGTGCCGGAAGAAGACATGCCGTTCCTTGAAGACGGAACGCCGGTGGACATCGTGCTGAACCCGCTGGGCGTGCCTTCGCGCATGAACGTCGGGCAGGTGCTCGAAACGCACTTGGGCTGGGCGGCGAAGCTGCTCGGTTTGAAGTTCGCCACGCCGGTGTTCGACGGCATCAAGGAAAAGGAAATCCGCGGCTACCTCAAGGAAGCCAAGCTGCCGGAGCACGCCAAGGTCAAGCTGACCGACGGCCGCACCGGCGAGCAGTTCGACCAGGAAATCGTCGTTGGCTACATCTACATGATGAAGCTCGGCCACTTGGTCGCGGACAAGATTCACGCCCGCGCGGTCGGGCCGTACTCGCTCGTCACCCAGCAACCGCTGGGCGGCAAGGCGCAGTATGGCGGCCAGCGTTTCGGCGAAATGGAAGTGTGGGCGATGGAAGCCTACGGCGCGGCCTACACGTTGCAGGAACTCCTGACCGTGAAGTCCGACGACGTGCAGGGCCGCACGCGCATCTACGAGAGCATCGTCAAGGGCGACAACGCCCTCGAAGCAGGCATCCCCGAATCGTTCAACGTGCTGGTGAAGGAAATGCAGTCACTGGGCATGGACGTGAAGGTCGGTTACTCGAACCAGCTCGACGCGCCCGTGGAAGGCAACGCGCTCGCCGCGCTCGGTTGATTCTCGGCACACAAAAAGTTTCCTAACACGAATTAAATTATGATTGGCAGCAAAGAAACGACACGGGAGTTGCTGGGTCTGGACAAGGTGAATCAGGTCGAGCACGTCGCCATCTCGGTGGCGTCGCCCGAAGCAATCCGCTCCTGGTCCAAGGGCGAGGTCAAGAATCCTGAAACGATCAATTACCGCACGTTCAAGCCCGAAAAAGGCGGCTTGTTCTGCGAGCGCATCTTCGGTCCCGTCAAGGACTGGGAGTGCTCGTGCGGCAAGTACAAGCGCATCAAGCATCGCGGCGTGGTCTGCGACCGTTGCGGCGTGGAAGTGACGTTGGCGCGCGTGCGCCGCGAACGCATGGGCCACATCGAACTGGCCGTGCCGGTCTCGCACATCTGGTTCTTCAAGTGCATGCCTTCGCGCCTCGGCCTCGTGCTGGACGTGACGGCGCGCAACCTTGAGCGCGTGATTTATTACGAGGACTACATGGTTCTCGATCCGAAATCCACGCCGCTCACGCTGCACCAGTTGCTCAGTGAGAACGAGTATCGCGAAGCCCGCGAAACTTACGGACCCGACGCCTTCATCGCCAAGATGGGCGCGGAAGCCGTGCGCGATGGTCTGGCCCAGGTCAACTTGGTCAAGGCCGTCGAAGACTTGCAGGTCGCGATGACCGAGACGAAGTCGAAGCAGATTCGCAAGAAGATCGCCAAACGCATCAAGCTGCTCTCCGCGTTCCACGCCTCGAAGACGCATCCTGACTGGATGATTCTCACGGTGCTGCCGGTGATTCCGCCGGACTTGCGCCCGCTCGTGCCGCTCGAAGGCGGACGTTTCGCAACGTCCGATCTGAACGATCTCTATCGCCGCGTCATCAACCGCAACAACCGGTTGAAGAACCTGCTTCAGCTCAAGACGCCGGAAGTTATCATCCGCAACGAGAAGCGCATGTTGCAGGAAGCGGTGGACGCGTTGTTCGACAACGGTCGTCATGGCCGTGCCGTCACTGGTGCGGGCAACCGTTCGCTCAAATCGCTCTCCGACATGCTCAAGGGCAAGTCGGGCCGCTTCCGTCAGAACTTGCTCGGCAAGCGCGTGGATTACTCGGGCCGTTCCGTCATCGTCATTGGACCGGAACTCAAGCTGCACCAGTGCGGCCTGCCGAAGAAGATGGCGCTCGTGCTGTTCGAGCCGTTCATCATCCGCCGCCTCAAGGAACTCGGCTACGTCCACACCGTGCGGAGCGCGAAGAAGATGATCGAGCGTCAGTCGCCCGAGGTCTGGGACATCTTGGAAGAAGTGACCAAAGGCCACCCGGTCATGCTCAACCGCGCCCCCACCCTGCATCGTTTGTCGATTCAAGCGTTCGAGCCGGTGTTGATTGAAGGCGAAGCGATTCGTATTCATCCGCTGGTTTGCACCGCTTACAACGCGGACTTCGACGGCGATCAAATGGCCGTTCACGTTCCGCTCTCCGTGGAAGCCCAGTTGGAAGCTCGTCTCCTGATGATGGCGACGAACAACATCTTCTCGCCTTCGAGCGGCAAGCCGATCATGACGCCGACGCAGGATATCACGCTCGGCTGCTACTACCTGACGGCGGAACCCCGCGCGCAGCGCAAGGAGGGGCAGCACATCCCGCTCTTCGGTTCGAGGGACGAAGTCATCTTCGCCTTCAGCGACGGCGCGTTGAAGACGCACGACCGCGTGCGGTATGCGAACCCGGACTTCGGCAAGAAGACGCACTACGGCAATTCCGAACTCAAGGTCATCGAGACCACCGTGGGCCGTGTCATCTTCAGCGAAATCTGGCCCGAGGAACTCGGCTTCTACAACAAGAGCTGCGGCAAGGCACAACTGGGTGACTTGATCTGGCGCTGCCACAAGGTCGTGGGCCACGAGCGCACGGTCACCACGCTCGACAAGCTCAAGGAAGCCGGCTTCCGCGAAGCCACGCGCTCCGGCACCTCCATCGGCATTGATGACATGATCATCCCGAAGGAAAAGGGCCAGGAGATCGACAACGCGCACAAGCAGATCGCCGAGATCGAGAAGCAGTATCGCAAGGGCGTCATCACGACCGGCGAGCGCTACAACAAGATCGTGGACATCTGGACGCATTGCACCGACCAGATTTCGGGCGTCATGCTCAAGACCTTCGACGCCAACCAGGGCAAGAAGGAATACAACCCCATCAGCCTGATGGTGGACTCCGGCGCGCGCGGTAACAAACAGCAGGTGCGTCAGCTCGCGGGTCTCCGCGGACTGATGGCCAAGCCCAGCGGCGACATCATCGAGAAGCCCATTCTTTCGAACTTCCGCGAGGGTCTGACTGTGCTCGAATACTTCATCTCGACGCACGGCGCCCGCAAGGGTCTCGCCGACACCGCGCTCAAGACCGCCGACTCCGGCTACATGACGCGCAAGCTCGTGGACGTGTCGCAGGACGTGATCATCCGCATGGAAGATTGCGGCACCAGCAACGGCATCTGGGTCAGCGCCATCTATGAGGGCGAGGACGAAGTGGTGAAGATCTCGGAACGCCTCGTGGGCCGCTTCCTCTGCGACGACATCGCCGACCCGCGCAATCCCAAGACGAAGATCATCCAGGCCAACGTGGAAGTGGACGAGGTCAAGGCCAAGGACATCGACGCTGCGGGCGTGGAGAAGGTCAAAATTCGCTCCGTGCTCACTTGCGAAAGCAAGCACGGCATCTGCCGCAACTGCTACGGCCGCAACCTTGCCACCGGCCTGCCGGTCAAGCTCGGTGAGGCCGTCGGCATCATCGCCGCCCAGTCCATCGGCGAACCCGGCACGCAGCTCACGATGCGCACATTCCACATCGGTGGCACGGCGGCGTCGGTGTTCAAGCAGCCGCAAATCAAGTCCAAGGTGGACGGCAAGCTGCGCTACAACGACCTGCGCCTCGTCGAACTCGAAGACGGCAACAACATCGTTCTCAACAAGAACGGCAACATCTCGATCCTCAACGATGAAGGCCGCGAGTTGGAAAACCACACCGTCGTCATCGGCGCGGTCATCTCCATCAAGGACGGTGCGCGCGTGAAGAAGGGCGAAACCTTCGTGCAGTGGGATCCATACAACGTGCCGATTCTCTCGGAGAAGGCTGGTAAGATTAAGTTCCACGACATCATCGAGGGTGTGACGATGAAGCAGGAAATGGATCCGACCACGCAGCAAGAGGCGATGGTCATCATAGAACACAAGGAAGACCTGCACCCCTCCATCGTCATCATGGACGACAAGGGCGAACCGGCGGCGAATTACCCGATTCCCTCCGGCGCGCACATCGTCGTGAACGAAGGCGACAAGATCGTGGCCGGCACGCTCATGGCGAAGACGCCCCGCAAGACCTCGAAGACGAAGGACATCACCGGCGGTCTGCCGCGTGTGGCCGAGTTGTTTGAAGCGCGCCGTCCGAAGGACGCCGCCGAGATCGCGAAGATCGACGGTGTCATTGACTTCGGCGCGAGCGTGCGCGGCAAGCGCTGCATCGTGGTCAAGGATCAGGTCACCGGCACGGAAGAGGAACACCTCATCCCGATTGGCAAGCACGTCATCGTCTTCAAGGGCGACTTCGTGCGCAAAGGCCAGCAGCTCACCGAAGGGCCGATGGACCCGCATGAGATTCTGGACGTCCTCGGACCACACGAGTTGCAGCAGCACTTGGTCAACGAAGTGCAGGAAGTTTATCGCCTGCAGGGTGTGACCATTAACGACAAGCACATCGAGATCATCGTGCGTCAGATGCTCCGCAAGATTCGCATCACGGAGCCGGGTGACACGCAGTTCCTCTGGGGCGAACAGATCGACAAGATCGAGTTCGACAACGAGAACGCGGCGGTGGAGAAGAAGGGTGGCAAGCCTGCGGAAGCGCAGCCGGTGCTGCTCGGCATCACCAAAGCCTCGCTCGAAACCGAGTCGTTCCTCAGCGCGGCGTCCTTCCAGGACACCACGCGTGTGCTGACCGAAGCAGCCACGATGTCGAAGGTGGACTACCTGCGCGGCTTCAAGGAGAACGTGATCATGGGTCACATCATTCCCGCCGGCACCGGCTTCGACATGCACCGCCGGGTGAAGATCAAGCCGCTCGTCGAAATTGATGACGAACCGGATGCGCCGATTGACCTGACGGCAGAAGCCACGCCGCTGACGGCCTAGTCGTCACCAACAGATTCAAGCCAAGCAGCGCGGGAAACCGCGCTGCTTTTTTGTTGGGTGGGGAGAAGCAGGTTCAAGCAGTGGAACTTCTCGCTCCCAGGCTTCTGCCAAAAGCATTGAAGGCGCGTTGTCCCGTTCCCTACCCTGCCCGCATGAAACCCACGACTTTCCTCGCGCTCGCGCTGGCCTGCACTTCACTGCTGCACGCGGCGGATACCTACACTATCGCCGTCATTCCCAAAGGCTCGACGCACGAGCATTGGAAGACGGTTCACGCCGGCGCGATCAAGGCGCAACGCGAACTGAAAGCGCGCGGCATCACCGTGGACGTGATGTGGCAGGCGCCGCTGCGGGAGGACGACCGCGATCACCAGATGCGCGTGGTGGAAAATCTTGTGGCGCGCAAAGTCAGCGGCATCTGCGTCGCGCCACTGGACTCGAAGGCCCTGGTGCCGCCGATCAACACGGCGGCGCGCGCAAAAATCCCGGTCATTGTTTTTGATTCGGCGGTGAAGTCGGACAAGCCCATCAGCTACATCGCCACGGACAATTACCAAGGCGGCGTACTCGGAGCGGAACACTTGGGCAAACTGCTCGGCGGCAAGGGCAACGTGATTTTGCTGCGCTACGCCATCGGCTCGGCGGCGACGGAGGAACGCGAGGCCGGCTTCCTCGACACGTTGAAGGCGAAGTTCCCGGAGTTGAAACTGATCTCCAGCGATCAATACGGCGGCGCGACGCGCGAGACGGCGTATCAAGTTTCACAAAATCTCCTGAACCGCCACGGCAAGAACGTGGACGGCATTTTCTGCGTGAACGAGACGCTGACCGTGGGCATGACGATGGCGTTGCGGAACATCGGGCGCGCCGGAGGCGCAGTAAAATTGGTGGGCTTCGACGTGGGCACCGCCGCCGTGGAGGCGCTTAAGAAAGGCGACGTGCAGGCGCTCGTGGTGCAGAACCCGCTCCGCATGGGCTACGACTGCGTGATGACGATGGTGAACCACCTCCAGGGCCAGAAGGTGCCGGCGAAGATCGACACCGGCGTGTTCCTGATCACGGCGGGCAACATGGCCGAACCGGAGATGGCGAAACTGATCAAGCCGCCACTGGATGAATATTTGAAGTGACGGCTGGGGGAGCGGCGCAACCAGTCGTGCCGGGCAGAGGAGCAGCACGCGGGGTCACCATCGGCCTCGCTTGTCGGATTTCGCACGAACCGCCGCGCGGCGCGGGCGGAGCTGTCGCAGCGCGAGAGCTGCCACCGCGCTTCCGTGGAAAAAATCGCGTGCATCGTCGATAAGTGAGGAACATGCTCGTCGCATGAGCGCACCACGTTTCTACCACAACATTGTGTTGTGCGGATTCATGGGGACCGGGAAATCCTCCGTCGGCCGGATCGTCGCCGAGCAGTTGCGCTTCGCGTTTCTCGACACCGATCACGTCATTGAGGCGCGCGCGGGCAAACCCATCACGGAAATTTTCGCTGAGCAAGGTGAGGTGGCATTTCGCGATATGGAATCCAAGGTCGTGAAAGAAGTTGCCGAGCGCAAAACCACCGTCATCTCCACTGGCGGCGGGCTGGTGGTGAATCCCGAAAACCTGGCGAGCCTGAAACAGCACGCGCTCGTCGTCTGCCTGTGGGCCTCGCCGGCGGGAATTTTTTCACGCGTGAAAAATCAGCACCACCGGCCGCTGCTGCAAGGCCCGGACGCGCTGGAGAAAATCACCGCGCTGCTGGCCGAGCGCACGCCGTTCTACAAGCAGGCTGACGTACTGCTGAACACGGAAATCCGTTCGCTCCGGGAAGTCGCGCATCAGGTCGTCCATCAGTTCCGCATGGCGCGCACCGCTCTGCCTGCGCCGCCCCCGCGTCCCACACCTTGAAGGAATTGATCCGCCAGCGCACCCGCGAACTGGGCTTCGATGATTGCCGCTGCACCACGGCGGCCCCGCCGGATCACGCCGCCGAATTCCAAGACTGGCTCGCAGCGAAGCAGCACGGCGAGATGGTCTGGCTGGAACGGAACGCGGCGAAGCGGGTTGATCCTGAAAAAATTCTCACGCAGGCGAAGAGCGTGATCACGCTGGCGGTTTCGTATGTCCAAAGTCCAAAGTCCAAAGTTCCAGGTCAGGAAGCGTCGGGTGTCATCGCGCGTTACGCGCAGTTTTCCGACTATCACGATGTCATTGCCGAACGGCTGAAGTCTCTCACCGCGTTCGTCAACGAACTCGGCGGCGCGGACACGCGCTCGCTCTGGTATGTGGACACCGGGCCGTTGCTGGAACGCGATCTCGCGCAGCGCGCCGGACTCGGCTTCGTGGGCAAGCACACCAACTTGATCAGCCGCTCGCTGGGCAACTGGATTTTTCTCTCCGAGATCCTCACCACGCTGGAACTGGAGCCGGACACACCGGAGAAAAATCATTGCGGCAAATGCACGCGCTGCCTCGACGCCTGCCCGACGCAGGCCATCACCGCGCCGTTCAACGTGGATGCGCGCCGCTGCATTTCGTATCTGACCATCGAGTTGAAGGGCGCGATTCCTATCGAGCTGCGCCCGTTGATGGGTAACCGCATCTACGGCTGTGATGACTGCCTTGCGGCCTGCCCGTGGAACCGTTTCGCGCGCGAAGGAGCGATGATGAAACCGCACGTGCGCGACGACCTGAGCGCGGCTTCACTCGTGGACTTGCTGGCGCTGGATGACGCGGCGTTCAAGAAGAAGTTCGCCGGCACACCGATCTTGCGGACGAAGCGGCGTGGCTTGCTGCGCAACGTCTGCGTGGCGCTCGGCAACACGGGCGACGCCTGCGCCCTGCCCTGCTTGGAGAACGCGATGAAGGATGCCGAGCCGTTGATCCGCGAACACGCCGCGTGGGCGGTGGAACAAATTCGCGGACGCACCCCTGGGAGCGCCGGCGTCCCGCCGGCGAGTTGATGTGGCTGATAGACAAGCCGGCGGGACGGCCACGTTCTCAGGAAAAAAACTTACAGCGCCTGATCCGCCCGCTCCTCGGTGCGGATGCGCACGGCATCCTCGACATGGCTGATGAAAATTTTCCCGTCGCCAATCTTGCCGGTCTTCGCGCCGGTGATGATGGCCTTCACGGCGGCGTCGATCTGCTCATCCGCCAGCACCATTTCCAACTTCACCTTGGGCAGAAAATCGACGGTGTATTCGCTGCCGCGATAAATCTCGGTGTGGCCCTTCTGGCGTCCGAAGCCTTTCACTTCGGTGACGGTCATGCCGACCACGCCGATTTCGTTGAGGGCGTCCTTCACCTCGTGGAGCTTGAAGGGCTTGATGATGGCTTCGATTTTTTTCATGGCTCAGTGTGGGCTTTGGTTTAGTCGTTGTAAGCTTTTTCGTCGTGCTCGGCAAGGTCGAGGCCGATGTCCTCCTGCTCCTGGTTCACGCGCAAGCTGCCGGTCGCCTGGACAATTTTCAAAATGACATAAGTGGCAATCGCGGAAAACGCGACCGTGAACAGCACGCCTTTCAACTGGTTGAAAAACTGCCCCGCGCTGCCCACGAGCGAAACCGCCTGGCCGTTCACTTGAAACGTGGTGGCGATGGCGGGGTTCACCGCCGCGCTGGCGAAGACGCCGCAAAGCAACATGCCCACCGTGCTGCCGACGCCGTGGACGCCGAAGACGTCGAGCGAGTCGTCGTAGCGCAGCTTGGCCTTGAGTTTCGCGACGGCGAGGAAGCAGACGAATCCGCCGGCCAGTCCGATGACCAACGCCGCCGGCGCCGTGACGAAGCCCGACGCGGGCGTGATCGTCGCCAGTCCCGCGACCATGCCGGAGGCTACGCCCAGAACGCTGGGCTTGCCGCGCAGCATCCATTCCGTGACGCCCCAACTGAGCGCGCCGCCCACCGCCGAAAAATGCGTGGCCGCAAACGCGCTCGACGCCAGCCCGCCCGCCGCCACCGCGCTGCCCGCGTTGAAGCCGAACCACCCGACCCAGAGCAACCCGGTGCCGATGAGACAGAACACGACGTTGTGCGGAAAAATCGCCTCGCGCGGAAAACCCTGCCGTTTGCCCAGCACCACTGCGCACACGAGCGCCGCGACGCCGGAACTGATGTGCACCACCGTGCCGCCCGCGAAATCGAGCACGGGAATTTTTCCACCGAGCGCCCAGTTGAACAGTCCGCCGTTGCCCCAGAGCATGTGCGCCAGCGGCAGATACACCACCGTCACCCAGAGCAGCGAGAAGAGCACGAACGCGCGGAACTTCATCCGCTCGGCAAACGCTCCGGAGATCAGTGCGGGCGTGATGATGGCGAACATCATTTGAAACAGCATGAACGACTGCTGCGGGACGGTGGCGGCGTAAGTCGCGTTCGGTTCCGCGCCCACGCCCTTGAGCATGAAGTATTGCAGCGGGTTGCCGAAGAAGGCGTTGCCCTCGCCAAACGCCAAGCTGTAACCGAAGACCATCCAAACCACGGAAATCAGCGCCATGAGGAAGAGCGTGTGCATCATCGTCGCCAGCACGTTCTTCTTCCGCACCAAGCCGCCGTAAAAAAGAATCAGGCCCGGCGCGCACATCATCAGCACCAGCGCGGCGCTCACGAGCAGCCACGCGTTGTCGCCGGAATTAATCCCGGACTGCGCGGCTTCGAGCTTCGCGAGACGATCGTCCACGGTCAGCGGCTTGA
>JBBQYK010000048.1:0-17226 GCA_038208765.1 Verrucomicrobiota bacterium
TGAACGCCGCTTCGCGCGTCCAGCCGGGCAGCGGAGCCGTGAAGTGGGCGATGAGAAAAGCGCCGACGACCGCCATCGCCACCAGCATGAGGCGCGTGCCGCGCTGAGGTGCGCGCGGGCGGCGTTCCGTTGGTGATGCAGAAATGTCGGGCAAGCGCACCATGTGGCAGTGAGTCGAGGGCTGGGCGAGATTAGTGCAGCAGCCAGAAGAACACGATCGCCACCGCCGTGGGCGGCAACGCGCCGAGGAACAATCCGAGCGGGCTGATGCCTTCGCCCTCGAATACCTTCGCATCTTGCAGGATGCCGACGCCGGCCGGATTGGGTGCGTTGGCAATCACCGTTAGTCCGCCGCCGGTGACCGCACCGGCCACGAGCGCGTATTTCAGTTCGTCGGAGAGGCCCTCCACCAGTGAGCCGAGGTAGGTGAGCGCCGCGTTGTCCGTGAGGGCGGTCAAACCGATGGCGCCGAAGAACAGGGCGCTGCCATTGAGGCTCGTGATGAGCGGCTTGAGCCAATAGGCCTGAAGCGAACCGAGCGTCACCAGGCCCGCGAGGAAGAAGCCCACCAGCAAACCTTCGCGCAGCTTGAGAGCATCTTGATGCTCGCGCGTGGCCGTGACCAGGCCGAGAAACAGCATGAGGATGCCGAAGAACACGTCCGGGTAATGCGCGAAGCCCACGACAAGTCCGAGGAACACCAAGTGCGCGAACGTCAGCCACGCGGGAATCGGCCGGCTCTCGTTCGGCTCCGCCTTCACTCCGCTGAGTTCCTTCCAGAAAATACCAGCCAACAGCGCGGTCGAAACGGCGCACGCGGCGGCGGCCCGCCAGCCGAAAGTCTGGAACATGAACGCCATGTCCCAATTCCACTTGGCCGCCACCATCAGCACCGGCGGCGCGGCAAAATGCGTGAGCGTGCCGCCGATGGACACGTTGACAAACAGCAACCCCAGCGTGGCGTAGGCGAGCTTGCGGCTGATCCCGCGGTCGAAGTAACGGCGCTTGAGCACGAGGGCCAGCAGCGTCATGGCCGCCGGTTCGGTGATGAAAGACCCCAGCAACGGACCGAGGAACAGCGCCGCGATGTAGAACGCCACGCCTTCGCGCGCCGGAATGAGCCGCGCCGACAGTGAGATGAATTTCTCGGCCAGGACGACCACCGGACGCGTGGCGGCCACGATCATGACCACGAGGACGAATTTCGGTTCGGTGAAGTTGAGACCCTCGATGTAAACAACCGCGTCGTGGACCGATCCCTTCAACGCCGCGATGCCCAGGAACAGCGCCGCGGCCCACAGTCCGAACACCACTTCCGTTTCGGCGAGAAAGTGGAGCACGTTTTCAGGCAGCGAACCGGGCGGATACTGGTGCGCCCAATGGGCGAAGCGCTTCACGCAGAAGGTGTGCAGCACGGCCAGTGCGAAGAGCACCGTGGCGAGCAGTTCAACGGGTGTCATGGTCATGGTCATGGTTATGGTTCAATAATTTCATTGCCCGCCGCCGCGCGGCGTGAGCACCACGAGGCACGCGAGGTAGAGGGCATACGCGGCCAGCAGGCCGATGCCTTCGCGACGGCTCAGGCGTTTGTCGATGCGCATCATCCACACGAGCAGGAGCATCATGCCGAGCATGGCGGGAAAATTAAAGAGTTGCGTGACGCGGTCCATCCGCACGCCGCCCATCACCGCAGCGACACCGACGACGAGCGTGAGGTTGGCGATGTTCGCGCCGAGCACGTCGCGGAGGTGATGGCCGTTATGAACTCCGGCAGCGAGGTGCCGACCGCGGTTCTGATCACCTACAATTTGATCGCGACTTTGAGGACGCCATCGGACTCTTCGCCGAAGAGCCGGTAGCCTTGGGTAATATAACCGGAGTTCCACTGCTGGAGAAACTTGAGCCACGCGGGCGTGCCGCGCCGGACCGTGACGCGGTTCGGGCCGAATTCGTTTTTGCCGGCGCGCCACTTCATCGGCGGCGAGTCCGGTCGCGACCTCAACACCCCGCAGCCGCAAGACCTCTTTGGAGTGGACGTAATGCCAGGTCTTCGTCGCGTCGTCGTTCACCGGAATTCTTTGCCTTCGAATTTTCTGACGTGTCGCAACTTCCCCGCCTTCGTTTCCGCAAACACGCACGATGTTCGTTTCAAAGTTTGGCTCTTCTCAAGCGCAGCGCGTTGGTGATGACGGAGACCGAACTGAAACTCATGGCTGCACCCGCGATCATGGGACTGAGCAGCACGCCGAAGAACGGATAGAGCAATCCAGCCGCGATGGGAATCCCCAGCGCGTTGTAGATGAACGCGAAGAAAAGATTCTGCCGGATGTTTCGCATCGTGGCGCGGCTGAGATGAATGGCTTTGGCAATGGCGCGGAGGTCGCCTTGCACGAGCGTGACCCCGGCGCTTTGCATCGCCACGTCGGTGCCCGTGCCCATCGCGATGCCCACGTCGGCCGCCGCCAATGCGGGCGCGTCGTTGACACCGTCGCCGGCCATCGCCACGACTTTTCCTTCCTGTTGGAGTTTCCGGATGCGCTCACTCTTTGCCTGCGGCTCGACCTCGGCTTCCACCGCGTCAATGCCGAGCGTCTTGGCCACCGCTTCGGCGGTGCGCCGATTGTCGCCGGTGACCATGACGATTTGCAGCCCCAGCGCGTGCAACTCGTGAATCGCATCGGGCGTCGTGGCTTTCACCGGGTCAGCGACCGCGAGCAAGCCCGAGGCTTTTTTATCCACCGCGACGAAGATGACGGTTTGCCCGGACTGCTGAAGTTGTTCCGCCCTGGTTTCCAAAGTGCCAAGGTCGGTCACTCCTTCGGCGCGCAAGAAGTTTGGTTTGCCGACGAGCACACTCTTGTTTGCCACCCGACCGAATACGCCGCCGCCAGTAACGGAGCGGAAGTCGGCAACTGGTTCGATGCCGAGGTTCTTTGCTTTCGCGCCTGCGACGATGGCTGCAGCCAGCGGGTGTTCGCTGCTTTGCTCCAGCGAAGCAGCCAGGCGAAGCAGTTCGTTTGGGTCGAAGCCTTCCACCGTCACTGCATCCATGAGCCGTGGCTTCCCTTCGGTGAGCGTGCCCGTCTTGTCCACGACGAGCGTGGTGATTTTCTCCAATCGTTCGAGGGCCTCGGCGCTTTTCACCAGCACACCTTCCTGTGCGCCGCGCCCGACGCCGACCATGATGGACATGGGCGTGGCCAGACCGAGCGCGCACGGACAGGCGATGATCAACACCGCCACCGCGTTCACGATGGCGTAAGCCAAACGCGGCTCTGGACCGAAAAACATCCAGAGCGCAAATGTCAGCACCGCCACGGCCACGACCACCGGAACGAAAATCGTGGCCACCTTGTCGGCCAGGCCCTGGATCGGTGCGCGGCTGCGCTGCGCTTCGGCGACCATGTTCACGATGCGTGCGAGCAACGTATCGCTCCCGACTTTTTCCGCGCGCATGACGAAACCGCCGGTGCCGTTCACCGTCCCGCCCGTCACTTTGTCGCCGACGTTCTTTTCCACCGGCAACGGCTCGCCGGTAATCATGGATTCCTCCACGCTGGAATGGCCTTCGGTGATCGCGCCATCCACCGGAACTTTGTCGCCGGGGCGAACGCGGAGCAAATCGCCAACGTGAACTTGTTCGAGCGGAACTTCCTCGTCGCCATTCTTACCGACGCGACGCGCGATGGGCGGCGCGAGATTCAGCAATGCTTTGATGGCGCTGCCCGTACGACTGCGGGCGCGGAGTTCGAGCACCTGGCCCAACAGCACGAGCACCACAATCACCGCCGCCGCTTCAAAGTAGATGTCCACCGCGCCGTGCGGTCGCATCGCCGGCGGGAATAAACCTGGTGCGACCATGGCCACGACGCTGTAAACGAAGGCCGTGCCGACGCCGATGGCGATCAACGTGAACATGTTCAAATGCCACGTCACCAGCGAACGCCAGCCGCGCCGAAAAAACGGCCAGCCCGCCCACAGCACGACGGGCGTGGACAGGGCGAATTGAATCCAGCGCGACGCATCGCTCATCACCCAGCTCTCGTGACCGAGCGCGGGGATCAGGTGCGCCATCGCGAGCACGAAGACGGGCAGCGTGAGCGCGCCGCCGATCCAGAGCCGCCGCGTCATGTCGCGGAGTTCGGCGTTGTCATCCTCTTCTGCGCCGGGGCTGACGGTCTGGAGTTCGAGCGCCATGCCGCACTTGGGGCAATCGCCCGGATGATCCTGCTGCACTTCCGGGTGCATCGGACAGGTATAGATTGTCTTGTCCGCCGCCGGTGCAACCCACGCTGGATTGCGTTCCAAGGCCATGCCGCACTTCGGACAATCGCCCGGCTTCTCCGATTCCACGCCGGGACACATCGGGCAAAAGTATTTCGCGGCGGCGGAAGGGTTCATCGCTGCGCCGGCGTGCTCGTGATGAGAATGGTCGTGTGTGGCGTGCGTCGCGGGATTGCTCTCCGACTTGCCGTGGCAACAGGAGTGTTCTTCCGCGCTGTGGTCGTGACCGTGCGCGGCGTGTTCCTGCTCCTCTTGCGCTTGCTTGCCGCCGCAGCAATCGCCGGTGTCGCTGGCGGGTTTGGTTTGCGCACCACCACAGCATCCGCCGCCCGTCTCTGTCAGCGTGAGCGGAATCGTTTTCCCAGACCGCGCCTGCCCGATGAACTTCTGTCGGCAGTGCTCGCTGCAAAAGAAATACGTCTGCCCGTCCCGCTCGGCACGCAGCGGCGAGGATTCGTCCACCGTCATTCCGCAAATAGGGTCTTTGGCCATAATTCAGTCCTTCCTTTCCGAAGTGGTGTCGCAGGTGCAATCGAAGCAGCCGTGCTTCGCGCACATGCGACACGTTTGAGTGACGCGCTCCTTCAACTGCCGGCGGGCGCGGTGCAACCGGACTTTCACATTGTTTGTCGTGATGCCGAGGCTCGCGGCGACCGGTTCCAGCGCTTCGCCATTCAAATCGAGCCGCCGCACGAGCGTCGAGTATTCCGGCTTCAAGGTCGGAATCAGTTTCTCAAGGCAGCCACACGTCACGCGCTCTTCATCCGGCGTCGGCGTTGAATCCAGGTCGCGTTCCATCCGCTCCACGGCCCGCTTCTGCACATCGCGGCGGCGGTACAGGTCGATGATGGTGCGGCGCAGAATGCGGTAAAACCAGGCCTTCGCGTTCTCCGTGTCGCGCAGGGTGCCGGACGCCTTCAACGCTTTGAGCAGGCTCTCCTGCACGGCATCATCGGCGAGTTCCGGGTCGGCCAGCCGTTTACGGGCGAACCCGGTGAACTCGTTCAAGTGTTGCAACAGATGCTTTTCAATCGTGCTCATTCAACCAAGCTGACGCACCGGGTCGCGCCCGATTACATGAAATGTGAAGAATGCGCGGCGGGGGCACCAAGGTCATGGCGGTTTCGCCGCGTCGGGGTCGAATCCCCGGAGGGGCGTAGCAAGCTGCATCAGTTCATTCCACTCGCACGCGGTAGAACTGCTGTGTGCCGCTGGCGTTGGTGTGGGTGACGCTGCGCACGGAGCCGTTGCCGGACAGGGTCGTCCATTCACTCCAACTGGCGGGACTCAACGACGCGGTGCGCTCGATGACGTAGGTGCGGTTGGTGGTGGTCGGGAAGGTGAACGTGAAATCCGCGCCGACCACGCCCGCGCTCAGAATCGTGAAGTCCGCGACGGTGACGGCGCGCGTGACGGTGCTCACGCCGCCGTGGGTGTCGCGCACGAGCAAGGTCACGGGATAACTTCCTCCGGCGGTAAACGTCTTCGTGGCGGTGCGGCCCAGCGCGGTGGTGCCGTCGCCAAAATACCATTCCCAGCGCACCACCTTGCCATCGGAGTCGGTGGAGGCGCTGCCATTGAAATCCACCGTGAGCGGGGCCAGGCCATTGGTGACGCTGGTGGCGAGGTTGGCCGTGGGCGGTTGCGGCGAAAGGGTCGTGACGAAGAACTGCACTTGGTGCGTGCGCGAATTGCCGGCGTTGTCCGCAATGCTCGCGGTGAGCGTGACGAGGAGGTTGTTCGCCAGGGCGAGTGGCGGCGTCAGTGCGGCGATGTAAGCGCGGTCATCTTTGCGGAAGAACAGGTCGGTGATGTCGGCTCCAATCGCGCGTCCACCGGCAGCGGGATTGCCGAGCGCGCGGTTCAACGAGACGCGCAAGCTCGCCGGATTGATGCCGCTGCCGCCATCGGCGTAGTTCAACACGATGCGCGGATAGGCCGTCCAGTCCTGCATCAAGGGGCTGACGATTTCGAGCGATGGTGAAGTGGTGTCGGCTCCGCCAGACGCGGGGATGCCGGCCGCGAGTTCCCCTGTCGGCACGCTCTCGATGTTCTCGGTGCCCACATGCGCGACGGTGTAGTAATAGGTCACACCCGGTAGCGCGGTGCGGTCGGTGAACTGCACTTCGTTGTTCGTGCCGACGAGAATCACGTCCGGGTCGTTGAGATACGCCGTGGTGGTGAAGCGCGTAAGGGGCGCGGCGAATCCTTCATCCTGATGTCGGCTGATGGCGACGCGCTTGAGCACGCGCCGGTCGGTGGGCGCGAGCTTCGGCGCGGTGGAGCGATAGACTTTGTACCAGCGCGCCACGTCGGCGTAAGGCGGATGCTGCCACGAGATCGTGACGCCGTTGGTGGCGCTCGCGAGGACGGAGAAATTGCGCGGGAGATTCGCGGGCAAGCCGTCCGGCGATTGATAAGTGTTGAGGAGCGTGCGCGGGTCTTGTCCCGCCGCGCCCACCCACACGTCGTAAGCGCCGTCGCGATTCAGGTCGGTCACGTCGGTGTCCGCGCCAGTGCCGGCGCTGGCGCTGCCGCCCGTGAAGATGCGCGAGTCCGTGGCGCTGTAGGTGAAGCGGCCCGTGCCGTCGTTCAGATAGACTTGAAGGTGCTTCGTCGTTCCGTTGAACGCGAAGAAGTCGAGGTCGCCGTCGTAATCCACGTCCATCAACTTGCCGTTAGCCCCGGAGTAGAAACTCGCGCCGGCCACGGTGAAGCGTGTCGCCGTCTCCTCGACGAAATTCCCCGCGCCGTCGTTGATGAAGACCGCGTGGGCCACGCGTGGATGCGGCGAGCCGGCCGTGTCGCGGTCGAGCGCGCACACGAGGTCCAGGTCGCCATCGCCGTCGATGTCGCCGAGATTCATGCCTTGCGAGAAGCCGGAACCGATGGGCCGGATGGGCGCCATCGCGACGGCGAACGGAAGGTTGGTCAGCGTGAAGAAGCCGCTGCCGTTGTTGCGGGCCAGCGTGATGGCGCGGGCGATGCCGTTGATCATCAGCAAATCAAAATCGCCGTCGCCGTCCACGTCGCCCGCCACGAGGCCGACGATGAGATTCGTGCCAAAGTTGTTCGGAAAGCCGCGCGCGGTCGTGACGTTGCTGAAGTTCCCGTTGCCATCATTCAGGTAGAGCGCGAACTGCTTGGGCCAGGTGCCGGCGCAATTGGTTTCCGCGCAACCGTGGCCGCAAGCCACGTCCGAACAAAACGAGTGCGCGATGGCCAGATCCACGTCGCCGTCCTTGTCGATGTCGATGTTCACGATGTTCAGCGCGCTGACCGTCGGAATGGGTTTCGTGGTGAAGCGTCCGAGACCGGCGTTGATTTGCAATGTGAGCGTCTCGCCGTTGCCGCCCTGAAGGATGTCGAGGTCGCCGTCGTTGTCCACATCGGCCCATTGCGCGGCGTCGTTGCCCACGCCGTCCTTGTCGCCGAAACGGTAGGTGCCGCCCACGATGGTGTTGGCGGCGGGCGTCATGAAGCCGCCGCCCGTGTTGAGCAACAGGCCGTAGCGCGCGATGAGCGCGCGGTCCATCCAGCCATCGCCATCGGAGTCGCCCATGTCGCCGTCGTAATAGTTTTCGTTGCTGTCGCCCGCGGCGGGATTCGTCGTGCCAGTAAAGCTGAATGTGAAAGTCAGTAAGTTGGTGCTGCGGTCATTGAAGCCGTTCCAGACGGCGGCGTGCGATGAAGCGGCCAACAGCAGGATCAGCGCAGCGGTGGTGAGTTTGCTTCGATTTGTTTTCATGGTCGTGATGTTCGCCGGTTATGGCGTGAGTCTGATTCGGTAAAATCGCTGTCCGGGCGGCGCGTTCGTGTCGGTGATGACTTGCTCCGCGCCGGTGCCGGTCACGCCGCCCACCGCAATCCAGTTCGTAGCCGGGAGCGTATCCGTGGACTCGGCGACGTAAGTTCTGCCGCTCACGGTGGGAAGGAAAATCGACACTCCGCCGAGGCCGCGCTGGACTTGATGGATGAACAGTCGCGACCAGGGGTTCGTCGGGTCAGTGCCAGCGAGGAATTCGTCCCGGTTGCTCGCGCCGTCGCTGTCGGCATCCGCCATCACGTCAACGGCTGATGTTGGATTCAGCCGGTGCAACTGCTCCCACTGGTCCGACATCCCATCGCTGTCATTGTCGGTGGCTGTGTCCACGGTCGAACCGTCGAGCGACAGCAAGTAGGCCATCAGGTCGGAAAGCTGATTCGTGGAAAGAGTCGAGGTCACGCCATGCAGGTCGTTGGTATTCCTCGTGGTCAACACGTCGAGCAAGGTCGCTGCGCTGCCGTCATGCAGATACGGCGCGGAATCCCACAGGCCCAGGAGGCTCGGCGTGTCCAATCCATCGAGCGGCCCACCGAGCCGCTGCCCGCTGGCGGGCGTGAGCGTTCCTACGTCGTGGCGCACGAAGTTCGTTGGGGCGGGTGTGAGCACGCTATCCGTGAAGCGCGGCGGCGCGTGACACGACGCGCATTGCAGCGCGGCATGGTTGAACAAACTTTTTCCGCGCTGCGCGGTTTCCGTGAGCGTGCCGTCGATGTTGCGGAACGGACTGCGCGCCGGCTCCGTCAGCGACGACACGTAGGCCGCGAGGTCATCAAGGTCTGCGCTGCGACCGGCGTTGGCCGCGCCGAGCGGCGGGTTCGGAGGCTGGCCGTCTTGCGCGAGTCCGGTGCCGCCGAAAAAGAGCACGATGTCGTTCTCGAAATCCTGAATCTCGTCGAAGTTGCCGCTCCAATGCACCGGTCCGTGCGCCACGCCGCCGCGTCCGCGCAGGTCGTGCGTGTTCCGCATGCCCTCGCCACGATTCGTAAAATCCCACGTTCGCCCGTCGTGCCCGCCGCCATCCGCGTGGCAGGAGGCGCAGGCGATGTAATTGGCAAACGAGTGGCGCGGCTCACGGCTGCGGTAGAACAGCCGCTTGCCGTTGGCGATGGTGGGCGGGAGCGGCTCGTTCGCGACAGGCACGGTGGCCAACACGGAAGGCGCACGCGGATTGCTCAAGTCGAGCACCTGCACATCCCGCGAAAGGTAATTCGCCACGTAACCGCGCTGTCCATTCGCCGACACGACGATGCCTTGCGGCGCGTGGCCGAGGTCAATCCGCGCAGCGAAGCTCACCGTGTTGCCATCGCCGGGATTGATGAGCGTGGCCGCCGACAAGTCGTAAACCGAGAGCCTCCCCGCGCCTTGGTGCGTGACGTAAGCCCAGCGTCCGTTCGGTGAAAACGCGATGGCGGAAACGCTGTCCGAATCGTTCGCGTCAATGCGCCGGTCGAGTTCCTCCGTCGCGCTCGCGAGATTCACCTTGCCGAAGAAGCCGCGCAGGGTGTTCTCCGGCTGCGGCATCGCGCCGTTCACGAACAGGCCGCGCCCCGTGTTCGCCTTCAATCCACCGAACCATGCCGCGCGTCCCGCCGGATCAATCGTCAGCGCGCCGAGCATATTCGGAAAACCGCCGCCGCTCGACGTGGTGTCGGGGCTGGTGTCCAGCACGAGGGCGTTCGTTCGCGACACGCGCAACCCGGCGAGGTCAATCTCCGTCACCGCGCCGGCCTCGCCGCGCGTGAGGAAGTGCGTCACATAAGCGCGGCTGCCATTGGCGGTAACGGCCAGCGCGCGCGGCGTCTCAGCCACGCGGAAAATTTTCTTCACGACCAGCGCGGACGAAATGATGGAGACCGTGCCGTCGCCCTGATTCGACACGAGAATCGTTCCGTCGCCCGGCGAAACGGCGACGCCGTAAGGTTGGTGTCCGACAGTAATTCTTCCAGCCACGCTGCGCGCCGCCGCATTCAACACCCACAACTCGTTCACATCCTGACACGCGACGAACACGCGCCCGCCGTCGCGGCTGAACGCCAGCGTGCGCGGCTGCCGGCCCACGGCGATTTCCGTCACCTTCGTCAGCGTGTTACTCGCCACGCTCAACACGGACACCGAATTCGCATCCGGGTTCACCACCCATAACTCCGTCTCCGCCGGATTGAGCGCGAGCAGACTGCTGCGCGCGGGCGACGTGGTCGTGGGCGGTGCGAGCACATGCACGACCACCGTGTCGATGGCGGCGTCCGTCCCGTCACTCACCGTGAGTGACACGCGGTAGGCACCGGCGTTGGTGTAAGCGTGCAGCGGACTGGCTTCAGTCGAAGTCGCGCCGTCGCCGAACTCCCAAAGGAAGCTCAACGGCAGCGGCCCTTCATCCGGATCAATCGACTCCGCGCTGGAAAGGAGGATTGGCTGGCCGAGGAAAACTTCTTCCGGCAGCGGCGTGGCCTTGGCGACGGGCGCGAAGTTTTGCGCGCCTACGGTCGGCGTCATGCCGGCCATGCAGATCAGAATCATGACGGCTGCAAACCCACGACAATAATTCAAAGCACAACGCATCGGTGACGGTTTTGAGTGACGCTCAATACACGATCACGAAACTGCCGTCCGGTTTCGCGAACGCCGTAGGCAGCCCCCACACCGGAACTCCTGGCGCGCGGTTCTTCTCGCCACTCGCGTTTCCCTCTTTGTCGAAAACCTGCCACGCCACGGAGCCGCCTTTCGCCCAGCCGGTGCCTTCCGTCCAGACGAGGAGCGTTTCACCGCTGGCGTTGGCGACCGCCACCGGATGTTTGCGTTTGAGTCCCGCCAGCGGCGAAACGGGGCGAGACACTTGCATCGTTTTCGGATCGACGCTGGCGAAGAAAACATTGTCGCCCGTTTCCCACGCGGCGACCACGCCGGTTTTCCCTTCCGTCAAGGTCGCGCTGCTCATTGGGCAGGTCATTGCCTTCCACGGATGCGTGTAGGCAATTTTGAAATCCGCGCCCGGTTTGCCGGACACCAGGAGAGTTTCGCCGCGCTCCATCATGTCCGTCGCTGCGCGATAAAGAATGTAAACGGCTCCCTGACTGTCCGCGAAGGCGCGCATTCCGCAGCATCCACAAGCGCCCGTTTTCCGGGGAGCGGCCGGCTTCTCGCGCTGGAATGTTTTGCCGTCGTCAGTGGAGTGCGACACGAACACGGCGCGGCCCGCTTCTTTATCTTTGTTGTCGGGAGCACTTCCGTGCCACGCGACATAGACGTTGCCCTGCGGATCAGCCGCCACGGAACTGCCGCCATCCAGTCCCGCCGCGTAGGTGAGGATGTTGCGCTCCGGTTCAAAAGCCGTGCCCGCCTCGTTCAATCGCGTGTAGAGCAACGGCGTCACGTCCTTGCCGCCCACGCTCACTTTCGTCGCGCCTTTGCCGCCGTTCCAAACCGCATGCACGCGCCCGTTCCTGCCGACCGCCAGTTGCGCCCCGCGAATTGATCCTGCGGCGATGGCGCTGCCCGGCTGGCTGTTCACGGGCATGGGTTTCGAGAAGTTGGTTTCTCCCGGTTGCTGACGCGCGTAGAAAATGTCGCCGCCACCCGCGTCGCCTTTGTAGTAAATCAAATGAACCACGCCCTTGCTGTCCACCGCCGCCTGCGGCTGGATGCCGCCATCAGGAGTGCGGACGAGCGCGACGCGTGAGGATTCAGCCGCGCTCAGGTTGATCGTGAGTAGTGAAAGGAGGAGAAGACGGATGCTTCGGCTGCTGGTGATGTTTTTGGTTTTCATAAATTCAGCGGTGTTGCGGCGCGGGGTCATTCGGACTGGCGACCAGCTTTGCATTCGGCGCAACGAGGACGTGCGAGCCGGCGTTCACCAGGATTTCCGCCCCATCGGCCCGCCGCTTCAAGAGCACCTCGCCTTCGGTGACGACCAGCCGGGTGTGATGTCGCGTGGTTTCCAGACTGAGCGCCGTCCCTTTGACCACCGCGTCCGCTTCCGGTGTGGCGAAGGTCAGCGGATGATTCCGGGGCTGCCGGACAATTTGTGAGGTCAGGGAGCCGTCCTCCAGGTAAAGACGCGGCGGGCCGCTGGCGGATGGAGTGGCCAGAACACTGTTCCCGCCCACATCCACCCGTGTGCCGTCGCCCAGCACCAGCGTCGCGGTGCTGGCCTTTCCCACCGTCTTCAATTTGCCCGCCTTGCTCAACCTCTGCACGCCCGTCACCAGCGTCTGGCCCGCAGCGTCGATGAAATAAACCTCGCCTTGCACTGCGGCCACTTCGATTTTTCCAGCGGGCCGCCAAACATCCGAAAGATAAATCCCCGCCAGTGCCGCCAGAATGAGGAACACCGCCGCCCACGCCAGCGCGCGCAACGCGGGCTTTCTCTGTCGCCGCATCGGGCGCGGCACCGAGATCGTCGGCTGCGTTGCAGTGCGTGGCTGTGTCCGCTCCACGATGCGTAACCGCACTCCACTGGACGCGGATTGCGCTCCGGCATGACTTTTCTCGATGTCGCTTCGGACCAGTTCCACCATCGCCGCGTCGGGCACCGGCGCGGCGAGCAGCCCGGCGATTTCGGAATTCAGCCGCGTCAACTCCAGAAAGCGATTAGCCCACGACGGCTCCGCCAGCAACGCGACCAACTCGGCGGCATCGCTGTCCGTCAACGTGTCGTCGAGATAGCGCGATACCAGATCATCGAAGCGGGAGAGTTCAGCGGCGCTCATGGGGTTTCTAAAGACAGTCGTTTCTTCACACAGTCAGCCAGCCGCTGCCGAATCCGATACAGGAACAACCGCGCGGCCTCGGCACCACGGCCCAATTGTTCGCCGATGGTCGCCAGCGGGAGTTCCTGCACGAAGCGCAGTTCGATGATGGTTTGTTCGTGCGGACTCAGCAGCTCCAAGCACTGCCGCAGCGCGGCGATGCGACCTTCGCCTTCGTCGGCACGAGCATCAAACGAGGCGAGTTCCAGTTCCGCCCGTTTCTCCTCCAACAGACGGCCCGCCATCCGTGCCTGGCTCTGATAGCGCCGCCATTCGTTGCGGCAATGATTCAGCGCAATGCCCTTCAACCACGCGAAGAAACTTTCGCCCAGCCGGAAGTCGCCGAGATTTTGAAACGCGGCAACGAACGACTTTTGCACGATGTCCTTCGCCTCCGTATCATCCGCCACTTTGCCCACGACGAAGTAATAGAGCGTGCGCTGGTAACGCTCCACCAGCGCACCGAACGCGTCTCCGTCTCCCGCCACAACGGCAGCGATGATCTCTGTGTCATCCATTCATGCTGATATTGTTTTGTCCCCTGAAAACCGTACGCACTTTCTCCGAACAGCATTTTGGCCAAGGTGAGGTGGAACTATTCGCTGGAGCGTCGCAGGATCGTTCCGCCACCGGTGTCACCGCACGAAACCAAAAAACACCCGCCCGCCAGCGTTACCTTTTAGGCGACGCCAGCGAACAGGCGGAATCAAGGGGCGGGCCATCACTTCTTGGTCTTCTGCGCGTCTTCGATCTTCTTCGTGTACTTCGCGGGGTCTTTCTCGAAGTCTTTCAAGCAGCCCTTGCAGCAGAGCTTCACTTCCTGGCCTTTGTAGGTGAAGACGTGCGGTTTCATGTCGGGGTCTTTGCCGATTTCCTCGTCGGTCACAACGCAGGTCTTCAGCGGGTAAGGCTTCGCCTTGGTGTCAGCAGGTTTGTCTTGGGCGAAGGTGCTGAATGTGCCGGCAGCGAATCCGGCGACCAAGGCCGCAGTGATGATGTGTTTCTTCAGTTTCATGGTTTTGTTTTGTGTCTCGCCGTCAACGCGACGGCAATTTGGTTAATGTTTGTGAGTTAACTTCATTCCGCACTTGGGGCAGTTGCCCGGGGTGCTTTGCATTACGCCCGGGTGCATAGCGCAGGTGTATTGATGGACGTGACCGCCGCTGCGACTGGCTCCCTCGTTATTTTTACAACCGACGAGAAACGCCGTCGCTCCCGACAACGTGACTATCGCGAGCGCCGCTGCGATTGAACTGAGTTTTTTCATTTGTTTCCTTTTGTTTGTTTTCGCGCACGCCGAGATCACTTGCCCCGGACTTGCGCAAATTGTTTTTGGGGAACACCGCACCACGGATCAGCCGCCGCCTTGTTCAGTGATGCAGTTTTCTTCGGTTGCTCGACGTTGATGCCGTCGCGCTTCAAATCAGATTCAGGAGCCAGTTCCGCAAGGGTGCCGGGCGGCGATTTATACCAACCGGGGTCGGACCCATCGGCGGGCAATTCCTCGCGCACTTTGAGAATCGTGAACATGCCGCCCATCGTGATGTAGTCGTGCTGGCCTTGTGCGCCCACCATCGGCAAGGAATTCGGCGGGACCTTCATCCCCATGTCGCCCATGTCACCCATTCCGTCCTGGCCCATGACCATGTAGCCGGGGATGAGCTTGCGGATTTTTTTGTTCAGGTTCGTGGTGTCGATGCCAATCATGTTGCCGAAATCGTGGCCCATCTGGTTCATGACGTGATGCAGCATGTGGCAGTGCATGACCCAATCGCCCGGCGCATCCGCCACGAACTCCACCGTCCGCGTGCTGCCGGTGGGCATGTGAACGGTCGTTTCCGGCCACTGGCCCGCTTCGGGAATCTCACCACCGTCCGTCGCGACCACTTTGAAATTGTAGCCGTGCAGATGAATAGCGTGATGGCTCATCGTGCTGAGATTGCCGATGCGGATGCGCACCCGGTCGCCGACTTTTGCGAACAACGGCTGCGTGCCGGGAAACGCGCGCCCGTTCATCGTGAACACGTTGAAGTCCGTCATCTCGTTGGGGTCGGGCCGACGCGCGCCGACTTCGATTTTCCACTCACTCAACATGATCGCGTAATCGCGGGCGGGCGGCGGCGTGGTTGGGTTCTTCGGGTGAATGATGAAGAGTCCAATCATCCCCAACTGCATCTGCGTCATCTCGTCGTGGTGCGAGTGATACATGAACGTGCCGTGCTGCTGGAGCGTGTATTCGTATTTGAACGTCTCGCCCGGCTGAATCGCCTTCTGCGAAACACCGCCCACACCATCCATTCCGCTCGGGAGCAGAATGCCGTGCCAGTGAACGCTGGTCGGAGCGGAGAGGCGATTCGTGACGTAAATGCGAATGCGGTCGCCCTCGACGGCTTCGATGGTCGGGCCGTGAACCCGGTTGTTGTAGCCCCAACACTCTGCAACGAGGCCGGGCGCGAACTCATGCGTCACAGGTTCGGCGACGAGGTGAAACACTTTCACGCCCTCCACCATTTTCCACGGCAGCGTCAGGCCGTTCGGCGTGATGACCGGCTTGTAGCCTTTCCAATCCGCGGGCGGAAGGAACGGCACGGTCTTGCCTACGCTGACGGCGTTTGTTCCAGCGGGTGCCGCGACAGCGGAAGGGACGAGCTTTGCCAGAACTGCTCCGCCAACGGCGCTCGCGGCTCCGGTAAAAAATTGACGACGATCCATGGTTCAATCTCCTTTCAATGGTTGTGCTGATGTTCCTGCGCTTTGGGCGGCGTGGTTTGTGCAGGCGCCGCATTCGTTGAAATGGGTTGGGCGGTTCCGCCCACGGCCGTTTCCACCCGCGCCCGAGCAATCCAGTAATCGCGCAACGCTTCGATGGCGGCTTGGGCTTCCTGCTGTTCTCGCTCTTTAGCGAGCAGCAGCTCGAAGTTGCTTTTCTGCATCGCGTTGTATTGCAGCAGCGTTTCGCGCAACAACCGTTGGCGCTGCGGCAGCAGGACTTTCTGGTGATACTCGGCCGTGTTGCGGGCGGCCACGAGCGTGTCGCGCGCCTCGCGAATCTCGGAACGAATGTTCACCGCCAGTGCTTCCAGAGTTCTGGCTGCGCGGCGATATTCCGCCGCGAGCCGGGCAAGCTCCGGCTGTCCCTGATCGAAGATCGGAATTTCCAAACTGAGGCTCGGCCCGACGACCCAGGAGTGATCCAACTCGTGTTCGGCGTTCACGCCGATGCTCGCGCCCGGCAGCCAGCGCACGCTCTTCTTCAGACGCAACGCGCCTTCCAGATTCGCCGTGCTCTCGCGAGCCGCCGACAAATCGAGCCGCTGCCGAATCGCCAGCGCTTCCAGGTTTTCGAGTGGCCATTCTTTTTCGGGCAATCCAGGCAACGGCTCGGTGATCTGCCAGTTGAGCTGTTTGCCCCACAACCCGAGCAGACGGTTCACCCGCTCACGGTCGGCGCGCCATCGTAACTGAGCGCGAGTGAGGTCGAGACGCGATTGCGCAAAGGCGGCTTGTTGGTTGAACAATTCGAGGTCGTTGATGTTTCCCGCGTCGTGTTGCCGCTTCGCAATGTCCGCCGCGGCTTCATTCACTTCCACCACGAGCGCGAGGCGATTCGTGAGGTCTTGTGCGGCCTGGACGGTATGGAACGCAGCACGAACTTCTTCGACGAGCGCCAAAACCTGATGCGCAATGCGCAGCTTCGTTACTTCAAGATTACGAGCGGCCATCGCTTTGCGCGCGGGAAGCGTCAGCAGATCGAGAAATTCCTGAGCGAGAGAATACTCGGCGTTCACAACTTTCGCGCCCCGTGTCGGCACGCGCCAAAGTCCCTCGAATTGTGGATTTCGCAGCCGGGACGCTTGCGCCAATTCGGCCTGAGAAATTCCAATCTCTTCGAAGTCCGCCTGCAAAGACCGATTGTTGAGCAGCGCAATCGTGACGGCATCGCGAGCCATCAGGTTTGTCGTTTGCAGCATGGATGTTACGGCGTGGTCGATGTGATCGCGCGCATCATCGTCTCGCATCCATTGCAGTTTATGTCCGGTGCGGGCCGTGACTGTAGCCGCAGCATCATCGAACGCTCCTTGCGGATTCGTGCTGGTGCAGCCGACGAACAGCACCGGCACCGCGGCCAGCAGAACGAGAGTGGGTTTCAGTGCGGTCATACTCATTTTGCTTTGTGCTTGTCATGTTCGTGTTCCGCTGCGGGTGCGGCGTTCGTTGCCACTGCGATTGAATTCGTCACCGCGAGCAGTGTGTTGTGCTCCGCGACATACGGAGCTTGCGCAGCGTCAGGGTTCGCCGGATGCGCCGTATCCAGGCGCAGCGGTCCCGGGCTGCTCACGCAACCCACCAGCACGACCGCAAATAATGGAA